>NZ_JASZYM010000010.1:0-292442 GCF_030317005.1 Variovorax sp. J22R115 | reverse complement strand
GTTGTCGGCGTTGCGGTCGCCGTCCGGATGGACGTAGGCGCCGAAGGGCGTGATGTACCACCGGTTGTCGTAGTACTGGTCCGCTGCGAAAGTGGTCTGCGCAAGGCAGGCGCCATACGGAAGGGCAAGCACGCAGCAAGCTGCAAGGGTGCGTCGGTCGAACATGAAAGCCTCACTTTGTTGATGTTGAGAGCCTCAACCGGAGCCAGTGGAGGGGAACGATAGGTGCGGCCAAGCCCACCGAGCCGTGCATACGCAACCGTGTGTGTCGCGCTCTGGTCAACTCGGCCACCTTCGGTTGCACTTCTTTCAGGTGGAACCGCGAGATTTGCTCGCGTGCAACGCTTGGCCCCAAAAACGCAGAGATCGATCTCCCCGCAGCTTTGCTTGAGCCTATTGCGGCAGCGGAAGCGCCGTCTTGTAGCGCACCTGCTTGAGCGCAAAGCTGGAGCGGATCTTCTCGATCCCGGCGATCGGCGTGAGCTGTTCGAGGATGAACTTCTCGAGCGCCCCGATGTCGGCGACGGCGACCCGGATCAGATAGTCGCTATCGCCGGTCATCAGGTAGCACTCCATGACTTCGTCGTGCTCCGCGATGCGTTGCTCGAACTCGGCCAGCGACTGCTTGCTCTGCGTCTTGAGGCTGATGGAAATGAACACGTTGAGGCCGAGGCCCAAGGCGCTCGCGCTGGCCAGTGCGACGTAGCGCTGGATCACGCCGGTGCTCTCGAGCGCCTTCACGCGCGCCAGGCACGGCGAGGGCGACAGATGCACCCGGCGCGCCAGTTCCACGTTCGAAAGCGCGCCGTCGCGCTGCAGTTCGTCCAGGATGCGGAGATCGATTGCGTCGAGTTGCATGAAATGCTGTGCAAGAGCCAAATCGCGGCATTCTATGTGGCTGTCGACCGCTGAAATGGGTGGAAACGGCATCTCATTTCAAAACTCGCGGCCTAAAGTGCGGTCTATGAACGCCCCGATATCCCCCGATCAGTTGCGCGCATTGCTCGACATGTCCCTTCACGATGCCGACCCCGTCGAAACCGCCGAATGGCGCGATGCCTTCGTCGCGCTGGCCGAAACACACGGCCCCGAGCGGGCGCGCTGGATGCTGGACGAACTCGCGCGCATGGCGCGGGCGCAGCGCATCGGCTGGCAGCCCGAACTGTCGACGCCGTACGTCAACACCATCGCGGTCGAGGCCCAGCCGGCGTTCCCCGGCGACCTCGCGATCGAGGAGCGTCTCGCGTCGCTGATGCGCTGGAACGCGCTCGCGATGGTCGTGCGCGCCAACCAGGCCTATGGCGAACTCGGCGGCCACATCGCGAGCTACGCGAGTGCGGCCGATCTGTTCGAGACGGGGTTCAACCACTTCTTCCGTGCGCGCACCGAGGCGCATCGCGGCGATCTCGTGTTCTTCCAGCCGCACAGCGCGCCGGGTGTTTATGCGCGCGCCTTTCTCGAAGGCCGCCTCAGCGAGGAAGACCTGACCCATTACCGGCAGGAACTCACCGCACCCGCCTTCACCGAGGGCAAGGGCGCACGGGGGCTCAGCAGCTATCCGCATCCGTACCTGATGCCGGACTTCTGGCAGTTCCCGACCGGCTCGATGGGCATCGGCCCGATCAGCTCGATCTACCACGCACGCTTCATGCGCTACCTCACGCACCGCAACCTCCTGAACTGCGAGGGTCGGAAAGTCTGGGGCGTGTTCGGCGACGGTGAGATGGACGAGCCCGAATCGATGAGCGCGCTCACGCTCGCCGCGCGCGAGAAGCTCGACAACCTCGTGTGGGTGGTCAACTGCAACCTGCAACGCCTCGACGGGCCGGTGCGCGGCAACGGCCGCATCATCGACGAGCTCGAAAAGCTCTTCGCCGGCGCCGGCTGGAACGTGATCAAGCTCGTCTGGGGCAGCGACTGGGACGGCCTTTTTGCGCGCGACGTGAACGGCGCGCTGGTGCGTGCCTTCGCCAACACCGTCGATGGCCAGATGCAGACTTTCGCGGCCAAGGATGGCCGCTACAACCGCGACACCTTCTTCGGCCAGGACGAGGAACTCGCGCGGCTCGCCCAAGGCATGACCGACGAGCAGATCGACCGCCTGAAGCGCGGTGGCCACGACCTCGTGAAGATCCATGCCGCCTACGCCGCCGCTGCCGCCCATCAGGGCCAGCCCACGGTGATCCTCGCCCACACCAAGAAGGGCTATGGCATGGGCAGCGCGGGGCAGGGCAAGATGACCACGCACTCGCAGAAGAAGCTGGACGACACTGACCTCATCGAGTTCCGCAACCGCTTCAACCTGCCGCTCACGGATGAGCAGGCCACGAAGGCCGCCTTCTACAAGCCGGCCGACGACAGCGCCGAGATGCACTATCTGCTGGGGCGTCGCGCCGCGCTCGGCGGCAGCATGCCGCGCCGTGAGACCGCCTGCGAGGTGGTCGCCAAGCCCGACATCGCGGCCTACGCGCAATTCGCGGTGGCCGCCGCGGGCAAGGAGATGAGCACCACCATGGCCTTCGTGCGCATGCTGGGCAATCTCATGAAGGACCCGGCGCTCGGCCCGCGCGTGGTGCCCATCGTCGCGGACGAGGCGCGCACCTTCGGCATGGCCAACCTATTCAAGCAGGTCGGCATCTATTCGAGCGTGGGCCAGCGCTATGCGCCGGAAGACATCGGCTCGGTGCTCTCGTACCGCGAGGCGACCGATGGCCAGATCCTCGAGGAAGGCATCAGCGAGGCCGGCGCCATCGCGAGCTGGACGGCTGCTGCCACCAGCTACAGCGTGCACGGGCTGGCGATGCTGCCCTTCTATATCTACTACTCGATGTTCGGCTTCCAGCGGGTGGGCGACCAGATCTGGGCCGCCGCCGACCAGCGGCCGCGCGGCTTCCTGCTCGGCGCGACCTCGGGCCGCACCACGCTGGGCGGCGAGGGACTGCAGCATCAGGACGGATCGAGCCATCTCATCGCAGCGACCATTCCGAACTGCAAGGCCTACGACCCGGCCTTCGCCGGCGAGATGGCGGTCATCGTCGATGCGGGCATCCGCGAGATGCTGGTCGAGCAGAAGGACGTGTTCTATTACGTCACGCTCATGAACGAGAACTACGCGCAGCCTGACTTGCCTGCGGGCGCGGAAACCGACGTGCTGCGCGGCTGCTATCGCTTCGACGGCTGGAAGGGCGCGCAGCCGAAGTCCGTGAGCGCGAAGGTCACGCTGCTCGGCTCCGGCGCGATCCTGACCGAAGTCATCAAGGCCGCGCAGATGTTGGCCGGAGAGGGCATTGCCGCCGAGGTCTTCAGCGTCACGAGCTGGAGCGAGCTGGCCCGCGACGGCCGGGCTTGCGAAGAGCGCGCGCTGGCGGGCGACGCGAGCCCGGGCACGCCGTTCATCGCGCAGCAATTGGCCGGCGGAAGCGGCCCGGTGGTTGCCGCGACCGACTATGTGCGCGCCGTGCCAGAGAGCGTCCGCGCCTTCCTGCCCGAAGGCCGCCGCTACCTCACGCTCGGTACCGACGGCTTCGGCCGCAGCGACACCCGTGTCGCGTTGCGGCAGTTCTTCGGTGTCGATGCCCAGAGCATCGTGCGGGCCGCACGGCACGCACTGGCGCCGCGCTGAAACGTCTCCGGTTTCGACGTGTCGCCATGAGGGGTTAGTCCCGTTGTGATGCGGTCGCGAATTTCTATGATGGCCCCCTGATCCCGCGCGGCCCGCCAGGCGGCCGGCGCGGACGCCAGCGCGTTTCTTGCGTGCTGGCCTTCCTTCGAAACCCTCGGGACCATCCATGAACAAAGCGGGACTCATCGGCCTGGGCGCCATGGGCGCAGGCATTGCGGGAACACTGCGCAGCAAGGGCTACGAAGTGCATGTGTGCGACGTGCGGCCTGGTGCGGCACTGCGCTTCGCCGAACAGGGCGGCGTCGCCTGGGCCACCCCGGCGCAGGTCGCGGCCGCGTGCGACGTGGTCATCTCCGTCGTCGTCAACGCGCAGCAGACCGAGGACGTGCTCTTCGGCGAAGGCGGAGCGGCTGCGGCGATGAAACCCGGCAGCGTGTTCGTGATGTGCTCGACCGTCGACCCCAACTGGTCGATCGCGCTCGAAGAGCGCCTGAACGCCTCGGGCATCCACTACATCGACGCGCCGATCTCCGGCGGCGCCGCCAAGGCCGCGAGCGGGCAGATGACCATGATGAGCGCCGCCCGGCCCGAGGCCTATGCGAAGGCCGACCCGGTGCTCGACGCCATGGCCGGCAAGGTCTACCGCCTGGGCGATCGCGCTGGCGCCGGCAGCAAGGTGAAGATCATCAACCAGCTGCTCGCCGGCGTGCACATCGCTGCGGCGGCCGAGGCCATGGCGCTGGGCCTGCGCGAAGGCGTGGCGCCCGATGCGCTCTACGAGGTCATCACGCACAGCGCCGGCAACAGCTGGATGTTCGAGAACCGAATGGCCCATGTGCTGGCGGGCGACTACACGCCGCTGTCGGCGGTCGACATCTTCGTGAAGGACCTGGGGCTGGTGCTCGACACGGCGCGGGCCAGCAAGTTTCCGCTGCCGCTCGCGTCCACCGCGCACCAGATGTTCATGCAGGCATCCACCGCGGGCTTCGCGAAGGAGGACGATAGCGCCGTGATCAAGATCTTTCCGGGCATCGAGCTGCCGCCCTCCACCAAGGCGGGCAAGCCATGACGCTCCTGCTCGGCTGCATCGCCGATGACTTCACGGGCGCGACCGATCTCGCGAACAACCTGGTGCGCGCGGGCATGCGCGTGGTCCAGACCATCGGCGTGCCGGCCTCGCCGCTGGCGGCGGAGGTCGATACGGTGGTGGTGGCGCTCAAGTCGCGCACCATCGCGCCGGCCGAGGCGGTGGCGCAGTCGCTCGACGCGCTGCGCTGGCTGAAGGTGCAGGGCGCGCGGCAGGTCTATTTCAAGTACTGCTCCACCTTCGACAGCACGGCCGAGGGCAACATCGGACCGGTCACCGAGGCGCTGATGGATGCGCTGGACTGCGACTTCACCATCGCCACGCCCGCGTTCCCGGACAACAAGCGCACCGTGTTCAAGGGCTACCTGTTCGTGGGCGACGTGCTGCTCAACGAGAGCGGCATGCAGAACCATCCGCTCACGCCCATGACCGACCCGAACCTCGTGCGCGTGATGCAGGCTCAGACGCGGCGCAAGGTCGGGCTGATCGACCACGTCACCGTGGCGAAGGGCGCTGCGGCGATCGGCGAGCACATCGCGCAGTTGCGCCGCGAAGGCGTGGGCGTCGCCATCGTCGATGCGGTGTCCAACGACGATCTGATGCGCCTCGGGCCCGCGCTCGCCGACATGCCGCTCGTCACCGCAGGCTCGGGTGTGGCGATCGGCCTGCCGGCCAACTTCGGGCTCGCGCCTTCGTCCGCCGCCAGCGTGCTGCCCGCGGCGAGCGGCTTGCAGGCGGTCGTCTCGGGCAGCTGCTCGCTCGCGACGAATCGGCAGGTCGCAGATTTCATCGCATCGGGCCGCTCGGCCCTGGCGATCGATCCGGTGCAGATCGCTTCGGGCATCAACGTGGTCGCGCAGGCGTTGGCCTGGGCGGCGCCGCTCATCGAGCAAGGGCCCGTGCTGATCTATTCGACGGCGGACCCCGAGGCCGTCAAGTCGGTGCAGGGGCGCCTCGGTGTCGCGGAGGCGGGCGCCATGGTCGAGGAAGCCATTGCCGCCATTGCACGTGGGCTGATCGAGCGCGGTGTGCGGCAATTGGTCGTGGCGGGCGGCGAGACCTCGGGCGCGGTCGTGCAGGCGCTTGGCATTGCCCAGTTGCAGATCGGTGCGCAGATCGATCCGGGCGTGCCGTGGTGCCATGCGCACAGCGATGCGGCCGACGGTGCGGGCCTTCACATCACGCTCAAATCCGGCAACTTCGGCAGCGACGATTTCTTCACCAAAGCCTTTACATTCCTCGGATGAACGAGAGCCACGCGAGAGAAGAAATCTGCCGCATCGGCCGCAGCCTCTTCGAGCGCGGCTACGTGCACGCCACTGCCGGGAACATCAGCATCCGGCTCGACAGCGGCTTCCTGATCACGCCGACCGATGCCTGCCTCGGCTTTCTCGACCCTGCGAAGCTCGCACGGCTCGACGCCCATCTGCACCAGACCCACGGCGACCTCGCCAGCAAGACCATCGCCCTGCACGCGCGCATCTACGGCGCTGCGAGCCAGTTCGATGCGGGCACGCGCTGCGTCATCCACACGCACAGCACGCACTGCGTGGCGCTCACGCTGAACACGGCGGGCGCGGAGTTGCTCCCGCCGATCACGCCGTATTTCGTGATGAAGGTTGGCCATGTCCCGGTGATTCCGTACCACCTCCCCGGCGCGCCCGAAGCCGCGGCGCTGGTCGCGCAGACCATCGAGCGCTACGGCACGCAAGGCACGCCGCTGCGCGCCGTGATGCTCGACCGCCTCGGCCCCAACGTCTGGCACGACACGCCCGCCGCCGCGATGGCCGTGCTGGAGGAGCTGGAGGAAACCGCCAAGCTCTGGCTCCTGTCGAGCCAGGCGAAGCAAAGCGCGCCCGAACCTCTGGGCCCGAAGCAGATCAACGACCTGCGCCGCAACTTCGGTGCGAGATGGTGACTACCCCCCAGCCTCGCCCACTGCGTGTGGCTCGGACACCCCCCTCCGGGGGGCAACGAAGGCGGACCGGCGGAGCCGGATCCGTGGCATTTCTGGAATTGCGGGGCGCCGCCGCGCCTTCGATCTGTTGGAGTTTTTGATGCCTCGATTTGCCGCCAATCTTTCAATGCTCTATCCGGAGCTTGATTTTCTGGACCGCTTTGAAGCCGCTGCGAAGGATGGCTTTCGGGCTGTCGAATATCTGTTTCCCTATGCCTATGAACAGCGGGAACTCGCGGCTCGGCTGTCGGCCAATGGGTTGCAGCAGGTGCTGTTCAACGGGCCGCCCGGTGACTGGGAGCGTGGGGAGCGCGGTCTCGCCTGCCTGCCGGGGCGCGAAGCGGAGTTTCGGGAAGGCATTCTCAAGGCGCTCGACTACGCCGCCGCACTGTCGTGTCCGCGCATCCACGTCATGGCCGGGTTGGTGCCGGGAGGCACGGAACGGGACGCCGTGCAGCCCAACTACATCGACAACCTTCGTTGGGCCGCGGTCGAAGCGGCCAAGGGCGGGCTCGATCTGCTGATCGAGCCGATCAACACGCGCGACATTCCGCGCTTTTTCCTGAACCGGCAGGACCACGCACACGAGATCGTCGAGGCCGTCGGCGCGCTGAACGTGCAGGTGCAGATGGATCTCTACCATTGCCAGATCGTCGAGGGCGATGTGGCGATGAAGATCCGCAAGTACCTGCCCACGGGCCGCGTCGGGCACTTTCAGATCGCGGGCGTGCCGGACCGGAACGAGCCCGACATCGGCGAGATGAACCATCCCTATCTCTTCGATGTCATCGACGAGGTGTCCGCGCAATGCGGCTGGGAGGGCTGGGTCGGCTGCGAATACCGGCCGCGGCGCGGTGCCGTCGCCAACGGCACCTCGGACGGGCTCGGCTGGCTGCGCTCGCTGCCGCGCACCTCGGGCGCATGAGGCTCCGACTACGCGCCGTACAACCGCGTGCGTGGACTCTTCTACCCGGGCGAACCGCCGGTCAGCACGGTGGTGGAGCTATCGCGCTTCCTGCCGGGGGACGAAGTGCTGATCGAGGTGGAAGCGACGATGTATTTGCCGCAGCACTGAGCAGGCGCGCCGCGGGTGGGCGCGCAGCTAGCAGAGCGGCAGCCGCAGAGTGACCCCGAGGCTGCCCAGCGGCGACGGTGCCGCGTAGATGCGCCCACCGTTGTCGCTCACGATCTGTTCGCACAGCTTGACGCCGTCGATCGAATGGGCGTGGGCCGCATCGTCTCGACGCGCCAAAGCGGCGCTGAAGCACCGACCGAGGCGCGGCTCTTCGGCAGGCGCCTGGTCCATGAAATTGATGACGGCGTGCGCGCCATCCGCGCGGGCCAACAACTGCAACGTGCCACCCGCCGGCATGATGCGGCAGGCCAGATCGGCGACTTGCGTGAAGACCTCCTGCATCCCCGAGCGGTCGAGAAACACGGTCAGTGGATCCGATGGAATGCGCAGATCCATCGCGATGCCCGCCGCTTTGAGCCGGGCACCCAGAGACTCCGACATCTGGCCCACGATCTCGCGGATATCTGCGAGATGGCGGGGGCTCGATGCGCGAGCCCCGGCGGACGGGATGCCGGGCTCGCTGGCGACTTGGGTGCCGGATTGCCGGAGCGCGGCCAACGGGCGCGCGAAGATCTTCAGGAATTTGTACATGGCTGCTTGGCGATACGCTGCGCGAGTGGGCAGCGATCATCGTCGATGGTCATCGCCTTCATCGGGGCGCGGTATCCCAAGAGACGTGGGGGCCAGGCGGCGGCTTTCAAGAGCGAGCTTGGCGGGGCTCATTGCCCATGCTGCGGCCCGTCATTCGTCGTCCCCGCGTTGCGCCTGCCGGATGTGGCCGTAATACTTGTGGCTTGCATCGAAGGGTGACCATCATGTCCATCCAGTTGAACCACACCATCGTCAAGGCCCGCGACCCGCGGGCATCGGCGGCACTCCTGGCCGAGTTGCTCGGGCGCGGCGCGCCGGTGCCCTTCGGGCCGTTTCATGGCGTGGAAATCGACAACGGCGTCACGCTCGATTTCATGAAAGTCGATGGTGAGTTCGACTGGGCGCACTACGCCTTTCTCGTGAGCGAGAGCGAGTTCGACGACATCTTCGGGCGCATCCGCGCACGCGGGATTCCCTACTGGGCCGATCCCGGCCACCACCAGCCCGGCGAGATCAACCACGGCGACGGCGGCCGGGGGGTCTACTGGGACGACCCCGACGGCCACGTCCTTGAAATCCTCACCCGGCCTTATGGCAGCGGCGGCTGATCCGGTGGCGCCGGTCCCGCAAGCGTGCGAGGTGCTGGTAATCGGCGCCGGCCCGGCCGGGACCGCTTGTGCCCAGTCGCTGGCGCGGGCGGGCTTCGATGTAGTGCTCGCCGACCAGCAGTTGTTCCCGCGCGACAAGGTCTGCGGCGACGGATTGATTCCGGATGCTCACCGGGCGCTGGAGCGGCTCGGCGTGCTCGACGAAGTGCTGGCACACGCACGGGCCGCGACGCACGTCGCCTGTGTCGGCCCGAGCGGCGGGCGGGTGGAGGTGCCGGCGCATCTCGCGGTGCTGCCGCGCCGTGAACTGGACGAGATCCTGCGGCTTTCGGCGATCAGGGCGGGTGTGCGCTGGCTCGCTCCGGCCCGCTTCGATGCACCGCTCCTCGATCCCGGTCAACAGGTGATCGGCGCGCGGCTTGCCTTGCCGGATGGCGCGCCGCGCGTACCGCACGCGCTGCGCGCCCGCTGGACCGTGCTCGCCACCGGCGCGGCATCGGTTCCGCTGAACTCGGCCGGCTTGTGCACGCGCCGCACGCCGAGCGGGATGGCGCTGCGGGGTTACGTCCGGAACGATGCGATGGCGGGTCGGATCAAGGGACTCGACGTGGTGTGGCATCGCGCATTGCGGCGCGGCTACGGCTGGATCTTCCCGTGCGCCGGCGGCGTGTTCAACATCGGTGTCGGGATCACCCACAGCCGCGCGGACGTGCCCGACGTCAACCTGCGCGAGTTGTTCGCCACCTTCACAAGGCTGTACGCGCCGGCGCGCGAGCTGATGGAGGGCGGCGAGCCGCTGGGTCCGTTGAAGGGCGCGCCGTTGCGCTGTTCGCTCGACGGCGCGAAGTGGTCGCGGCCCGGGCTGCTGGTGGCGGGCGAGGCGGCGGGCAGCACCTATCTCTTCACCGGCGAGGGCATCGGCAAGGCGCTCGAGACCGGCATGCTCGCCGCGCAGGCGATCGCAGAAGGCCGCGACCAGCGGCTGGGCGACGCGCAAGTGCGCGCACGCTACGAGGCCGCGTTGCACGCGCTGAAGCCGCGCTTCGATGCCTACGAGCAGGCCAACCGCATCAACAACCACCCGTGGCTCGCGGACCTCCTGATCTGGCGCGCGCGCCACAGCGAGAGCGTCAGGAAGCGGCTGAGCGGCGTGATCGAGGAAACCCACACGCCGCGAAACCTCGTGACGGCCCAGGGCCTGCTGAGAATGCTTCTGCCGTCGGCGTGATGCGGGTCGGTGGTTGCCGACTTGATAACAGACGCTCATGGGCATATAAGTCGTCCATGGTTCCTTGTCTCGTCGCAAGACGGAAAGGAGGGTGCCATGAGGAGACGTATTTACTGGCTCATGCCAGATCTGGCGAGCGCCAGGCAAGCGATGCACGATCTCGTGCAGGCGCGTGTCGACGTTGCGCGCATTCATTTCGCCGGGCCGGAAGGCATGGACATGACTGGCCTGCACACGGCCAACGTGTGGCAGACCTCGGACGTCGTGCACGCGGCGAAGACCGGGTGGGTGATCGGCAGCGCCTGCGGCATGGTCATCGGCCTGGTGGCCGGCTTGCTTTTTCCGATCATGGGCGACGACCCCGAATGGGAAGTGGCCGTGTTGCTCGGCGTGCTGGGCGGCGTGATCGGCGCCTGGTCCGCCAGCATGATCGGCATCTCCATTCCGAGCACCCGGCTGCAGCGCTTCGAAGGCGCCATGGCCGAGGGCCGGATTCTCCTGATGGTGGATTTGCCGCGATCGCGCGTGCAGGACATCGAGGCACTGTTGCAGACCGCGCATCCTGAAGCCCGTTTCGAGGGCGAGGAGCAGCAGGTACCGGCGTTCCGCTGAAACGCCGCCGCATCGCCGATGAGTCGCGGACCGCCGATGCACAGCAAAGGAACCGCACATGATCATGGCCGTTGCCCTGCTGCTCATCGTGGTCGCCTCGGTGGCCTTTCACTTTCTCAATCCGTGGTGGCTGACGCCACTGGCTTCCAACTGGCAGGAGATGGACCACACGCTGACCATCACGCTGGTCATCACGGGCATTTTCTTCGTCGCGATCAATCTTTTCGTCGTCTACACGCTGGTGCGCTTCCGTCACCGCGAAGGCAGCCGCGCGGCACATGAGCCCGACAACAAGAAGCTGGAACGCTGGCTGATCGGCGGCACGACGGTCGGGATCATCGCGCTGCTGGCGCCGGGTCTCGTGGTCTACGCCAACTACGTAAGGGAGCCACGCGACTCGCTCGTGCTGGAGGTGGTGGGCCAGCAATGGCAGTGGCGATACCGTTTTCCCGGCGCTGACGGCAAGCTGGGCGCGAGCGATGCGCGCTTCTACAGCGCCTCCAATCCGTTCGGGCTCGATCCCGGCGACCCGGCTGGGCAGGACGACATCATGGTCGCCAGCGACGAGGTGCACCTGCCGCTCGGCAAGCCAGTGCTGGTGTTGGTTCGCTCGCACGACGTGCTGCACGACTTCTACGTCCCGCCGTTTCGCGCCCGCATGAACATAGTGCCGGGGCAGGTCAGCCGCTTCTGGTTCACGCCGACCGTCGTGGGCCGCTTCGAGGCGCTGTGCGCGCAGCTCTGCGGCGTGGGCCATCCGAACATGCGCGGCTTCGTGGTGGTGGAAGATCCGGCGCAGTTCCAGGCCTGGCAGGTGGCATTGCCGACCTTCGCCAGGACGCAGGTCAAGACGCTCCCGCCTCCGACGGGCGAAGCGGCCGCTGGTGGCGCGGGCGCGCGCGTGGAGCAGGGCCGCGCGCTGTCCGAATCCAAGGGCTGCGTGGCGTGCCACACCATCGACGGCACCGCCCGCGTAGGGCCGACGTGGAAGGGCCTCTACGGCAAGACCGAAAACATGAGGGACGGCACCACCGCGCTGGTCGATGACAACTACCTGCGCAGCTTCATCCGCGATCCGCAGGCGCGTGGCGTGAAGGGCTTTGCGCCCGTCATGCCCAAGATCGACCTGACCGACGAAGAACTGGCCGCGCTGGTGGCCTACATCCAGTCCCTCGGCAGCCCGCCGGCGCAGGCAGCCACCGAACCGAAGGTGCAGCGATGAACCCTGATTCGCCCGCGGGGCACACCGTGCCACACGACGACGAAGCCGAACACCACGCGCCGACATCGTTCCTGAGGCGCTACATCTGGAGCCAGGACCACAAGGTTATCGCGATCCAGTACGCCTGCGTCGCCATCACGGTGGGGGTGGTGGGGGTCGTGCTGTCGAACCTGATGCGGCTGCAACTCGGCTACCCCGGCCACTTCGAGTTCATCAACCCCGAGCGCTACTACCAGTTCGTGACCATGCACGGAATGATCATGGTGATCTACCTGTTGACCGCGCTCTTCCTCGGCGGCTTTGGAAACTACCTGATCCCGCTGATGGTGGGCGCGCGGGACATGGTCTTCCCCTATCTCAACATGCTGAGCTTCTGGGTCTACCTGCTGTCGGTCGTGGTGCTGATGGCGAGCTTCTTCGTTCCGGGTGGGCCGACCGGCGCGGGGTGGACGCTGTATCCGCCGCAGTCGATCCTGCGGGGCACGCCGGGCTACGACTGGGGCATCGTCCTCATGCTGGTGTCGCTCGTCATCTTCATCGTTGCGACCACGATGGGCGGCCTGAACTACGTGACCACCGTGCTCCAGGCCCGCTGCGAAGGCATGACGCTGATGCGCATGCCGCTGACCGTGTGGGGCATCTTCGTCGCCACCATCCTCGCGTTGATCGGCTTTCCGGCGCTGTTCGTGAGCGGCGTGATGCTGCTGCTCGACCGCACGCTGGGCACGAGCTTCTTCATGCCGGCGCTGGTGTCGATGGGGCAGATCACGGGCTACAAGGGCGGTAGCCCGTTGCTGTTCCAGCACCTGTTCTGGTTCTTCGGCCATCCGGAGGTCTACATCGTGGCGCTGCCGGCCTTTGGGATCGTTTCCGACCTGATCAGCGTGCACGCGCGCAAGTGCATCTTCGGCTACCGGATGATGGTGTGGGCCATCGTGGCGATCGGCGGGCTGAGCGTGGTCGTCTGGGCGCACCACATGTTCGTGGCGGGCATGAACCCGTACTTCGGCTTCTTCTTCGCCACCACGACACTGATCATTGCCGTGCCCACGGCCATCAAGGTCTACAACTGGCTGCTGACCCTGTGGCGCGGAGACATCCACCTGTCGGTGCCGATGCTGTTCGCGCTGGCTTTCGTGTGCACCTTCGCCATCGGCGGGCTGACCGGACTGTTCCTCGGCAACGTGAGCGTGGACATTCCGCTCTCGGGCACCTACTTCGTGGTGGCGCACTTCCACATGGTGATGGGCGTGGCACCGCTACTGGTGGTGTTCGGCGGCATCTACCACTGGTTCCCGAAGGTCACGGGCCGCATGCTCGACGACCGGCTGGGGCACCTGCATTTCTGGATCACATTCATCGGCACCTATCTGATCTATTTCCCCATGCACTACCTCGGCGTGCTGGGCATGCCGCGGCGCTACTACAACTTCGACGGCTACAAGTTCATTCCGCCGTCGGCGTTCAGCCTGAACACCTTCATCACCGTGGTCGCGCTGGTCGTCGGCGCGGCGCAGTTGCTGTTCATCATCAACCTCGCGTGGAGCGCGTGGCGCGGCCGGCCGGCGAATGCCAATCCGTGGCGCGCCGCTTCGCTCGAATGGCAGACGCCCGAGACGCCGCCGACCCATGGCAACTGGGGGCCGCGGTTGCCGGTGGTCTATCGGTGGGCCTATGCCTATGGCGTGCCGGGCAAGTCGGAAGATTTCATCCCGCAGACCGCACCGCCCGAAGCCGGCGGCGTCGAGCCCGAGCCTCATGGCGGCAAGGACGAAGCCCGAGGGGCATTGGCATGAGCGTTTCGATGGTCGCCAACGGCATCGATCGGAGCGGCAGGCTGCGCGCCGCGCACGCGAGCGCGGCCAGCATCGGCCTGTGGGTGTTCATGGGCGTCGCCACCAGCCTGTTCTCGCTCTTCATCACGGCCTACGTGATGCGCATGAACAGCAGCGACGCAGTGACACTCGCGCTGCCGTGGCAGCTCTGGCTCAGCACGTCGTTGCTCGTTGCGGGCAGCGTGGCCTTGCAACTGGCCCACCGGGCGGCGCGCGCCGCCGATGTCTTGCATACGCGTCGCCTGCTGCAAGCGGGAGGGCTGTTCGCGGCGGCGTTCATCTGTGTGCAACTGTGGGCCTGGCAGGCCTTGTGGAGCGCACAGGTGATGCCTGCCGGCAATCCGGCCGGCAGCTTCTTCTACCTGCTGACCGCAATGCACGGCCTTCACATGGCCGGTGGGCTCGCCGCCTGGGCGTGGACGGTGCGTGCCGTCCGGCGCGAACCCGCCGAGGCGGCCTGGCGGATTGCGCTCTGCGCGCGCTATTGGCACTTCATGCTCGCAGTGTGGGTCTTGCTGTTCGCCACGCTGGGGTTGGTCACGCCGGAAGTGGCGCGATTCATCTGCGGAACCGCTTGAGGAGGCATTCATGAACACCGCAACCATCGCGACACCTGTGCTCAGCCCTCCGATCGCTGCGGAAGGCTGGCGCGGGCTGATCGCCGACTGGTCGTCGGACCGCCGTGCTTTCCACGTCTCGTGGGGCAAGGCGATGATGTGGATCTTCCTGCTGAGCGACACCTTCATCTTCAGCTGCTTCCTCACCGGCTACATGACGGTGCGCGTGTCGACCACCGCTGCATGGCCCAATCCAAGCGAGGTGTTCGCGCTGCACGTGGGCGGCGCCAACGTGCCCTTGCTGCTGATTGCGATCATGACCTTCGTGCTCATCAGCAGCAGCGGCACGATGGCGATGGCCGTCAACTTCGCCTATCGCCGCGACAAGGTGAACGCCGCCACGCTCATGCTCGTGACCGCGACCTTCGGCGAACTCTTCGTCGGCATGCAGGCTTTCGAGTGGTCCAAGCTGATCATGGAGGGCGTGCGGCCCTGGGGCAATCCGATGGGCGCGGCGCAGTTCGGCTCGACCTTCTTCATGATCACCGGCTTCCACGGTCTTCACGTGACCGGCGGCGTGATCCTGCTATTCATCGTGGCCTTCAAGCTGATGCGCGGTGACTACGACCGGACCGGCAACTACCAGATCGTCGAGATCACGGGCCTGTACTGGCACTTCGTGGATCTCGTGTGGGTGTTCATCTTTGCGTTTTTCTATCTCTGGTGAGGACGATCATGACCCCAGGCACAGGCCAGCAACATCCGATCAGCCTCTACCTCAAGATCTGGGGGTTGCTGTTCGTGCTCAGCGCGATGTCGTACATGGTCGACTACCTGCACTTCCAGGGCTACCTGCGCTGGGGGCTGATCATCACCTTCATGCTGTTGAAGGCCGGGCTAATCGTGGCGATCTTCATGCACATGGCGTGGGAAAGGTTGTCGCTGGTGTATGCGATCCTGCTGCCGCCGCTGTGCCTGTTGGTGCTGGTGGGGCTGATGTTCGCGGAGGCGGGGCACACGTTGCTGACGCGGCTCCTCTTCTTCCACTAGGGACGAGCCCCTAGCGGTGCACGATGTAGCGAGTCACCACCGGCAGCGATTCCCCCTGATGGAACGCCAGCCGCCGCTCCCGCAACGCCATGTCCGCCGCTGTCGCGCGGTGAAAGCGCCGCAGATGCTCGGTCCATGACTCATCGACGATCTGCTCGACATAGCGTGACGGGTCCGTGATGTCATGCAGCAACTCCCACGCGATCGCGCCCTGGCTCAGCCGTGCGCGGCGTGTCTGGTGCATGACGATCAGGAAAGAGGCGGCGCGCGCGGGGTCTATCAGGTATTCAACCGTGATCACCACGCGGCCCTCTTCGCCGGGCGCGCTCTTCGGCGGACCGGCGGCCCAGCCCTGCTGGGCGGGGCTGGTGTCGTCCTCTTCGCCGGTGCCGTCGGTCACGTAGCGCAGCGCGGCCAGCATGCACAGCGTGCCGGTGACCGCGGCGATGCCGAGGCTGATGTAGAGCGAGGTGAGTTCCGCCACCTGGCCCCAGAGCGCGGCGCCGAACGCGCTCGCGCCCATGATGGCCATCTGATACATCGACATGCCGCGCGCACGCACCCAGTCGGGCAACGCGAGCTGGGCCGACACCGACAGCGAATTGGCGACGGTGATCCAGGCCATGCCGCCGAGGAACATCGCGGGCACGGCCACCCATGCATTGGGCGCTACCGCCATCACCGCCGTCGCGCCGGACTGCAGCAGCGCGCCGCGCAGCACCAACTGGTCGCGCACCATCGCCTGGCGCAGCCGTGGCAGGAACAGCACCGCCACGATGGCGCCCGAACCCATGGCCGCAAGCAGCAGCGTGAAGGTGCCGGCGCCGCCTCCGTGCAGATTGCGCGCCAGCAGCGGCAGCAGCGCGAGCAGCGCCGTGGAATGCAGGAAGAAGAGTGCCACGCGCGTGAGCACCGCGCGCATGCGCTGCGACTGGCGCACGAACTGCACGCCGACGCGCATGGCGCTGATCAGCTTCTCGCGTCCCAGCGGATTGGGCGTGTGCTCGCGCCGCCAGCGCAGCACGACGAAGCCCGAGGCCACGCACATCACGGCATTGAGCCCGAACACCCACACCGTGCCCGTGCTAGCGATCAGCGTGCCGGCCAGCAGCGGGCCGACGATGCGCGAGGCATTCATCGCGATGCCATTGAGCCCGAGCGCCGCCGGCAGGTGCGTTCGCGGCACCAACTCGGGGACGATGGCCGAGAACACCGGCCAGCGCATGGCCAGGCCGATGCCGTTGGCGAAGGTCAGGGCCAACAGCAGTGGCGCGTTCATGACGTCCATCACGACCGCGACGCACAGCACGATCGCGGTGCCGGCCAGCCAGAACTGGGTGGCGACCAGCCAGCGCCGCCGGTCGAGGATGTCGGCCAGCGCGCCGCTGGGCAGTCCGAGCAGGAACACCGGCAGCGTGGAGGCCGACTGCACCAGCGCGACCCAGATCGGCGAGGTGGTGAGCGAGGTCATCATCCAGGCGGCCGCCACGTCGTTCATCCACATGCAGACGTTGGCGATCAGCCAGGTGCTCCACAGCATGCGGAACACCGGGAGCCTCAGCGGTTCGAGAGGCCCGACGCGTGGCTGCACGCGCGGCGCAGAGGGAGTTTCCTGGGGCGAGATCGGTGGCATCGAGGCCTATTGTCGGCGCCCCGTCTGGGGCGCCAGGTGGTCGAGCGGCAAGGCGTGGCTCGCCTTGACTTCGCCGAGCGAGAAACTGGTGTGCAGATCCTTCACGTTCGGCAGGTTGAGCAGGTGCTGCAGCGCGAAGCGGGAGAAGCTGTCGAGGTCCTGCGCCACCACCTGCAGCTCGAAGGTGCCGGTGCCGCTGATGTAGTGGCAGGCAATGACTTCCGGCAGCTTGCGGATCGCGTCCTCCAGCTTGCGCGTGACATCGACGGTCACGCGCTCCGCGTCCACGCGCACGAAAGCGAGCACGCCGAGGCCGATCTTGTGGCGGTCGATCTCCGCGTGATAGCCCTTGATGAAGCCGGCCTCCTCGAGCGCCCGCACGCGGCGCCAGCACGGTGCGGCCGAAAGGCCCACGCGCAGTGCAAGCTCGGCGTTGGTGAGGCGCCCGTCGGCCTGCAGTTCTTGCAGGATGGCGAGGTCAAACTTGTCAATGCTTTCCATTGGTGTGCATATTAAGCAAGATTCTTTCAAAATGGGGCGACCAACAGGCAAAGAACGCAAACACCTGTCACGACAGCAGGCATACACTTTGCGTCATGATGGCCGAGGGGAATCCGACCCGGATGCCCCGCAAAGCCACGCCCACAAGGCTCAGCCCACCTGGAGACAGACACGATGAATGCCCCCCTGCCCGAGCACATTCGCAAGGCCCTGGAAACGGTCACGCTCGACGACAAATACTCACTGGACTACGGCCGCGCCTTCATGAGCGGCGTGCAGGCGCTGGTCAAGCTGCCGATGCTGCAGCGCTTGCGCGACCAGCAGCAGGGCAGGAACACGGCAGGTTTCATCAGCGGCTACCGCGGTTCGCCGCTCGGCGGCTACGACCAGGCGCTCTGGAAGGCCAGCAAGTTCCTGAAAGAACAGAACATCGTCTTCCAGCCGGGCGTGAATGAAGAACTCGCGGCGACCGCGCTCTGGGGTACTCAGCAGCTCGGCTTCTCGCCAGCCGGCACCAACAAGTTCGACGGCGTCTTCGGCATCTGGTACGGCAAGGGCCCGGGCGTGGACCGCTGCTCCGACGTCTTCAAGCATGCCAACATGGCCGGCACCACCGAATTCGGCGGCGTGATCGCGGTGGCCGGCGATGACCACATCTCCAAGAGCTCCACCGCGGCGCACCAGAGCGACCACATCTTCAAGGCCTGCGGCACGCCGGTGTTCTTCCCGGCCAACGTGCAGGAAATCCTCGACCTCGGCATCCATGCCTTCGCGATGAGCCGCTTCGCCGGGATCTGGTCGGGCATGAAGACGATCCAGGAGATCGTCGAATCGAGCGCCACCGCGATGATCGACCCCGAGCGCGTCGAGATCGTCATGCCCACCGACTTCCAGATGCCGCCAGGCGGCCTGCACATCCGCTGGCCCGACCATGCGCTGGAGCAGGAAGCGCGGCTCATGCACTACAAGTGGTACGCCGCGCTCGCCTACATCCGTGCCAACCGGCTCAATCACAACGTGATCGAAGGGCCGAACGACCGCTTCGGCATCATGGCCAGCGGCAAGGCCTTCAACGACACGCGCCAGGCGCTGATCGACCTGGGCCTGGACGACGCGGCCTGCCGCCAGCTCGGCATTCGTCTCCATAAGGTAGCCGTGGTGTGGCCGCTCGAAGCGCAGCTCACGCGCGCCTTCGCCACCGGCCTGCAGGAAATCCTGGTGGTCGAGGAAAAGCGCCAGGTCATCGAATACCAGCTCAAGGAAGAGCTCTACAACTGGCGCCCCGACGTGCGGCCCAACGTGGTCGGCAAGTTCGACGAGGGCGAAGTGCATCAGGCCGAGGGCTACTCGGGCGGCGAATGGTCGATGCCCAATCCGACCTCGCACACGCTGCTGCGCGCCAATGCGGACCTGAATCCGGCGCTGATCGCCAAGGCGATCGCACAGCGCCTGAAGAAGACCGGTCTGCTGGCGGCAGCCGGCGCTGACATGGCCGCGCGCATCGACGCCCAGCTCGCCATTCTCGAGGCCAAGGAGCGCGCCATGGCGGCGCCGCAAACCACTGGCGTGTCAGACGCGGGCCGCCAGCCCTGGTTCTGCTCGGGCTGCCCGCACAACACCAGCACCGTCGTGCCCGAAGGCTCGCGTGCGATGGGTGGCATCGGCTGCCACTTCATGGCGACCTGGATGGACCGCTCGACCATCGGCTTCACGCAGATGGGCGGCGAGGGCGTGCCGTGGGTCGGCCAGCAGCCCTTCACGACCGACCAGCACATCTTCGCCAACCTCGGCGACGGCACCTACTTCCACAGCGGCCTGCTGGCGATCCGCCAGAGCATCGCGGCCGGCGTGAACATCACCTACAAGATCCTCTACAACGACGCGGTCGCGATGACCGGCGGCCAGCAGGTCGGCGAGCGCCCCGAGGGCCACTCGGTGCTGCAGATCGCCGAAAGCCTGCACGCCGAGGGCGCAGTGAAGGTCGTCGTCGTCACAGACGAACCCGAGAAGTACGAGGGCGTGAACGTGCCCGGCGAGAACGTCAAGGTGCGCCACCGCGACGAGCTGGACGAGATCCAGCGCGAGTTCCGCGAAATCAAGGGCACCACGGCCATCATCTACGACCAGACCTGCGCGACCGAGAAGCGCCGCCGCCGCAAGCGGGGCACGGCCGTCGATCCGGCCAAGCGCGTGGTCATCAACGAGCTGGTCTGCGAAGGCTGCGGCGACTGCAGCGTGCAGAGCAATTGCCTGTCGGTGGAGCCGCTCGAAACCGAGTTCGGTCGCAAGCGCACCATCAACCAGAGCACCTGCAACAAGGACATGAGCTGCCTCAAGGGCTTCTGCCCC
Source organism: Variovorax sp. J22R115 (assembly GCF_030317005.1). Lineage (NCBI taxonomy): Bacteria > Pseudomonadati > Pseudomonadota > Betaproteobacteria > Burkholderiales > Comamonadaceae > Variovorax > Variovorax sp. J22R115. Next base: position 272,515 of record NZ_JASZYM010000010.1, on the reverse strand, counting down.
AGCTTCGTGACTGTCGAGGGCAGCCAACTCAAGAAGAAGTCGAAGAGCAAGGGCTCCACGCCGGCCGAACTGGGGGCGCTCGACGAGCCGGCACTGCCTTCGCTCGCGGGCGGGAACGTCTGGGGAGTTGTGGTCGCGGGTGTGGGAGGCACGGGCGTCATCACCATCGGCCAGTTGCTCGGCATGGCGGCGCACATCGAAGGCAAGGGCATCGTGACGCAGGACGCGGCGGGCCTCGCGCAAAAGGGCGGCGCCACCTGGAGCCATGTGCTGATCGGCGACACGCAGGACGACATCCGCACCACCCGCGTCGGCACGGCGGCGGCCGATTTGATCCTGGCCTGCGATCCGCTGGTCAGCGTCAATGCCGAGACCATGGCGCGCATGCGCGAAGGCCGCACGCACGTGGCGCTCAACAGCCACAGCAGCCCGACGGCGTCCTTCGTGCGCAATGCCAACTGGCAGAACCCGCAGGATGCCTGCGCTGTCGAGATCGCACGCGCGGTGGGCGCCGATGCCGTCGGCGCCTTCGACGCCGATGCGGCCGCGACCTCGCTGATGGGTGACTCGATCTACGTCAATCCGATGATCCTGGGCTACGCATGGCAAAAGGGCTGGCTCCCGCTCGAGCATGCGTCGCTGATGCGTGCGATCGAGCTGAACGCCGTGGCGGTCGACAACAACAAGGCCGCCTTCGAGTGGGGCCGCCAGGCCGCCCAGCGACCGAGCGAACTGCAAAAGCGCGTCCAGCCGGGCCAGATCATCGAATTCAAGAAGCGCGACACGGTCGAAAGCCTGGTGGCGCGCCGCGTCGAATTCCTGACCGGCTATCAGAACGCGGCCTACGCCGACCAGTACAAGGCCTTCGTCGCCAAGGTGCAGAAGGCCGAGTCGGCGCTGGGAAAGACCAGCCTGTCCGAGGCCGTCGCGCGCTATCTGTTCAAGCTGATGGCCTACAAAGACGAGTACGAGGTGGCGCGGCTGCACACCGACCGCAGCTTCCTCGACCGGGTCGAAGGCATGTTCGAGGGGCAGATGGGCAAGGACTTCAAGCTCAATTACCACCTCGCGCCGCCCATCATCGCGAAGAAGAATGCCAAGGGCGAACTGCAAAAGCAGAAGTTCGGTCCCGCGATGCTGACCGGCTTCAAGGTGCTCGCCAGGCTCAAGGGCCTGCGCGGCACGGCGCTGGACATTTTCGGCCGCACCGAGGAGCGCAAGACCGAGCGCGCACTGATCGGCGAATACCGCGCGAGCATCGACGAAGTGCTGTCCGGCCTGAGCGCCGAGAACTACGCCACGGCCCTGGAAATCGCCAGCCTGCCCGAGCAGATCCGCGGCTATGGCCACGTCAAGGAGCGCAACCTGGCCGCGGCGCGCGTGCGCTGGGCCGAGTTGATGGCCAAGTGGCGCCATCCGCAGGCAGCGCGCGCTGCGGCCTGACCCCGCCGCCAAAAGCCCCGATCGCCGCGCCGGGATCCCCCCGGCGCGGCGTTTCCCTGACGAATACAATGTTCGGCGCTGTGCGCGGCCAAGGTACCGCGCTGCGCGGCGGGTTTTGCTCCGCCGCGGATCTGCGGGCCCTCTTGTATTGGAGGCCGGCGCACTTATTTCTTCCCCTCTGCTGGAGACTCCCTTGTTCATTTCCTCTGCTTATGCCCAGACCGCGCCCGCTGCTTCCGGAGGCGGCGACATGATGTCCTCGCTCGGCAGCATGCTCCCGCTGGTGCTGATGTTCGTGGTCCTCTACTTCGTGATGATCCGCCCGCAGATGAAGCGCCAGAAGGAAGCCCGCGCGATGATCGAGGCGCTCGCCAAGGGCGACGAGGTGGCGACGGCCGGCGGCCTGCTCGGCAAGATCACCCAGATCGGCGAGCAGTACCTGACCGTCGAGATCGCCAAGGGCGTCGAAGTCCAGGTCCAGCGCAGCGCGGTGGTCCAGGTGCTCCCGAAAGGCGCGATCAAGTAAATGCTCGCCCCCAGGCTTGCCCACTTCGTGTGGCCGCCCACCCCCTACCGGGGGCGCTGCCGGTGGGCCGGCAAAGCCGGTTCCACGTCAGCCCACGAACGGGCGCGCTCCGCGCAGCCGAAAAGCACATGCCCCTCCCGGCTGGCGAGAGAGTTTTTGAGGTGATTCGATGAACCGATATCCGGTTTGGAAGTACGCGATCATCGTGATCGTGTTGCTCGTGGGGCTGATCTATGCCCTGCCCAATTTCTTCGGCGAGGCGCCTGCGGTGCAGGTGTCGTCGGCCAAGTCGACCGTCAAGGTCGATGCCGGCACGCAGGCGCGTGTCGCCGAGGCCCTGAAGGCCGCCGGTGTCACGCCCGACCTGTTGACGCTTGATGCCACTTCGGTGCGCGCGCGCTTCACCAACACCGACGACCAACTGAAGGGGCGCGATGTCCTGCAGCACGCGCTGGTGCCGGACCCGAGTGACCCGCCCTACGTGGTGGCGCTCAACCTGCTTTCGCGGTCGCCGTCCTGGTTGACCGCGCTGCATGCCTTCCCGATGTACCTGGGTCTCGATCTGCGCGGCGGTGTGGACTTCCTGCTGCAGGTCGACATGAAGGGCGCCATCGACAAGAGGGCCGAATCCTTCGCGAGCGACCTTCGCACGGGGTTGCGCGACAAAGGCGTCCGTGGCAGCGCGGTCAATCGCGTCGGCCAGACCATCGAAATGCGTTTCCGAGACGAGGCCGGCGTGACGGCAGCCAAGGCGCTGCTGCAGGACCAGTTCCAGGACCTCACGGCGGTCGAAAGCCAGGAAGGCAACGACTTCAAGCTCACGGTCTCGATCAGGCCCGAAGCGGCGCGGCGCCTGCAGGACGCGGCGCTCAAGCAGAACATCACGACCTTGCACAACCGGATCAACGAACTCGGCGTGGCCGAGCCCGTGATTCAGCAGCAAGGGCTGGACCGCATCGTGGTTCAACTGCCCGGCGTGCAGGACACGGCCAAGGCCAAGGACATCCTCGGCCGCACTGCCACGCTCGAAATGCGTCTGGTCGACGAGAGCGCGGAAGCGCGGGCCGCCGAGCAGGGCGCGGGGCCGGTGCCGTTCGGCTCCGAGAAATTCCTCGACCGGCAAGGCCGCCCGGTGATCGTCAAGAAGCAGGTGCTGGTGACGGGCGAGAACCTGACCGACGCCCAGCCCGGCTTCGATTCACAGACCCAGCAGCCCAAGGTCGACCTGACCATGGACTCCAAGGGCGGCCGCATCATGCGCGACGTCAGCCGTGAGAACATGCACAAGCGCATGGCGATGCTGATCTTTGAAAAGGGCAGGGGCGAAGTGCTCACCGCGCCGTCGATCAACGGCGAACTGGGCAATCGCTTCCAGATTTCCGGCTCCATGAGCGTCGTCGAGGCCAACGACCTCGCGCTGCTGCTGCGCGCCGGTTCGCTCGCTGCACCGATGGAGATCATCCAGGAACGCACCATCGGCCCGAGCCTCGGCGCCGACAACATCAAGAAGGGCTTCGACAGCGTGATGTATGGCTTCATCGCCATCATGGTGTTCATGTGCCTGTACTACGCGCTGTTCGGCGTGTTCTCGTCGATCGCGCTGGCCGTCAACCTGCTCCTGCTCGTCGCGATCCTCTCGATGCTGCAGGCCACGCTGACCCTGCCGGGCATCGCGGCCATGGCGCTCGCGATCGGCGTTGCCATCGACTCCAACGTGCTGATCAACGAGCGCATCCGCGAGGAACTGCGCGCAGGGGCCTCGCCGCAGGCCGCCATCCACGCGGGCTACGACCGCGCCTGGGGCACGATCCTGGACTCCAACGTCACCACGCTCATCGCGGGCATCGCGCTGCTGGCCTTCGGCTCCGGCCCGATTCGCGGCTTTGCGGTCGTGCACTGCATCGGCATCGTCACCTCGATGTTCTCGGCGGTGTTTTTCTCGCGCGGGCTGGTCAACTTCTGGTACGGCAGCAAGAAGAAGCTCAAGACCTTGTCGATCGGCACCGTTTGGAAGCCACCGGCCGACCCGGCCGAGGCCGCCGCGAAATAAGGGACACGCAAAATGGAATTTTTCCGAATCCACAAGACCATTCCGTTCATGCGCCACGCGCTGGTGCTGAACGCGGTCTCCATCGTGACCTTCCTGCTCGCGGTGTTCTTCCTGTTCCATCGCGGTCTGCACCTGTCGGTCGAATTCACCGGCGGCACGGTGATGGAGGTCGCCTACCAGCAGTCGGTCGATATCGGCAAGGTGCGCGAGACCATCGGCAAGCTGGGCTACACCGATGTGCAGGTCCAGAACTTCGGCACTTCGCGCGACGTGCAGATCCGCCTGCCGGTCCACAAGGGCCAGACCTCCGCGCAGCAGAGTTCCCAGGTCATGGAGGCGCTCAAGACAGTCGACCCGACCGCCACGCTGCGCGGTACCGAGTTCGTCGGGCCGCAGGTCGGCGATGAACTCACCACCAACGGCCTGAAGGCACTGGGCATGGTGGTGGTCGGCATCATGATCTACCTGGCCTTCCGCTTCGAATGGAAGTTCGCGCTCGCGACCGTGCTGGCCAACCTGCACGACGTGGTGATCATCCTGGGCTTCTTCGCCTTCTTCCAGTGGGAGTTCTCGCTGGCAGTGCTGGCGGCGGTGCTGGCGGTGCTGGGCTACTCGGTCAACGAGTCGGTCGTGATCTTCGACCGGGTGCGCGAGAACTTCCGGCGCTATCGAAAGATGACCACGCGCGAGGTCATCGACAACGCGATCACCTCGACCATCAGCCGAACCATCATCACGCACGGGTCCACGCAGCTCGTGGTGCTCTCGATGTTCTTCTTCGGCGGTCCGACGCTGCACTACTTCGCGCTCGCCCTGACCATCGGCATCTTGTTCGGCATCTACTCGTCGGCCTTCGTGGCGGCCGCCATCGCGATGTGGCTGGGCGTCAAGCGCGAGGACCTGGTCAAGGGGCCGATCAAGCGCGAGGGCGACCCCGACGATCCGAACGCCGGCGCCACGGTGTGAATCTGGCCCCCAAGCTCCTTCACTGCGTGTACTCGCTGCCCCGCGAGGGGGCTGCAGGCCGCCTTGGGGCGGCCCGGCGCGGGCCTGGCCCGGCCCTTGCGTTTGGGGTCAGGGTTGGGGTTGCCGAGCATTGCCGGCTCTTGTGCGGTTACGCTTCCCGATGCAAGCTCGTGCTTGCCGAATCGAATTAATTGCCGTCCTGATCCTGACCTCCATGCCCACGCGGTCCCATGCCTCTTCTCTCCAGCTCTCCCGCGAGACGCGCGAGCGTTTCGTCGCCGCCACCGAGGGGGTGATCGCGCCGGTTGCCCATGCGATCCGCGAAAGGCTCGTCGCATTGGCCGCGCAAACCGGCAACGCGCGCGACATGCAGGAGAACCGCGACGGCTTCCTCGCCTTCCAGGCGCAGGGTTCGAACTGGGTGCAGCTGTCGCAGAACGCGTGGCGCAAGGCGCTGGCCGCCAGCACGGCCGGCGGGACGCCCTCCAACTCTCTCTCGCGCCTTGAACTGATCGGCGACGAGGTGGTGGAAACCAGCATCTTGTCGTCGCGGCTGGCCCAAGCGATTCAGGACAAGGCCAACTTCGAACTCAACGACCTGCGGCTGCGCATTCAGCATCTCGAAGGGACGAACGAACTCGACGCCAAGGACATCCTCAAGCCCGAGGCGCTCGCCAAGGTGATGGTCGACCAGTGGCTGGCCACCGGCCTGAGCCGCGCGCTCTGGACCAAGGTCCAGGACCAGGTGCAGCAGCATATGGTCGACGTGATGGTCAAGGCCTACAAGGACGCCAATGCCTTCCTGGTCGCCAAGGAGGTGATGCGCGAGATCGATCTCAAGAGCTTCGTGCGGCGCACGGGCTCGGCCAACTCCGGCAACGCAGCGCTCGGCGGCAGCTTTGCGGGCGGCCATGCCGGCAGCAGCAGCGCAGCCATGGGAATGACTGTCCAGCAGCCCGTCATGCGCGGCGGCTTTGGCGCCCCCGCGGGGAGCTTTGCACCGGCGGCGATCGGCGTCGTCGGGCGCGGCATGACCGGCGGCGCCGGGTATGCGGGCGGCGACACGATGGTGGCCACCGGGGGCTCGCCCTTGCTGCTGGCGCGTCAGCGCGCGCAGGGCGTGCTGCTCAATCTCAAGCGTTTCGTGAGTGCGCGCATCGGTGGCGACATCACGCAGCATCGCCAGGCAGGGCCGGGCGAGATGGTGGTGGGTGGGGCAGGGGTTCACGTTGGCGGCGCCGGCGGCGCACCTGCCTTCGCGGCGGCCATCGCCGATGCGGAAGTGGCCTACCAGGTGCACGCGTCCCAATACGTGGTCGGCGACGAAGCCACCGCGATTCACAATGCGTCGGCCGAACTGCGCCGCCGCACCAGCGAACTCAAGAAGAAGGCGCCGACGACCGCGGACAAGGCCACCGTCGAGATCGTGGCGCTGATGTTCCAGGCCATCTTGGCCGAGGAGCGCATTCCCTTTTCCGCGCGCGTCTGGTTCGCACGGCTTCAGATGCCGGTCCTGCGCGTGGCGATTGCCGAGCCGGAATTCTTCGGCACCCTGCAGCACCCCGCGCGCATGCTGATCGACCGCATGGGGTCCTGCGTGATGGGCTTCGATGCCGCCGCCATTTCGGGCAGTGCGCTTGAAGGCGAAATCCGCCGCGTCGTGCAGGTGATCGAGCAGTACCCCGAAACTGGGCAGCGCGTCTTCAAGCTGGTGTTCGACGAGTTTGTCGCCTTCCTGAACAAGTACCTTACGCAAAGCGACACCACCCAGAAGGTGATGAGCGTGGCGCAGCAGGTCGAGCAGAAGGAAACGATGGCGATCCAGTACACCATCGAGTTGCGCAAGATGCTCAACGACATGCCGGTGCGCGAGGAGATCCGAGAGTTCCTGTTCAAGGTCTGGGCCGAGGTGCTGGCCATCGCGGCCCTGCGCTATGGGCCGCAGGACGAGCAGACAGTGACGCTGAAGCGCTCCGCCTCCGATCTCGTGTGGGCCGCGAGCGCCAAGCCCAATCGCAACGACCGCACCCGCGTGATCCAGGACCTCCCCAAGTTGCTCCAGCGCCTGCGCCAGGGCATGACGCTGCTCGGCATCGTGGGCGAGCCGCAAGAGGCACACATCAAGACCATCGGCGCAACGCTGTCGGACGCCTTCCTGTCGAAGACTGAGGCCATCCCGCCGGCCAAGATCGAGGCCATGGCAAAACGTCTGGCCAACATCGAGGACTTCGTCTCCGACGAAGGCGCGACTGACCTGCCGCTGGATGCCGCGAGCATCGAACTCCTGCTGGGCGTCGATGCCGCATCCATCGAAGTGGTGCCCGACACCGGCACGAAGGTCGGCGAAGACATGCTCGCCTGGGCGCACGAACTTCAGGTGGGCACCTGGTTCATGCTCGACCACAACGACCGGGTCAGTCAGGTCCAGTTCGTCTGGCGCAGCGAACGCAAGCAACTGCACCTGTTCGCCTCGAGCGACGGCCGCAGCTTCCTGATTCAGGTCGGGAGGCTGGCGTCCTACCTGCAGGCAGGCTTGCTGGTACCAGCCGAAGAAGAAACCCTCACAGTCCGTGCCACGCGCGAGGCGCTAGCAAAGCTGGACGCCAACCCCGAACGCCTCCTGAACTGAACTCGCCCCCAGGCTGCGCGCAGCGGCCCGGCGGAGCCGGTTCCTCGGTGTTCCTGGCAGGGTCATCCTAGTGGGCCGTACGACTCGCGGTGTCGTCGCAGAGTTCGTCGAGCACCAAGGCATCGGGCTCGACGCCGGTGCTCCAGTGGACCATCAGCACGATGATCTTGAGTTCGTCGAGTGCCAACGGGTCGCCCGGTGTCGCCATGGCGCGCTCGATCACGATTTCGCGCATGCCGGCGGGCAATACGCCCGACGATTCGAGAAAGCTGATGAAGCCCAGGCACTCCGCGCCGATGTGCTCCTGCTCGGCGCTCGAATAGACGCGCATCGAGCCCGGTGACTGCGCAATCACGGCATCTCCCGCGCCGCGAGCACTCACGGTGGCGGAGAGGCCGTCGGCATGCCGGGTGAGCTCGATGCCCTGGGTCGCGAGGCTCAGGCCATCGAGCCATTGCAACGCTTCGCGGATCTCTTCCGCATCGAAGCCCTGTGCACTGAGCTTGCGGCCCAGTTGTTCGGGTTCGGGGCACGCATCGCCGCGCCAGTAGTTTTCGTAGACAAACACGAGCACTTCGAACATGGAGCCAATATAGCCCAGTCATGGCGCGGCGCCCCGCAAGTTGCGCGAACACGACGCCGCGTGTTTCGCCCGATGGTCAGCCGAGCGCGACGCGCTGGAACAATCCGCCCGGCAGGCGGGCGACGCGGCCCTCCAGTTCGAGTTCCAGCAGTTTCGCCTGCAGGTCCGCGGCGCTGTGGCCCGTGCGTGCGCACAGCATGTCGAGACTCACGGGTTCGAAGCCCAACCCGCGCAGCAGCGCGGGTTCATCTGCTGCGTCGGCTCCCGGGCCGGATGAGCGCGCCGCTGCGGGCGCTGCCACGTCGAAGCGCAACTCTTCGAACACGTCGTTGACCGATTCGACCAGCTTCGCGCCCTGGCGAATCAGTGCATGGCAGCCGCGCGCTTGCGGCGAATGGATGGACCCCGGGATCGCGAACACTTCCCTGCCTTGCTCGGCCGCGAGGCGCGCCGTGATCAGAGAGCCGGACTTGAGCGCCGCTTCCACCACGAGCGTTCCGCTGCAGAGCCCCGCGATGATGCGATTGCGTTTCGGGAAGTTCTGGTTGAGCGGTGGCGTGCCGAGCGCGTACTCGCTCACGATCAGCCCCTGGGCCGCGATGCGATGCGCCAGGTCCCGGTGTTTCGCGGGATAGACGCGGTCCAGGCCGGTTCCCACCACGGCTACCGTGGCACATAGGCCAGAGCCCTGAGCCGCTTCCAGGGCTCCTTCATGCGCAGCGCCATCGATCCCGAGCGCGAGGCCCGACACCACGGTGATGCCCGCTTGCCCGAAAGCCCGCGCGAAGCCGCGTGCGTTTTCAATGCCCTGCGAAGTGGGATTGCGGCTGCCGACGATGGCGATGCTGCGATCCAGTCGAGTCAGGTCGAAGGCCGGCGCGCCCAGCAGGTAGAGCATCAACGGCGGATCGGCCGTTTCGAGCAGCGATGCCGGATAGCCAGCATCGCTCAAGGTCAGAATGCGCCGCGTCGCGCCATGGCTGTCGGCGCCGTGCATCCATTCGAGCGTCTGGTCAATGAGCCGGGGCAGGTCCGCCGGCACTCGAAGCAGTGCCTGCACTTGCGCATCGGACGCCACCTGCCCGAGCGCGTCCGGCGTTTGCCTGAAGACATCGGCAGGCAGGCCGAAGGCCGCGAGCAGCTTGCGGCCTGCGGTGTTGCCGATGCCCGGCGTCAGCGAAAGTCTGAGCCAGCTTGAGAGCTCTTCACGCTCCACGCGAAAACGAAAGCGGGCTGGCCGTCAGGGATTGACCAGCAGGTCGCCGGCCTTCGGCGCGTCGCTGATTTCGAGCACCAGGGCGTAGGAAGCCTTTTCGAACGGGCGGAATACCATCAAGAGACCGATGCGCTCGTTGGGCAGCTTCACGACTTGCTTGCCGGTGTAATTGGGGTTGGCCGCGCGATCAACGACGGTCTCGCCGTTTTTCAGAATGGCGAGCACATGGCCGCTTTCGATGCCGTCGCGCGTGCCCTTGTTGATCACCACCACCTGGTTCTGCCCAACGTACTGCACGGCATTGCCGTACACCGAGACGATGCGGCCATTGATCACTTGTTCCGGCGCGCGCGGCGCATAGCTCAGCAACTGGCGCTGGGGTTCCGGCAAGAGCCGGTCGCCGGCGCGCATTTCCTCGCGTGCGGAGGTGATGTCGATGGTCGCCGGGATCACGTTGATCACTTCCTTGCCTTCGACCAGTTGGCCTTCGACCGACTGGCTGCGCTTGAGCTGTGCCCTGCCGAGGTACGCCGCCTCGTAGCCGAGGAGCTCGCCAGTGGCCGGGTCGCTCAGCGGCGTGGCATTGCGGAAGACGCGGTAGGTCTGGATCGGGCCGGCCGTCTCGATCAGTTGCGAATTGGAATCGCCCAGCGCGTAGGCGCGGTCGCCACGCGCCAGGAGCACGCGGCTCTCGTTGCCCGCCACGATGTGCGGCGCTGTCCTCAGCGTGTCGTCGTCGATGATGATCGGCTCGCTCAGGAAGGGCTCGATCAGGCTCGGATTGAGGGTCGGCAATGCCATGCCCGACAGCGATTCATAGCGCGTGCGGGGCGACAGCTTGACCGTGCCTTCGGGCGCTCCGCCGCCGCGGCGCGTGCTCAGGCGGGCGCGTCCGCCGGTCTTGTCGAGGTAGAGCACTTGGCCGGGGTAGATCCGGTGAGGGTTCGAGATCTCGCTGATGTTCATGCCCCAGAGTTCGGGCCAGCGCCACGGGCTGCGGAGAAAGAGGCGGGAAATCGCCCAGAGCGTGTCGCCGGGCTTGACCGTGTATTCGTCGGGTGCGTTCGGCGCCAGCTCGCTCACCGGAATACCCGCCTGCGCCGTCTGCTGGGCCGTGGCCCGCTGCTGCGGCGTGACGGGATAGTTCTGCGCATGTGCCGTGCCACCCATGGTCGCCACGGTGAGCGCCGCCAGCGTGGCGACGAAGCTCGGACGCAGACCTTTGTTGATGCGGAGTTTGTTCATGGTTTATGGTGTGCACACACTGCGCCGAGCAGTCAGTACGAATCCTCACAATTTGCTACGAATTTTGCGCTGAAGCCCTTGATTGGGCAACGACTATGACCTCGCGGCGCGTCGGCGCGTCGCGGAAATGGCGAAAATAGCGACAACTTTTCCTCGCTTTCATGGCCAAACGAACCATTTTGAGTTACCCGGACCCGCGCCTGCACACCGTCGCCAAGCCGGTGCAGGGTGTGGATGCTCGCATCAAGACGCTGGTCGCCGACATGCTGGAGACCATGTACGACGCCAACGGCATCGGCCTGGCCGCCACGCAGATCGACGTGCACGAGCGGCTGGTCGTGATCGACGTCTCCGAGGACCGCGACAAGCCGATCGTCCTGATCAATCCCGAAATCGTGTGGGCCAGCGACGAGAAGGTGCTCAATGAAGAGGGCTGCCTCTCGGTCCCAGGGATCTATGACGGCGTCGAGCGCTCCACGTCGGTCCGAGTCACCGCCCTCGATGGCGAAGGCGAACCGCAGACCATCGAGGCCGAGGGCCTTCTGGCTGTCTGTATCCAGCACGAACTCGATCATCTGCTCGGCAAGGTGTTCGTCGAATACCTGTCCCCGTTGAAACGCAACCGCATCAAGAGCAAGCTGCTCAAACAGCAGCGCGAGGACCAGAAGCTCGATCAGCGCGAAGGAAGACGCTGATGTCCGGACGCCTGTGGCCTCTGGTCGTCGCGCTGGCGGCGATCCTGGCCGGCTGTGTGAGCGAGCCCACCAGGCTGCCGCTCGGCACGGACCGCGCGACGACGCTGCAGCGCCTGGGCACGCCGACCGCCACCTACGCCCTGCCCGGCGGCGGAGAGCGGCTCCAGTATTCGCGGGCGCCCGCAGGTGTCGCGGTGAACAACGTCGACGTCGACGCGAACGGAAAGGTCTTCTCCATTCGCCAGGAGCTGTACGAAGGCCTGTTCGATAGCACCATCAAGCCCGGCGCATGGCGCGTCGAGGATGTGCTGCGCACCTATGGCCGGCCTTTCGAGATGTCGCGCGTGACTTCCTTCGACGGCCAAGTTTGGGCCTGGCGCTACAAGTCGCTCAACAACCGCCGCCTGCTCTATATATATGTCGATCCGACAGGCGTGGTCGACCACTATCACACTGCGGACGAGCTGTTCCGCGACATGGACAATTCCCGGTGAGCCGCGCATGAGGGTGGTGTTTGCGGGTACGCCCGAGTTCGCGCGTGTCGCGCTGGAGGCGATGGCCGGGGCCGGTTTCGAGGTCGTCCTGGTGCTGACTCAGCCCGATCGGCCAGCCGGCCGCGGCATGAAGCTGCAGGCTTCGCCCGTCAAGCAGTTCGCCGTCGGCTTCGGCTGGCCCGTCGCGCAGCCGCGCAGCCTGCGGCTGGATGGCAAGTACCCCGAAGACGCCGCTGCCGCGCGTGACGCCATCGCCGACGCGAAGGCCGACGTGATGGTCGTTGCGGCCTACGGCCTGATCCTGCCCCAATGGGTGCTTGACGCGCCGCGCCTCGGCTGCCTGAACATCCATGCGAGCCTCCTGCCGCGCTGGCGCGGCGCCGCGCCCATCCACCGCGCGATCGAAGCCGGCGACGCCGAAACCGGCGTGACCATCATGCAGATGGACGCCGGCCTCGACACCGGCGACATGCTGCTGCGCGAATCGCTGCCGATCGGCGAGGACACCACCGCCCGCCTGCACGACCGCCTGGCGGCACTCGGCGGGAGAATGATCATCGACGCGCTGCATCAGGCCGAGGCCGGCACGCTGCATGCAGAACCCCAGCCCACCGAAGGCGTGACCTACGCCCACAAGGTCGAGAAGAGCGAGGCCCAGGTCGACTGGACGCAGGATGCCGCCTCGATCGTGCGTCGCATCCGTGCCTTCGACCCCTTCCCCGGCGCCAGCAGCGCGCTCGACGGCGAGACCGTCAAGCTCTGGGCTGCCGAGGCCCAGGCGGGCACGCCCTCCGAAGCACCCGGCACGGTGCTCGCCGTCACGCCTTCCGGCATTGCCGTGGCCGCCAAGCACTCCATCGTCACGCTCACCGAGTTGCAGCGCGCGGGCGGCAAGCGCTTGCGGGTCGCCGATTTCCTGCGCGGCTTCGACGTGAAGGCCGGCCAGGTCTTCGGCTGATGTTTCTTTCATCGTCGATCCGTCGCCAGCCGGAGTTCGGCCAAGGCGTGCGCGAGATGTCCTCCGTCGCTGTCGGCATCGGCGCCTGGGGCCTCATGACCGGGGTGGCCATGCTCAAGTCGGGCATGAGCGTGTTCGAGGCCATCGCGATGACCCTGCTGGTCTACGCCGGCAGTTCGCAGCTGGCGGCGATTCCGCTGCTGATCGCCGGCGCGCCGGCCTGGGTCGTGCTGGCGACGGGCTTCTGCGTCAACCTGCGCTTCGTCGTCTTCAGCCTGCACCTGCGTCCCTACCTCATGCACATGCCGCGCTGGCGCCGCATGATGCACGGCTACCTCACGGCCGACATGAGCTATGCGCTGTTCACCCGCCGATATGCGCAACCGCCCACGACCGAGGCCGAGATGCGATCGCAGGAGGCCTACCTCACGGGCAACTATTTCGTGACGTGGTGCGCCTGGATGAGCATGAGCCTGCTCGGCATTCTGCTCGCGAACATGATTCCGCAGAGTTGGGGGCTGGGCTTCGCCGGCGTGCTGAGCCTGGTCGCCATCGTGTGCTCCATGGCGACGACGCGCCTTCGCGTGCTGGCCGCGTTGATCGCGGGCGTCACGGCCGTGGCCGCGTACGCATTGCCGCTCAAGCTGAACATCGTCGCCGGCATCGGTGTCGCCGTGCTGCTGTGCTTCTGGCTCGAGAAGCAGTTCGGGCTGGATCCGGACGCGGAGGACGACAAATGAGTCACGGAGGAGAAACCGATCTGTGGACGCTCGCCGTCATCGTCGGCCTGGCCGGCGTCACCGTGCTCACGCGCTGCTTCTTCTTCATCCTCGACCGCCCTTGGGGCCTGCCCGAGTGGGCGCACCGCGCGTTGCACTACGCGCCGGTGGCCGCGTTGGCGGCGGTGATCATTCCCGAGATCGTCATGACGCAGGGCCACCTGATCTCGACCTTCCGCGACGCCCGCCTCTATGCCGCGGCAGCGGGCGCCGCCTATTTCTTCTGGCGGCGTGGCGTGCTCGGGACGATGCTGGCGGGGATGGCGGTCTATCTCCCGCTGCACTTGGGTCTGGGCTGGTAGTCAGTCCAACTGCACGCCGGCCGTCTTGATGATCTGGCCCCAGCGATCACTCTCCGCCCGCGACAGCCTGTAGAAATCCTGCGGTGTTCCAGGCAGGGCCTCGAAGCCGAATTCCGAGAACAGCTTCACCACCTTGGGTGCCAGCATGGCCTTCTTCAGTTCGGCGTTGATGCGGTTCACGGCTTCCGGCGGCATGCCGGCCGGGCCGATGAGGCCGTGGAAGGCGTAGGCGTTGACGTCCTTGTAGCCCAGCTCGGAGAAGGTCGGCACATCAGGCAGCGCGCTGGCCCGCTGCGGCAGCGCAATCGCCAGCACGCGCACCTTGCCCGACTTGATGATCGGCAGGCCCGAGGCGAGGTCCAGCATCATGGTCGGCACCTGCCCGCCCATGATGTCGGTCATGGCCGGCGCGGCGCCCTTGTAGGGCACGTGCTGGATGCTGATGCCGGCCTTCTGCTTGAAGAGCTCCATCGCCATGTGATGCGGCGAGCCATTGCCGGGGGAGGCGTAGCTCACCTTGTCGGGATTCGCCTTCACGTAACCCACGAATTCCGCGACCGTCTTTGCCGGAAAGTCCGGATGCACGACCAGGGCCACCGGGAAGCGGCCGATGGTGCCGATGTAGGTGAAGTCGGTTGCCGGCTTGTAGGGCAGCTTGGCGAACATATGCTCGTTGAACAGCAGCGCCGCGTTCTCGGCCTGCATGATCGTGTAGCCATCGGGCTTCGCCTGCATCAGCACCGACACGCCGATGTTGGTCGAGGCGCCGGGGCGGTTGTCGATGACGATCGGCTGGCCGAGCGAGGGTTGCATCGCTTCGGCGAGGGAACGCGCGAGATTGTCCGTTCCGCCGCCGGCGACGTAGGGAACGATCCAGCGCACGGGCTGGCTGGGGTACGCGGTCTGCGCGGGTGCGTGACTGGTCACCGCGAGCGTGAGGCAGGCGGCGAGCAGTTGCAGGAATCGTTTCATCGGTTTGTCTCCGGGGTTGAAAAATAAGGATCAGCCGCGCAGGACCTGCCACAGCTCGCGGTCGCGCTCCGCGGTCCACACGACCGGATGCTCGATCCCGCGCAGTTCGTCATAGGCGCGCGACACATCGAAGGGCAGCACGTGCTGGAACACGGGCCACTCGCCGAAGCGCGGCTTCATCGCCCGCTCGGCGCGCTCGAAGCAGCCGCGCAGGCTGTCGCCCGCGTCGATGCCCGAACGCACGCTGGCGAGCAGGGTCGAGAGGAAGGCCTTCGTGAGTTCGACGGCTTCGGCGCATGCCGTCGTGCCCTTCAGCACCGCGCCGCGACCGGGCACGAGCACTTCGGGCTTCAGTGCGGCGACGGCGTCGAGCGTGCCCGCCCAGTCCTGGATGTAGGCATCGCCGGCGTAGACGCCGCAGTGGTTCTCCACCACGTCGCCGGAGAACAGCACGCCGCAGTCGGGCAGCCACGCCACCGTGTCGCCGCCCGAGTGGCCGCGGCCGAGGCACATCAGCCGCACTTCGCGCGCGCCGAGCCAGAGACTCATCTCGCGCTCGAAGCTCAGGGTCGGCACGGTGAGGCCGGGGATCTCCTCGACGCCGGCGAAGAGGCGCGGAAAGCGGCCGACCTCCGAATCGAAGTCGGCCTGCCCGCGTTCGCGCACCCAGTCGAGCGTGCCCTGGCTGGCGATGATGGCCTGCACCTCGTCGAAGGCGCTCGCGCCCATCACGCGCACCGCGTGGTAATGCGTGAGGACGATGAACTTGATCGGCTTGTCGGTGACGGTACGGATGTCGGCCATGAAGTCGCGCGCCATGCGCGGCGTCGGCCGGGTGTCGATCAGCACCACGTGCTCGTCACCGACGATGAAGCCGCAGTTGGGGTCGAAGTCGCTGATGTAGCCGTACACGTGGGGCGCGAGTTCTCGCACTTGCGGTTTCTGCTCGCGGGTGTCGGAGGCGGAGGCGAAGGAGACGGATGCGTTCATGCGGGGCTTTTTGTCGTGGGGTGGGAGGGCTCGCCGCTCTCGCGCGCGGCGGCGATGCAATCCAGCAGCACGGCCTGGTCGCCGCACTGGTTGGCCAGCAGCAGCACGAGGCGGGCGTTGAAGTCGGCGCTCTGCGATTCGGTCAATCCCTCGACGGCGCTGATCCAGGCCGCGTAGAAGCCGTCGGGATCGGGGATGTGGGGCTCGGTGATCATGTGGGTGTCCGTCCTTTCTCAGCGATGCGCCAGAGCGGCGTGGACCGCAGCCGAAATCGATGCAGGCGTGGGGTCGTTCAGCAGCGCGGCCCGGTAGGCGTCCGGGCGGACGAGGCACAGGCTGCCGGCCGCCGGGTTGCCGAGATGGCGCGCGAGAAGTTCGTCGGGTTGCAGGGTGGGCAAGCCGCTGTCGCCGCCGATGGCCACGAGCCGAAGCGGCAGTGAGGGCGTCATGTCCGCTGCTGCCGCGATCTGGGCGCGCGTCGGCGCGAACCAGAGGCCGAGGCACTGCGTGCCATCGGCCAGCAGTTCCATCAACGTGGTCGGCCTGCCGTCGAGCCGGCGTAGCGGCAGGTTCTGCACAGTCCGACCGCCTTCGGGCAGATGAGCCGCCGTGGGGTACTCGTTGGCCACCGACATGCGACCCGTATTCACCAGCGCTCGCGCGAAGGCGTGGCGCGATGCGAGCGAGACCACCGCGCGCCGCAGCGTGTGCTCGGCCGGCGAGCGCGGCGCGAGAAAACGCGCCGAGCGGCTGGTGACGCGGAGGTTTTCCGCTGCCGCAGGACGTCGCTCCGCATCGTAGGTATCGAGCAGCGCGTCGCCGGCCAGCCCCCGCGCGACCAGCGCCAGCTTCCAGCCGAGATTCGCCGCGTCCTGGATGCCGCTGTTGCCGCCGCGCGCGCCGAAGGGGCTCACGACGTGAGCCGCGTCACCGATAAAGAGGATGCGGCCATGCCGGAAGTCGTCGAGCAGGTGATCGCGATAGCCATACGGCCCAATCCAGACGAACTCGAATTCCACGCCCGGCCCGAGTTGCTCGCGCAGGCGTGCACCGGCCACTTCGGGCCTGCTGATGTGGGCGGTGTCGCAGTCCTCGGGCATCTGGTAGTCGATGCGCCAGACGCCATCGCCCATCAGGTGCTGCCAGACGGCGCGGCCTTCGTTGAAGGGCGCGTCGACCCAGGTCCAGCGTTCCGTCGGCAGTGGCTTCTTGAAGCGCACGTCGCTGATGCACCAGCGGTCGGTGCTGCGCGACGGGTGCGCGTCGATACCGAGCTGGGTGCGGATCGGGCTGTTGGCGCCCGTGGCGTCGATGAGGTGATCGGCTTCGATGGTGTAGCTGCCGGCGGGCGTTTCCACTTGCACGCGCACCCCGTCGACGAGCGGCGTCACCTGCGTCACTCTGCTTTTCCACCGCAGGTCGGTCAGGCCGAGTTCGAGGATGCGGTCGACCAGGAACCACTCGACGTAGAACTGCTGAAGGTTGATGAAGGGCGGCTGCACCGAGACGCTGTCGGTTTTCAGGTTGAAGTTGTAGACCTCCTGCTCGCCGGAGAAGGTGCGGCCGAAGGACCACGTGATGCCCTTCTCCGCGATGCGCTCGTAGATGCCGAGGCGCGCGAAGATTTCCAGGCTCTTCTGCGCGTAGCAGATGCCGCGCGACGAGGCGCCGCGCACGCCGACTGTGTCGTCCTCGTCGAGCAGCACCGCGTGCACGCCGCGCCGGGCGAGGTCGCAGGCGAGCGTGAGCCCTGCCGGGCCTGCGCCGACGATCACGATCGGATGGCGCACGACGGCATCGTTGTCCAGCTCGGGCGGAGGAACGAAGGGCCAATGCGGCAGCTGGTACTCGGGTGCGAAGGTGTAGCTTTCCATTGGTGTCTTCAACGTGCTCATAGCGCGTGCGCCCACTCGGCGACCGCATCGGCCGCGCGCAGCACCAGTTCCGGCTGGCCGGCGAGGTAGTGGTTGCCGCCGACGATGTCGACGTTGCGGATGCGCTCGCCGCCCGCCGCCATCCACGCGTCGCGCGTGCTCGGAAAGGTCGACTGGTCGCCGGTGTAGGTCAGCAGCAGCTTGGGCACCGTCGTGCGTGCGAGATTCGATGGTCCATCGGCCTGCGAGCGCGAGGACCATTGCGAGAGGAAGGCCGTCAGTGAGGTCGTGCGGCCCATCGCGTTGGCCGAGTAGTTCACCTGCCGCGCATCGCCCCAGACGCTGCCGGGTGCGCGGTCGTTAGCGTCGATCGACAGGTCCACGCAGCGCGGATCGGCATGCGTGCGGTAGACGACGAAGGCCTGGTCGCGTGGCGCGCCCGGCGTGCTGCGCAACTGGCGCAGCCGCTCCAGTGCCCATTGCTCGATGCGGTCGAGGCGCGCCTTCTGGGCCGCACTGAAGCGTGCGAGGAAGTCGGCGATGTAGGGCACTTCGTGGCGCGCGTCGTACATATCCAGATCGGGGTCCACGGACATCGGTTCGTGCTCGTCGGTGACGGAGGGATCGATCCAGTCCCGCATCAGCTTCGAACGACCCTGGTGCGCCGCGCATAGCGCGATGCCGTCCACCGGCGGCAGGTCGTCTCGGTGCAGGTGCGTCGGATCGCCGTCGGGGAAGTGGTGCGCCGTGAGGTTCTCTGCCTGCGACTGGTAGAAGCTCGCCAATGCGGCGCCACCCGAGTTGCCGATCAGCACCACCTTCTCGTAGCCCGCCGCCCGTAGGAACTGCACGCCGGCGCCCAGGTCCTGGATGGCGCGTTCCATCAGCAGCACCGTGTCGTTGCCCATGTAGCGCGAGTTCAGGCCCATGCAGCAGATGCCGCGCTCGGCCAGCGGGCCGATCAGGTAGTGGCCCATGAAGTTGCTCGTGGGGTGCATCACGATCGCCGCGACCTTCTTCGGGCCGCTCGGCGCGCGATACGCGCCGTAGATGCGCGGGCGCAGCATCTGCAGGCCCGACTGGCTCTCCAGCGCGGCGCCGGGCTTGACGTCGATGACCGCGAGTTGCAAGTCAGCCATGGTTCGTCGCCTTCCGCAGTTCGGCCTTGCGGACCGTCCAGGCGTCCAGCTCGGCGCGTGCTCGCTGCGCGTGGGCGGCCATCTCCGCCTTGGACGCCGTGGGCGTGGTGAGTTCGAGCCGGATGCCGTTCGGGTCGAAGAAGTAGATCGACTCGATGATGTGGTGGTCCGTCGGCCCCAGCACTTCGACACCGGCCGCTTCGAGGCGCATCTTGGCCGCCATCAGCTCCTCGACCGAACCGACGCGCAACGCGATGTGGTTGACCCACGCCGGTGTATTGGGCGAGGGCAGCGCGGCGACGTCGTCGCCAAGGTCGAAGAACGCGATGTGCGAGCCGTCGCGCATCTGGAAGAAGATGTGCACGTAGGGGCAGTGCTCGCCGGTGCTCGGCACGTGGTCGCTCTTGATCACGTGCGTCAGCGGCAGGCCCAGCAGGTCCTCGTAGAAGCGGCGGGTTTCCTCGCTGTCGCGGCAGCGCCAGGCGAAGTGGTGCAGGCCCTGCACGGGCACGGGGGGCGAGTCGGCAGGCGCGTTCTCGGCGATCATGGTTGTCTCCATCAGGGGGCTTGGGGAGGGATTGGGCCGTCGTTCTTCTTATGATTCAATCGAAATAAATTCATTGATTGATGAACTGAGGCCATGAATCTGACCCTGCGACAGTTGCGCGCCTTCGTTGCTGTCGCCGAGACCGGCAGCTTCACGGCCGCCGCCGCGACGCTGCACCTCACGCAATCGGCGCTGAGCGTGCTGGTGCGTGAGCTGGAGCGAGAGATGGGCGTGCAGCTCTTCGACCGCCACACGCGGCGCGTGCTGCTGTCGGAGGCTGGGCGGGCGTTCCAGCCCTCCGTGCAGCGGCTGCTCGTCGACCTCGCAGGCGCGGTGGCCGATGTGACCGACCTGCGCGACAAGAAGAGGGGCGTGCTGCGCCTGGCCGCGCCGCAACTCATGGCCTGCACGCTGATGCCGCGCGTGATCGCGGCCTACCGCAAGCGCCATCCGGACATCGACGTGCGTCTGGCCGACACGCTGCCCGAGCACCTGCTGGCCGGCGTGCTGTCGGGCGAGGTGGAGCTGGCCGTCGGGCAGGACGTGGCAGTCGATGCCGCGATCGAGCGCCGCACGTTGTTTCGCGACCGCCATTGGCTGATCTGTCCGCCCGACCATCCCTTCGCGCGACGCCGCAAGGTGCGCTGGAGCGAACTCGGGCCCTATACCTTCATTGCGCCGACGCGGGACTTTCGTCAGCGGGTGCTGCCCGAACTCGAGGCCGATGCGCGCGAATTCATGCTGCGGGCGACGACGCAGGAGGTGTCCTATATGACCACGGCGCTGGGCATGGTCGCTTCCGGGCTGGGGCTCACGGTTTGCCCGACCTACTCCGCGTCCCTGGTGCGCGCGCACGGGTTGCAGATGGTGCGGCTCGATCGGCCCGACTTTCACCGCGAGGTGTGCGTGTACGGTGCGTCGAAGCGCTCGCTGTCGCCGGCGGCCGCCAGCTTCGTCGAACTGCTGGAAGGCTTCGTGCAGAAGCCTGGACTCGCCGGCTGACACTCGCCTGAAAGCAAGCGATACCTACAATGTCCGCTGCTGCCCGTCGAGGCACTTTCATCCGCATCCAATCCGCTTATCCCCATGAACGTTCTTCGATTCACCGACCTCTGTGCGCAAGGCAAGGCCTCCGGCCAGCGCGTGTTCATCCGAGCCGACCTCAACGTGCCGCAAGACGACGCGGGCCGCATCACCGAGGACACGCGCATCCGTGCCTCGGTGCCGTGCATCCAGCTGGCGCTCGATGCGGGTGCCGCGGTGATGGTCACGTCGCACCTGGGCCGGCCCACCGAGGGCCAGTTCAAGCCCGAGGATTCGCTCGCGCCCGTCGCGGCGCGCCTGGGCGAACTGCTGGGCCGCGAGGTGCCGCTGGTGGCCGACTGGGTCGATGGCGTCCAGGTGGCGCCCGGGCAGGTCGTGCTGCTCGAGAACTGCCGCCTCAACAAGGGCGAGAAGAAGAACGACGAGACGCTTGCGCGCAAGCTCGCCGCTCTGACGGACATCTACGTGAACGACGCCTTCGGCACCGCGCACCGCGCCGAGGCCACCACCTACGGCATCGCACAGTTCGCCAAGATTGCCTGTGCCGGTCCGTTGCTGGCGGCTGAGATCGACGCCATCACCAAGGCACTGGCCCACCCGCAGCGGCCGCTGGTCGCGATCGTCGCGGGATCCAAGGTCAGCACCAAGCTCACCATCCTCAAAAGCCTGGCCGACAAGGTCGACCAGCTGATCGTCGGCGGCGGCATCGCGAACACCTTCATGCTGGCGGGGGGCCTGAAGATCGGCAAGTCGCTCGCGGAACCCGACCTGCTCGACGAGGCCAAGGCCGTCATCGAAGTCATGCGCGCGCGTGGCGCCGCGGTGCCGATACCGGTGGACGTCGTCACGGCCAAGACTTTCGCAGCCGATGCGCCCGCGACGGTGAAGGACGCGAGCGACGTGGCCGACGACGACCTCATCCTCGATATCGGCCCGAAGACCGCCGACCTGCTGGCCGCGCAATTGCGCGAAGCCGGCACCGTGGTGTGGAACGGCCCGGTCGGCGTGTTCGAGTTCGATGCCTTCGCCAGCGGCACGAAGACCATCGCCCGCGCCATTGCCGACAGCAAGGCTTTCTCGATCGCGGGCGGCGGCGACACGCTGGCGGCCATCGCCAAGTACGGCATCGAGGACAAGATCGGCTATATCTCGACCGGCGGGGGCGCCTTCCTCGAGGTTCTCGAAGGCAAGACGCTTCCGGCGTTCGAAATCCTCGCCAAGCGCGCCGAATAGGGCTCGCCCCCAGGCCGCGCGCACTTCGTGTCGCTACGCCTACCCCCTGCCGGGGGCAACACCGGCGGACCGGCGGAGCCGGATCCGCGGTGTTTCCGGAAGGGGGCGCCGAAGAAATGGGTGGCGGGTGGCGGGCAAAGTGTATACAGTGTGGAATACAAACCGGAGACTTCAATGAGCACGCCACGCCTTCCCCGCCATGCCACCAAGATCGTCGCCACGCTCGGACCCGCGTCGAGTACGCCCGAGTTGGTGGAGCAGCTGATTCAGCACAAGGTCAGCGTGGTGCGGCTCAACTTCAGCCACGGCACGGCGCAGGACCACATCGATCGGGCCTTGATGGTGCGCGAGGCCGCGCGCCGCAGCGGCCGCGAGGTGGCGATCATGGCCGACCTGCAGGGTCCGAAGATCCGCGTCGGCAAGTTCGCCGAGGGCAAGGTCCGCCTGGAGGCGGGCGCGAAATTCGTGCTCGACGCGTCGCGCACCGAACCGGGCGACATCGATGCGGTCGGCCTGGACTACAAGGATCTCCCGCGTGACGTGAAGCCCGGCGACAGCCTGCTGCTGAACGACGGGTTGATCGTGCTCACGGTCGATGCCGTGAAGGGCGATGCCGTGCACACCACCGTCCGCCTTGGCGGCGATCTCTCCAACAACAAGGGCATCAACAAGCAGGGCGGCGGCCTCACGGCTCCGGCGCTGACGGCCAAGGACATGGAGGACATCAAGACCGCGATGAGCTTCCAGGCCGACTATGTGGCGGTGAGCTTCCCGAAGAACGCGACCGACATGGAAATGGCGCGTCAGCTCTGCAATGTGGCTGCCGCGGAATTCGGCCACAAGCCCGGGATGATCGCCAAGATCGAGCGCGCCGAGGCGATTCCCAAGCTGGAGGAAATCCTGCGCGCGAGCGACGGCATCATGGTCGCGCGCGGCGATCTGGCCGTCGAGGTCGGCAATGCCGCCGTGCCAGCGCTGCAGAAGAAGATGATCCGCATGGCCCGCGAGATGGACAAGGTCGTCATCACCGCCACGCAGATGATGGAATCGATGATTACCAATCCTGTGCCCACTCGCGCTGAGGTCAGCGACGTGGCCAACGCGGTGCTCGACGGCACGGATGCCGTGATGCTCTCGGCCGAGACCGCCTCGGGTCGCTATCCGCTGGAGACCGTGCAGGAAATGAGCCGCATCTGCGAAGCCGCCGAAGCCGCCGAGGATTTGCAGCTCGACGCCGATTTCACCGGCCAGAAGTACAGCCGCATCGACCAGTCGATCGCGATGGGCGCGCTGTTCACGGCCCATCATCTCGGCGCCAAGGCGATCGTCGCGCTGACGGAATCGGGCTCTACGCCGCTGTGGATGAGCCGCCACCGGGCGCACATTCCCATGTATGCGCTGACTTCGCGCCTCTCGACGCAGCGCAAGATGGCGCTCTACCGCAACGTCCGCCCGCTGCTGATGGATTCGGAAAGCGATCGCGACACGGCGCTGGAGCAGGCGGAGGCCCACCTGAAGAAGCGCGGGATCGTACAGAAGGGCGATGTCTACGCCATCACCTGCGGCGAGCCGATGGGCGCGCCGGGCGGCACGAACATGCTCAAGATCTGCAGAGTCACTTGACTCGCCCCCAGGCTCGCCCACTTCGTGTGGCCGCCTACCCCCTGCCGGGGGCAACACCGGCGGCCCGGCCGAGCCGGTTCCGCGGTGTTTCCCGAATCGGGAGCGGTCTCTGAGGCCATGGGGTGATGTCCGCGGGGGTGGTTAGTAGAATCGTTGGAGTTTTTCCCGATTCATCCCCAGATTTTCGCGAGGTATTTCCATGGCTCTCGTCTCGATGCGCGAACTGCTCGACCACGCCGCCGCCAATGGCTACGGCATTCCGGCGTTCAACGTCAACAACCTCGAACAGGTGCAAGCCGTGATGGAGGCCGCCAAGGAAGTCGGCGCGCCGGTCATCCTGCAAGCCAGCGCCGGGGCCCGCAAGTACGCGGGCGAAGCCTTTATCAAGCACCTGATCCAGGCCGCGATCGAGGCCTACCCGACGATCCCGCTGGTGATGCACCAGGACCACGGCCAGAGTCCGGACGTGTGCAAGGGCGCCATCGACCTCGGCTTCAGCTCCGTGATGATGGACGGCTCGCTCGAGGCCGACGGCAAGACCATCGCCAGCTACGACTACAACGTCGACGTGACCAAGAAGGTCGCCGACATGGCGCACAAGTACGGTGTGACTGTCGAAGGCGAGTTGGGCTGCCTCGGTTCGCTGGAGACCATGAAGGGCGACAAGGAAGACGGCCACGGCACCGATGCCACGATGACGCGCGAGCAACTCCTGACCGACCCCGAGCAGGCCGCCGACTTCGTCAAGCGCACGCAGATCGACGCGCTGGCCATCGCCATCGGCACCAGCCATGGCGCCTACAAGTTCACCCGCAAGCCCACCGGCGACATCCTGGCGATCGACCGCATCAAGGAAATCCACCGCCGCATTCCCAACACCCACCTGGTGATGCACGGCTCGTCGAGCGTGCCGCAGGAACTGCTGGCGATCATTCGCCAGTACGGCGGCAACATGAAGGAAACCTACGGCGTGCCGGTCGAGGAAATCCAGGAAGCCATCAAGCACGGCGTGCGCAAGATCAACATCGACACCGACATTCGCCTGGCAATGACCGGCGCGGTGCGCAAGTTCCTGGCCGAGAATCCCGAGAAGTTCGATGCCCGCGAATGGCTCAAGCCGGCGCGCGAAGCCGCCAGGCTGATCTGCAAGCAGCGTTTCATCGAGTTCGGCTGCGAAGGCCAGGGCCCGAAGATCAAGGGCGACAACCTGCAAGTGGTCGCCGCCAAGTACGCCAAGGGCGAACTGATCCAAGAAGTCGTCTGACCCCTTCGATCCGACGATCCGACGCAGAAGCCACCTTCGCGGTGGCTTTTTTCTGAGTGTTGCCGCGCGCACAATCTCCGACGTCCACCGCACCGCTCCACAGCCATCCCAATGACCACCGTCCACACCTCCTCCATCCAGAGCCTTCCGCTGCTCGCGCGCGGCAAGGTGCGCGACAACTATGCCGTCGGCGACGACCGCATCCTGATGGTCGCGAGCGACCGCCTTTCCGCTTTCGACGTGATCATGGGTGAGCCCATTCCGGGCAAGGGCGTGATCCTCACGCAGATGGCGCTGTGGTGGTTCGACCGGCTTGGCCACCTGTGCCCCAATCACCTGACCGGCGATGCGCCGGAAAGCGTGGTGAAGCCGGAGGAGGTGCCGCAGGTCAGGGACCGCTCGATGCTTGTCAAGCGACTCAAGCCCATTCCCGTGGAAGCAGTCGTTCGCGGCTATCTCGCAGGCAGCGGCTGGAAGGAATATCAGGAAAACCGCGCCGTCTGCGGCGTGCCCCTGCCGGAGGGCCTCACCAACGCGAGCAAGCTGCCGCTGCCGATCTTCACCCCCGCCGCCAAGGCGGAGGCGGGCGCGCACGACGAGAACATCAGCTACGACAAGGTGGTGGAAATCGTCGGCCCCAAGCTTGCGCAGCAGATCCGCGAGACCAGCATTGCGATCTACGAGGCGGCCGCCGAGATCGCGCTCGGCAAGGGGATGATCATCGCCGACACCAAGTTCGAGTTCGGCCTGGATGAGGCGGGCACGCTGGTGCTGATGGACGAGGTGCTCACCCCCGACAGCTCGCGCTACTGGCCCGTCGAGGGCTACGAGGCCGCCCTCGCGGCCGGCACCAACCCGCCGAGCTACGACAAGCAGTTCGTGCGCGACTGGCTCGAAGCCACGAAGATCAACGGCAAGCCCTGGGACAAGACCCCGCCCGCGCCGCGCCTGCCGGCTGAAGTGATCGAGAAGACGGCCGCCAAGTACCGCGAAGCGCTGCAACGGCTGACGGGTTGAGTCAAGCCCACTCGGGGGGGTGATGTGAATAAATCACAAAGTCGCCGGCAATAGTCACCGCACGCAAAGGCGGCCGTCTTTCAAACTGAGCGCATCCCTACAAATGAGGAGAGCGCCATGGAAACGACAGCCGACCTTCAGATCCGTTACGTTTCGGATTGGAGTCCCGTCACGGCGAGCCCACCCGACGCGTTGCAGGCCGGCATGCTGGCCCGAGTCCTAGACGAAATCGACCACGGACTGCTGCTGATCGACCTGACCGGCCGCATCCTGCACGCCAACTACCCAGCCCGCCGCGAATTGACGACAGGCCACATGCTGCGCAACGGGGACGGCATGCTCTGCGCCAGCAACCCCGCAGCCCAGTCACAGGTTCGCCAGGCGCTCAAGGACGCGGAGCGCGACTGCCGCGGCATCGTCGAACTCGAGCACGACGGCGACACGCTGTCGCTGGCCTTCATCCCGCTCGCTGCCGTGCATGGCGCCTCGACCATCGACACCGTGCTCGTCATGTGCAGCCGCCGCCCTGGCTGCGAGATGCTTACGATGCAGATGTTCGCGCGCGCCCGGCACCTGACACGGGCCGAGCAGAACGTGCTGGCCCGGCTGTGCGCCGGCCACGGGGCCGAAGAGATCGCCTGCCTGGAAGGCATTCGGATGTCCACAGTGCGTACTCACATCAAGAACGTGCGCCAGAAGACGGGCAGTAGCAGCATCCGCGAGGTCGTCCACCGCGTGTCGCGCATGCCGCAGATCGTGTCCGCCTTGCGGATGGTCGAGTAGCGACTTACCCCAAGCGCGTGCGGTCTGGGCGCGCGCTTATATTCAGTGGATGGCTCCTCACGCATCCATTGGCGACCTCCCGGAAGTCGTGCTGCCGCCACCGTTGCAGAAGCTGGCGGAGCACGGCGTTCAGCGGCGCTACCGGACGCACGCCATGCTGATCGAGGAGGGCGACACCGGCGGCTCCGTCTACATCGTGCTGTCCGGCCGGCTGCGGGCTTTTCTTGCCGATGCGCGAGGCCGCGAAGTCACGCTGGCCTTGCACGGACCCGGCGAGTACGTCGGGGAGATGTCGCTGGACGGCGGCCCGCGATCCGCGAGCGTGCAGGCGGTCGAACCGACGGTTTGCGCCGTGGTCACGCGCGAAACTGTGCTGCAGCACATCGGGGCGGATCGGGAGTTCACGCTGGCGCTGATCGTGCGGCTGATCCGCCGCGCGCGTCTGGCGACGGAAAGCGCACGCAGCATGGCTTTGCTGGACGTCTATGGCCGCCTGAAGCTGCTGCTCGAGGAGCGCGCCAAGCTGCAGCCCGACGGAACGCGCTGCATCGAGGAGCGCTTGACGCATCAGGCCATCGCGAGCGAGATCGGGTGTTCGCGCGAGATGGTCAGTCGATTGTTGAAAGACTTGGCCGTCGGTGGCTACATCGAAGTGAGCCAGGGGCGGATGAAGGTCAAGGGGCCGCTGCCGAGCCGCTGGTAGGGCGGCGCCTTCAGCGTGTCGAGGCGCTGCTCAGCGTCGCCACCGTCCGCCCGCTCCCATCGAGCAGCGACAGACGCGAAGGCCCCTGCATCCGATAGCTCGCCGTGGCCTGCAAGGCTGCGAAGAACTGCGTTTCGCTGGCGCTGCGTGCCGGATCGGCGCACGCCATCCGCGTCGAGGCCAACTGGCTCATCTTGAGCGCGCTACCGCTGCGCTCGAAAGTCCCCGTCACGCGATTGCAACCGCCCGAGCCGCTCAGGCGGTTGTTGCGCCGGTCGAACTGGAGCTGCGCATCGCGCTGGGGATCGCCGCTGGGCGTGACCGTTTCCCCGCCAAGCTGTTCGAGGCGCCAGACCGGGCCTTCGATTGCTTCGTCGAGGCTGATGCCGCTACCGCATCCGGCCACCACTCCGGCGGCAAGCAGGACTACGGCGAAAAAGGCAGCGGGGCGAAAACGCATGGTCTGTCTTCCTTCTGCAACAGATTGTTCACCCCGGCATCGTATGCGAGGTCGCCCTAGCTCAGGACCACGCTGCTCAAACGGCGCCTGTAGCTGGCCACCGTCGGATCGTCGGGCGGGATCTGGCCATCGGCCACCTTGACCTTCGGCGGCTCGATGATGTCGAGGATGGCGATGTAGGTCTTGCGCGCCAGGTCCTCGTTCCAGCTCTTGTCGCGCATCAGGATGTCGAGCAGTTCGTCCATTGCGTCCGTCCAGTGCTGGGCGCTCATGAGCAGGCGGGCGCGGTCGAAGCGGGCATCGAAGTCGCGCTTGTTGGCCGCGATCCGTGACTCCAGATCGGCCAGCGCGGGTGCGGCACCCGTCGCCGGCATCGCGAAATCGATCGCGTCCATCCAGCGCTGCAGTGAGTCGAAGCGGCGCACGATCGTGGTCTTGGCGATCACCGGAGCGAAGGCCACCTTGGCATCGTCGATGCGGCCTTCCTGCAGCAGCAGTTTGATGTAGTCGAAGCGCGCATCGTCGTTGGCCGGGTCGGTGGCGACCGCATGCTGGAGCTTTTCGAGCGCGCCCACGGTGTCGCCCTCGGCCAGCGCTGCCTGCGCGGACTCTTCCTGTTCCAGTGCCTCGGTCTCGTCGGCGCCTGGCACGTGCTTGTCGAGGAAGGTGCGGATCTGGTCGGCGGGAATCGCGCCGACGAAGCCGTCGACCGGCTGCCCTTCCTTGAACATCACGCAAAACGGGATGCTGCGCACGCCGAACATCTGGCTCAGCTGCTGCGAAATCTGGGGCACCTTGTCGGCGTCGAGCTTGGCGAGCGTGAAGCGGCCGGCGTATTCGACTTCGAGCTTTTCGAGCACCGGGCCGAGCTGCTTGCACGGGCCGCACCACTCGGCCCAGATGTCGAGCAGCACCGGTGTGGTCATCGAGCCGTCGATGAGCTCGGTCTGGAAATTTTCGAGGGTGATGTCGATCATCGCTGGATGTGGGGGGTGAAACGTAAAATTCGAACCATGAAGCAAGCAATTCAGGTCGGTGTGGTGATGGGCTCGAACTCCGATTGGGAGACGATGCGCAACGCCGTCGAGATTCTCCAGCAATTCGGCATCGCCCACGAAGCCCGGGTCGTATCGGCGCATCGGATGCCCGACGAATTGTTCGCCTACGCCGAAAGCGCCGCCCCGCGCGGGCTGGCGGCGATCATCGCAGGCGCCGGCGGGGCCGCCCACCTGCCCGGCATGCTGGCGGCCAAGACCACGGTGCCGGTGCTCGGCGTGCCGGTCGCGAGCCGGCATCTCCAGGGGGTGGATTCGCTCTACAGCATCGTGCAGATGCCCAAGGGCGTGCCGGTCGCCACCTTCGCCATCGGCAACGCGGGCGCGGCCAATGCGGCCCTGTTCGCGGTCGCGATGCTGGCGGTGGGCAACCCGACGCTGCGCGCGCAGCTCGACGCCTTCCGCGAAAAGCAGACCCAGGCCGCCCAGTCCATGACACTACCGCCGGTCGAGTCCGCGGAGGTATCACCGTTTTCGCCGCAGGGTGGGGGCGCACTGTGAGCACCATTCCGCCGGGCGCCACGCTGGGCGTGATCGGCGGCGGCCAGCTGGGCCGCATGTTCGTGCACTCGGCCCAGCGCATGGGTTATTTCACCGCCGTGCTCGACCCCGATGCCGACAGCCCTGCGGGGCGAGTGAGCCATCACCACATCCACACCGACTACACCGACGTGGACGGCCTGGCGCGGCTCGCGGGGCTGGCCGACGCCATCACGACCGAGTTCGAGAACGTTCCGGCCCCTTCGCTCGAACATCTCGCCATCGCGCGGCCGGTGGCCCCCGGCGCCGATGCGGTGGCGATCGCGCAGAACCGCATCCGCGAGAAGGGCCATTTCGTTCGCTGCGGCGTCGATTGCGCTCCCTACGCCGTCATCGAGACTGCCGACCACCTGGCGGCCGTTCAGCCGAACCTGCTCCCCGGGATCCTCAAGACCGCCCGGCTCGGCTATGACGGCAAGGGCCAGCGCCGCGTGGCGACGCAGGCCGAGCTGGCCGCGGCCTGGGCCGATGCCGGTGGCGTCCCGTGCGTGCTCGAGAAACTGCTCCCGCTCGATTTCGAGTGCTCGGTGATCGTCGCGCGGGGCGTGGACGGGCACATGGTGCATTTCCCGGTGCAGCGCAATCTGCATCGTGACGGCATCCTCGCCGTGACCGAAGTCCATCCGCAGAACATGCCCGAATCGACCGCGCGCCGTGCCGTGGCGGCGGCCCGTTCAATCGCGGAAGGCCTCCGCTACGTCGGCGTGCTGTGCGTCGAATTCTTCGTGTTGTCCGATGGCTCGCTGGTCGTCAACGAGATGGCGCCGCGTCCGCACAACAGCGGCCACTGGTCGATGGACGCCTCGGACGTCTCGCAGTTCGAGTTGCAGGTGCGCACGCTCGCGGGCCTGCCGCTGAATCCGCCGCGCCAGCACAGCGTCGCGATCATGCTCAACCTGCTCGGCGACCTGTGGTTCATCGACAGCGACGTGCAGGAAGAGCCGCGCTGGGCCGACGTGCTCGCCCTGCCTGGCACGCACTTGCACCTGTACGGCAAGACCGAGGCGCGTCGCGGCCGCAAGATGGGGCACCTGAATATCACCGGGGACGGTATCGAAGCGGTTCGCAGCACGGCGGACTTTGCCGCGGCGTTGCTGGGCCTGCCCATCCCCTTGTCGGAGTGAGCGGAATGATCCGCGACGGTCGTACGCCCGAAGCCATCGACGAGGCCGCCCGGATCCTGGGCGATGGTGGGCTGGTCGCCTTTCCGACCGAAACCGTCTACGGCCTGGGCGCGGATGCGGGCAGCGACGCCGCCGTCGCGAGGATCTTTGCGGCCAAGGGCCGGCCGAGCGACCATCCGCTGATCGTGCATGTGCCGGCCGGCGCGACCGGCACCGAGGCCTTGGCCCGATTCGCCCAGCCACTTCCCGAGTTCGCGCAAAAGCTGGTGCGCGCCTTCTGGCCCGGACCCCTCACCTTGATCGTGGCGCGCCAGCCCGGCGTCGGCGCTGCCGCCGCGGGCGGGCAGGACACCATCGGCCTGCGCTGCCCATCGCATCCCGTGGCGCAGGCGCTGCTCGCGGCTTGCGCCCGGCAGGGCGTGTACGGCGTCGCAGGGCCGAGCGCCAACCGCTTCGGGCGCGTGAGCCCGACAACGGCGCTGCACGTGCAGGAGGAATTCGGCGACGAACTCCTGGTGATCGACGGCGGTCCGTGCGAGGTCGGCATCGAGTCGACCATCGTGGATTGCAGCCGGGGCGCACCCGTGCTGCTGCGCCCCGGCGCCATCACGCGCGGGCAGATCGAGTCGGCGTGCGGCGAAGCGCTGCGCGACAAGGAAGACCTCGCCACGCCCGATCCGCGCGCCTCCGGAACGCTCGAAGCGCACTACGCGCCCAGCGCCAAGGTGCGCCTCATGGATGCCAAGGCGCTGCAGACAGGGCTCGACGTGCTCGGCGCGAATGCAGCGCACATCGCCGTGTGGTCGCGTACCGCGCTCAAGAGCCGGTCGCAGCGCGTGCTGCAGCGGCGCATGCCGGACGATGCGGCAGCCACCGCGCAACAGCTCTTCGCGGTGCTGCGCGCCTTCGACACCGAAGGCGTCAAGCTGATCTGGGTGGAGACGCCCCCATCCGGGCCCGAATGGGAAGGCGTCCGGGACCGACTGCAGCGCGCAGCCGCGGCCTGAATCCCACAGTTCCGCTTCAGAGTCCTGAAGCGAGCACGCCCTGGAAGAAGCCCCGGGCCGACGCCAGGCAGAACGGCATCACCAGCGTGCCGTGGTACGCCAGCGCGACGGCCTGCGCCTGGTCCGCGGGCGTGCCGGGCGTATTCGCGACGACGCTGGCCCTGGCGGCGGCGAAACCGGCCCGCGCGGACGAGAAGGCATCGGTCGTGGCGCCGTCTTCGAGGTCCACCACCGTCAACGCCGCAGCCGGCACGCCGCGGGCGCGGAAGTAGCCGGCGGTCGCGCGGGTACTCAGGAAGTTCACGGTCGGGTCGTTGGCGCCGCCGCACATCAACATGGGCCGGGTCGGCAGCCAGTTGCGCAGGTCGTTCGCCACCGCTGCCTTGCGGAAGCCGAGCAACGGCTGACAGTTGAGCGGCGCCGTGGTGCCCAGCGATGCCACCGTCGCCGGCAGGGCATTGCCGGCGCAGGGATTGGCCAGGATGTCGTTGGCGGCCTGTGTCAGGTAGCTTTGCCTGACCAGGTTGTTGGGGCCGTAGAAGAACGAGAACGCAGGGCTGATCGGTCCCGGCACGGCGTTGGCCGGAAAGAGCGCGAGGGGCGGCAGCTTTCCAGTCTGGAACAGGGTGTTGATCGGCGTCAGGCTGGGTAGCAGGGTGTCGATGCCCGGCGCGTATTGCGCTTCGTAGATGTCGCTGGTGGCTGTGTAGACGTTGCCGAACTGCTTCTGCCAGCTGGTCGAAAGCAAGGGGGTGAAGATCGTGGAGGCCAGCGCCGGCCAGCCGCTGAAGCTGTAATCCGTCAGCAGGGCGATGGCTGAGGGCGCGGACAGGGGTGCCGAGGCCGTCACCGTTTTTCCGGTCGTCTGCATCTCGCGGTGCGCCGCCATCGCCACGTAGCCGCCCTGCGAATAGCCCGTGATGAACAAGGCACCCGAGTCGGACGCGCTGATCACCGAGAAGGTCTTGCGGGCCGCGGCCAGCGCGTCGACCATGTCTTTGCCCTGCTGGTCGCCGTTGAGATAGGGGTGGTAGGGAAGCGTCGACTTGTCATAGCCCGCGTAGTTGGGCGCCACCACGATGTAGCCCTGTGCGGCGAACATGGCCGCGACAATCAGGCCCTCGCCAGCGGCGGGCTGGTTGGCCTCGGTCCATTTGGCGAGGTTGTAGTCTCGCGCCGGGGTGGTGCCGTGGGCGTACAGAACCGTCGGGCGCTGACCGTTGCAGACGGCGTCGCTGCCGGTGGGCACCATGATGGCGGCCGTGGCATTGGTTTCCTCGCCTTGGCCGCCGACGGTGCGGTACTCCAGATAGCGGATGTCGACTCCGCACTTGGCGGCCCCCGTCACCTGCTGTATTTGCGTTCCCTGGGGCGTGGAGGCGAGCAGCGCCGTGAAATCGTTGAGCGACAGTTGCTTGGTTCGCTCGGGCGGAAACGTCACGACCGAGCCGCGTCCCGAATCGACCGCGGACGGCACGTTGAACACGAAGTTGTTGTGGTCGCCGCCTCCACAGCCGGAGAGGAGGAGCGCGATGCCCGAGAGGGCGAGTGCGGGCAGTCGGGTCATGGACTTGTCTCCTGCTGTGATTTGCATCGGATTCGCGCTCGATTCTGGGCAGGGGTGGCAAGCCGCGCAAGCGGTGTTCGCCTACACGTGGCGGCGGTCAGTTGTCCTGCGCTGCCCAGTCGACCAGCGCGTCGAAGGCCGGCCGCGCCGCGACGGCGTTGGCGTGATTCGCGATGGCGATGACCACATAGCGCCGGCCGCTCGCGGCATGCACGTAGCCGGCCACGCCCGCAGCGTCGCGCAAGGTGCCGGTCTTGAGGTGGGCCGCGCCGCCCGAGCGCAGGCCGCGCTTGCGCAGCGTGCCGTCGACACCCGAAGCCGGCAGCGACGACACCAGCTCGGGCATCACCGGCGAGCGCCACGCCACCTGCAGCATCTTCGCAAGCGCGGCCGCGCTGATGCGCTCCTCGCGCGAGAGGCCCGATCCGTTGTCGAACACCGGCTGCCCTTCGCCGGTGCCGATGCGGTCGTTCCACCATTGGCGTATGGTCGAGCGCGCGCCGTCGAGCGTTCCGCGCCTCTTCTGCTGCAAGCCCAGCGTGAGGAAGAGTTGCTGCGCCATCACGTTGTTGCTGTATTTGTTGATGTCGCGGATCACCTCGGCCAGCGGCGGCGAGGGCAGTTCGAAGGCCGGCTTGAGTTCCGCAGGCACGCGGCCTTCGCGCACCACGCCCTGGATGCGGCCGCCCATCTCGATCCAGAGCCCGCCGACCGCGCGCGCCGCGTAGCTGCGAGGATCGGCGTAGGCCACGGGCCAGACCTTCTCGCCGCAGGCGGCCGGGAAGCTGCCCGCGAAGCCGAGGCGTGCCGGATCGGCGAAGTCGGCGGCCAGCGTCGTGCGCCAGTCGTTGCACTCCCCGGCCGAGAGTGGCACCGTAGTTTGCGCGGTCACGCCGGCCAGTGCCGGCTCGAAGCTCACTTGCGCCGTCTGCGTCGCGCGGTTGGGCACGAAGGTCATGACGACCGACTTGAAATTGATCAGCAGCGCGTCGGGCGCGGCGTTGTAAGGGCGCAGGCCCTCGCCGTCGAAGGCGGACGGGTCGGTGTCCGCGACTTCGAACGCGCTGCGGTCCAGCACGATGTCGCCATTGATGCTCTGGATGCCCAGGCCCTGCACACGGCGTAGCAGGAGCCACAGCCGTTCCAGCACGAGCTTCGGGTCGCCCTGGCCCCTGATATAGAGATTGCCTTCGAGCACTCCGTTGCGCACTGGTCCGTCGACGTACACCGGTGTCGTCCACGTAAACGCCGGACCCAGCAGATCGAGCGCCGCATAGGTCGTGACCAGCTTCATGATCGACGCCGGATTGACCTGCGTCTGGGTGCGCCAGGCGAGCCGGGGCGGGCGGATGCCCTCGGCGTCGACCACCAGCATCGTCACGGCATCGCGCGGCACCTTCGCGCGGACCAGCGCGGCATCGACTTCGTTGGGAAGCGCTTGCGCCCCAACGTGAAACGGCGCCAGTGAGAGCGCGAAAACAACCGGAAGCACGCGACAGAAGCGCCGCAAGACAAGAGGCAAGCAAGACATCCCCGCGATTATCCGACGCGCCCATACCAGAAACACCGCGGAACCGGCTTTGCCGGGCCGCTGGTGTTGCCCCCGGCAGGGGGTGGGCGGCCACACGAAGTGGGCTAGCCTGGGGGGAGCGATGGCCACCGCGCCGATAATCCCTCGATGCCCGTTGCTCCCCGTTTTTCTCCCCGCACCATCGGCATCGGCGCAGCCATCGTCACCGTTTTCGTCTGGACCGCCTTCATCGTGATCGCGCGGGCCTCCGCCGGCCGGTCGCTGAGCCCCTTCGACATCGCATTCGCCCGCATCTGCGGCGCCAGCCTGGTGCTGATGCCTTGGGGCGCCTGGCTGGTGATGCGCGCGCGCGCGAGCGATCCGACCGCGCAAAGCTCGTTCTTCGGGTTGTCGCCGCTCCCGCTGCGCCTCACCGCGATCGCCGGTGTCTTCGGCGGCCTGGCCTATGCGCTGCTCGCCTACACCGGCTTCGTCTTTGCGCCGGCCGTCCATGCGTCCGTCCTGATGCCCGGCAGCCTGCCGCTGTGGACGGCGGTGCTCGCGGCCATCGTGCTGCGCGACCGCATCACGCCGGGACGCGCCCTGGGCCTGGCGCTGATCGTCCTGGGCGATCTCTTCGTCGGCGGCGCCAGCCTGCTGCACGCGCTGGAGGGCGGCGCGATCTGGAAGGGCGACCTGCTGTTCATGAGTGCGGCCTTCTGCTGGGCCTGCTACAGCGTGGTGGTGCGCAAGCACGGGCTCGACGCCGTGCGCGCGACCATCGCCATCACGGTCTTCGCCTTCATGACCTATGTGCCGGTCTATGCGCTGCTGGCGGCATTCGGCGCGGTGGCAAGCCGGCTCGATACGGCGCCTGTCGGCGAGATCGCCTTTCAGATGCTGTTCCAGGGTGTGGGCTCGGTCGTCATCTCGGGCATTACCTTCACGCGGATGATTCAGTATTTCGGCCCCGTGCGTTCCACCATGATCACGGCCCTGGTGCCGGGGCTCTCGGCGCTCGGCGCGGTGATCTTCCTGGACGAACCGCTGTACTGGAACCTGATCGCGGGTCTGTTGCTCGTCACCGCGGGCATCCTGTTCGGCGTGCAGCGCAGCCGTGCGGCCGTCGTGAAGACGACCGCCCCCGTGGTGGCCTCCGCGGCGAGGAGCGGTATCGATGCCTAAGCTGCTCGCCTTCGACACCAGCACCGAGGCACTCTCGATCGCCGTTCGGCACGGCGACACGTTGCTGGAACACAGCGGCATCGGCGGCGCGCAATCGTCATCGACGCTGATCCCGCTGATCCAGCAACTGCTCGTCGAAGCCGGCCTGACGCTCGTCGAACTCGATGCCATCGCCTTCGGCCGCGGGCCTGGTTCCTTCACCGGATTGCGCACGGCCTGCTCGGTCGCACAGGGCCTGGGTTTCGGCGCCGGCGTGCGGCTGCTGCCGATCGACACGCTCCATGCCGTCGCCGAGGAGGCGCGCCATCGATTTGGTATCGAGCGTGTGGTCGCAGTGCTCGATGCGCGGATGGAGCAGGTCTACACGGCGTGCTACGACCTCGGCCTCGAAGTCACCGCGAGCGAAGCGGAACTGCTGGCGCCCGAAGCCGTTGTCGTGCCGGCCGGCTGGGCTTTGGCGGGCAATGCCTTCGCGGCCTACGGCGAGCGCCTCCCGCGCGCGACGGCGCGGCATGAAGTGCTTCCCACAGCGGCGGCCTTGCTGCGCCTCGCGCCCGCGCTGCTGGCCGCGGGCCGCACCGTCGCGCCGGCGGACGCCTGGCCTCTCTACGTTCGCGATAAAGTGGCGCAGACTACCGAAGAGCGCGCCGCCATCAAGGCGGCGGCCACGCATTCACCATGAGCGCCGTCCTGCAACAGCCGCGTGAAGCCCGCCTCGAACCGATGACGGTCGAGCGCGTCCCCGCCGTCTGCGCGATCGAGCAGACGGCGTTCACCCATCCCTGGACGCAGGCCAACTTCACCGACTCCCTGGCCGCCGGCTATCACTGCCAATGCCTCGTGGCGCCTGCCGCCGACAGCCAGGCTGCGCCGTCGCAGACTGGCGTGCGCGCACTGTGGAGCCGGGCCGTGGGTCGCATCGAAGACGAAACGCTGATTGGCTACTTCGTCGCCATGAAGGGCGTCGATGAAGTCCACCTGCTCAACATCACCGTGGCGCCGGCCTTCCATGGGCAAGGATGGGCGCCGCTGATGCTGGAGGCGCTGGCCGGATGGTCGCGCGGGCAGAACGTCCAATGGCTGTGGCTCGAAGTGCGCGCAAGCAATGCGCGCGCCCTCGCGGTCTACGAACGAAATGGCTTCCGCCGCGTCGGCATGCGCAAGGGCTACTACCCGGCCCACGACGGTCGCCGCGAGGACGCAGTGGTGATGAGCCTGCGCCTGCAAGAATCCAATAGCGCCTGGGGAGGCTTGAAATGACGACGAGTGGAATGAGCCTCGATGCGCGGCAGCGCGCGATGCTGGACGAGATGGGCATCAAGCTCTTCTGGTGGCCGGCGACGGAGCTGGTCGAAGCGCCGGCTGTTGCCGTGGCGGAAGCGCCCGCAGTGGGCGAAGCCGCCGCGGAAGCTCGACCTCGGGTCGTGGCGCCGGCCGCGCCGGTGCGCCCCCTGGCAGCCGAGCCGGCGGCGGCACCTGCGATGGCCCCGCGCGCGCCGGTCGCGCTGACCCACGGCGCCTCCATCCTCGTCGATGCGCCACGGCTTCTCTATGGCGACGCAGCCGCACCGCAAGGCGGCTGGCTCATCGTCACGGACATGCCGCCGGAACTCGACGGCCGCCACGGCGAGCCCTTTGCCGGAGACGCGGGACGCCTGTTCGACAACATGCTGCGCGCCCTGCAACTGAACGGCGGCGAGACGCCCGTGCACCTGATGCGCACGCACCGGGGCGTGGCCTCGGGGCAGCCGGACAGCCCGCGCCCCATCGCCGATGTCTTCGCGGAGCATGCTGCCGCGCTGGCGCCGCGTCTCGTGCTCGCCATGGGTCCGCTGGCGGCGCAAAGCCTGCTGCAAAGCGGTGATCCGCTCGGCAAGCTGCGCGGTCGCGCCGTGCCGGTAGCGATGCTGCCCGGCGTGAAGGACGCGCCGCCGGTGGTCGCCACCTACCACCCTGCCTATCTGCTGCGCAACCCGGGCGATAAGGGCCGCGCCTGGGCCGACCTCTGCCTGGCCGCCGAACAGTTCGAACGCGCGGGCTGAGCCCGTCGCCGGGCCGCCCTGAGCCGGCGCGCCTAAAATTCCGCCCCATGACCTTCCTGGAAAAGCTGCGCGCCGCCGAGCGCCAAAACGGCTCGCTGCTGTGTGTCGGCCTCGACCCCGAACCGACGAAATTTCCCGCCCACCTGAAGGGCGATGCCAGCAAGATCTACGACTTCTGCGCCCGTATCGTCGATGCCACGGCCGATCTCGCGATCGCCTTCAAGCCGCAGATCGCCTACTTTGCCGCGCACCGGGCCGAAGGGCAGCTGGAGCAGCTCATGGAGCACATGCGCCGCAACGCGCCGCACGTGCCCACGATCCTCGATGCCAAGCGCGGCGACATCGGCTCGACGGCCGAGCAGTACGCCCGCGAGGCTTTCGAGCGCTACGGCGCCGACGCCGTCACTCTCTCGCCCTTCATGGGCTTCGATTCGGTCGAGCCCTATCTGCGCCACCATGGCAAGGGTGCTTTCCTGCTGTGCCGGACCAGCAATCCGGGCGGCGCCGATCTGCAGGGTCAGCGCCTTGCGGGCGTGGAAGGCGAGCCTTTTCTCTACGAACACGTGGCCCGGCTTGCGCAGGGTCCATGGAACCTGAACGGGCAGTTGGGCCTGGTGGTCGGCGCCACCTACCCGGCCGAGATCGAACGGGTGAGGGCCCTCGCACCCACGGTTCCCTTGCTGATCCCTGGCGTGGGCGCACAGGGCGGCGATGCGGTCGCCACCGTGCGGGCTGGTTGGCGCACGGATGCGCCGATCGTGGTCAATTCCTCGCGCGCCATCTGCTACGCCTCCTCGGGCGACGACTTTGCCGAGGCCGCCCGGCGCGAAGCGATCCGCACCCGCGACGGGCTCGAAGCCGCGAAGTCCTGAAGCGACATTCCGCGCCGCGCCAAGCCGTTGCTGGCGGCGAAGTGACGAAAAAGTCACACTTCTTAACAAATAATGTCCCGTTGACCTCCTCCTGAAGCCCTCTGGCCGTGGCGCGAGTTGGGCATGACACTTGCCTGGAAAAAGCGGCGCCCCAGCGCCGAGGAGTGAGTAGTTCCATGGTGGAAAACATCGCAACCGGCCGCGCTGAGGCGACCGATGATTCGGCGCGCGCGGACCAGACATCCATGCCGGCCCCCGCAGCGGAGTCGCACAGCCCGCTGCCGCTCGCGGCCGCACTGGCCTCCGCTGCCGCCCTCGCGGCATGCGGAGGTGGTGGGGGTGGCAGCGGAGGCGGCGGGTTTGCCGCGCCGGGCGCCGGCACAGGCGTTCAGGCCGGTTCCCTGACCGCGCTGGCCAGCACGCCGACCGCCCAGACCTACGTCTATCGGGAAGCGAAGACCGACGACGAGGCCGCGCGCTTCCTCCTCCAGTCGCAGTTCTCCGCCTCCGAGGCGGAGATCGCCGCCGTGCGCAGCAAGGGCTACCTGGTCTGGCTGGGCGAGGAGGCCGACCGTCCCGGCACGCAGACCGGCTGGGAGTGGATCGCGGGCAAGCCCTACGGCAGCGTCAACACCGACGACATGATCTGGAACCAGCTCATGACGGCGCCGGACGGC
This sequence comes from Variovorax sp. J22R115, assembly GCF_030317005.1. Taxonomy (NCBI): domain Bacteria; kingdom Pseudomonadati; phylum Pseudomonadota; class Betaproteobacteria; order Burkholderiales; family Comamonadaceae; genus Variovorax; species Variovorax sp. J22R115. Next base: position 233,401 of record NZ_JASZYM010000010.1, on the reverse strand, counting down.
TTCCGCAAGCGCATGGCGCTCGCGTTGACCGAGATCTTCGTCGTGTCGTCCACCGACATCGGCTCCAACTGGTCCAGCCATCTGATGGCGCAGTACTGGGACACCCTGGTCGCGGGCGTCACCGGCAACTTCCGCAAGCTGCTGGAGGACGTGACGCTCAACCCCGCGATGGGCTACTACCTCAACACCAAAGGCAACCAGAAGGAAAACGCCCAGGGCCGGCAGCCGGACGAGAACTATGCGCGCGAGGTCATGCAGCTCATGAGCATCGGGCTCTACCAGCTCAACGCAGACGGCACCCTCAAACCCGGCGCCGACGGCGCGCCGCTCGACACCTACACCCTCGACGACGTGACCAACCTGGCGCGCGTCTTCACGGGCTACGACCTGGACATCCGCACCGACGAGAAGGGCGGCACCGCGGGCGGCTTCACCCGTCCCGACGGCTCCATCGCCGAAAGCAACCTGTGGACCACGCGGCCGATGGCGCTGACGGCCTCGCGACATTCAACGCTCGAAGCGAAGTTCCTCGGCGCCACGGTGCCGGCGGGCACCGAGGGCAAGGCCGCGCTCAAGATCGCGCTCGACACGCTGTTCAACCATCCGAACGTCGGCCCCTTCATCGGCAAGCAGTTGATCCAGCGCCTGGTGACCAGCAACCCGAGCCCGGCCTACGTCAAGCGCGTGTCGGACGTCTTCGCGGACAACGGCTCCGGCGTGCGCGGCGACATGAAGAGCGTCTTCGCGGCCGTTCTGCTCGACAACGAGGCGCGCAGCCCTGCGGGCCTGAGCGAGCCGACCTTCGGCCGACTGCGCGAGCCCATGCTGCGCTTCGTGCAATGGGCGCGTACCTTCGGCGCCGTGTCGACCACCGGCAGTTGGAAGATCGGCGACCTCTCCCAGCCGAACAGCCAGCTCGGCCAGGGCCCGCTGCGCTCGCCCTCGGTCTTCAACTTCTTCCGCCCCGGCTACGTGCCGCCTTCGACGGCGATCGCCAGTGCGAAGATGGTCGCGCCCGAATTCCAGGTGGTCAATGAAACCAGCGTCGGCGGCTACCTCAACTACATGAAGGACGCGCTGCCGAGGAACAGCAAGGACGTGAACGCGACCTATGCGGGCGAACTCGCACTGGTGCTGGACCCCGCGGGCCTCGTGCGCCGCCTGAACCTGCTGCTCACGGGCAACCAGCTGTCGGACGCCACCCAGGCGCTGATCGCCAACGCCCTCGGTACGCCTGCCGTGACCGCCAGCAGCACCGATGCCGTCAAGCTCAACCGCGTATATGCCGCCGTGCTGATGGTGATGGCTTCGCCCTCCTACCTGATCCAGAAATAAGGGACCGCGCGATGTACCTGATCGATCCTGCCGCTCACAGCCGTCGCGCCTTCCTGCGCCGCACCGGCCAGCTGGCGATGGCCGGCACCGCCTTGCCCTTCGCGCTCAACCTGGCCGCCATGGGCGAAGCCGCCGCGCAGGCCGCGCCCGGCGATGACTACAAGGCGCTGGTGTGCGTGTTCCTCTTCGGCGGCAACGACTACGCCAACACCGTCATCACCTACGACGACCCCAGCTACACCGCCTACAGCGCCATTCGCGTTCCGCAAGCCTCGGGCGGCATCGCCATCGCCAAGAACGACATGGATGTCGCGAAGACGCTGTTGACGCCCACCACGCCATTGGCGGGCGCTCGCCAGTACGCATTGCACCCGGCGATGACCCAACTCGCGGACCTCTTCAACGTCGACGGCAAGGTCGCGGTGCAGCTCAACGTCGGCCCGCTGGTGGTGCCGCTCAATCGTGCGCAGTACAACAACAGCAACAAGAAGCTCTACCCGCAGCCGCCCAAGCTGTTCTCGCACAACGACCAGCAGTCGACCTGGCAGTCGTCGTCGCCGGAAGGTTCGACGGTGGGCTGGGGCGGCAACCTCGGCGACCTGGCGCTGTCGCAGAACACCAACTCGCTCTTCACCTGCATGTCCGTCTCGGGCAACGCGGTGTTCCTCTCGGGCGACCAGGCGCTGCAATACCAGGTGAGCACCAGCGGCGCCGTCGGCATCAACAGCGTCAAGGGCACGAGCGGCTATGTGTCGGCCTCGGTGCGCTCCGCGATGGCGCAGCTGGTGCAGGAAGCACGCAGCCACATGCTGGAGAACGAATACAACCGCGTGACCAAGCGCGCGGTGGAAGCCGAGACGACCGTCACCGGTGCGCTCTCGGCTGCGCTCCCGGTCGATTCCTTCGGCGCGCTGAACACGAACCTCTCGCGTCAGCTGAAGATGGTGGCCCGGCTCATTCATGGCCGCACCGCGCTGGGCGTCAAGCGGCAGGTGTTCTTCGTGTCGATGGGCGGCTTCGACCTGCACGACAACCTGATTGCCAATCAGCCCGGGCTGATGCAGCAGTTGAGCGATGCGATGACCGCCTTCTACCGCCAGACGGCCGCGCTGGGCATTGCCGACAAGGTCACTGCCTTCACGGCATCGGACTTCGGCCGCACGCTGGCCAGCAACGGCAATGGCTCCGACCACGGCTGGGGCAGCCACCACTTCGTCGTCGGCGGCGCGGTCAACGGCAAGCAGTTCTACGGCACGCCGCAGGTGGTCAGCATCAACAACGACGCGAAGCTGGCCGGCTACGAAGGCCATGTGGGCCAGGGCCGGCTGATCCCGACGACCTCGGTGGACCAGTACGGCGCCACGCTCGCCAGGTGGTTCGGCGTGCCGGAGGCCGACTTACCGGGCATCCTGCCGAACCTCAAGAACTTCGGCGGCAACGCCAACGGCATCGACTATCCCAAGAACGTCGGTTTCATGGCCTGAGGCCGTTGGAGTAACCTCCGAGCCCCGGTCCAGGGGTAAGGAGACGAAGTTGAACCAGTTACTCCCCTTGCTGGGCATCGCCGGCGCGCTGGCCGTCGGCGTAGTGAGCCCCGGCCCGAGCTTCGTGATGGTCGCGCGCACGGCAGTGTCGCTTTCGCGCCTGGAAGGCGTCGCCGCGGCCTTCGGCATGGGTGCGGGTGGCGCATGTTTCGCGCTCGCGGCGCTGGCCGGATTGCAGGCGCTGCTGCTGGCCGTCCCCACGCTCTTCATCGTCCTCAAAGTCGCGGGGGGGCTCTACCTGGCCTACCTCGGCGTACGGATCTGGCTCGGCGCGCGCCAGCCGCTGTCGATGGCGTCGTCGCAGTCCGGAGAGAGCGGCGAGGCCGGCGCGCGTCGCCATGCGGGCCGCTCATTCCTCCTCGGCCTCGCCACGCAACTGAGCAATCCCAAGACGGCCATCGTCTACGCCAGCGTGTTCGCGGCCTTCATGCCGGCTTCGCCATCGCTGGCGTTCGGGCTGGGCATCGTGGCGGTGGTCTTCGTGCTCGAAACCAGCTGGTACGCGCTGGTGGCGCTGGCCCTGTCCGCCAAGGGGCCGCAGAAAACCTATCTTCGGTACAAGGCGTGGGCCGACAGGGTGGCCGGCGCCGTCATAGTGTCATTGGGACTTCGACTCCTGGCTTCGGCCCAGCGCGCATGAAAGGAGACCTGCGATGAAATACAAGGGTAGCTGCCACTGCGGCAAGATCGCTTTCGAGGTCGAGGGCGAAATCCAGGGCGCGTTGGCCTGCAACTGCTCCATGTGCCAGAGAAAGGGCTCGCTGCTGTGGTTCGTGCCACGCACGCAGTTCACGCTGCTCACGCCCGAGGACGACAACGTGGGGGCCTATCTCTTCAACAAGCACGCCATCCACCATCGCTTCTGCAAGACCTGCGGCATCCACCCGTTTGCCGAGGCCACCGATCCGAAGGGCGTACCGACCATCGCCGTCAATATCCGCTGCCTCGAAGGCATCGATCTCGATGCGGTGGCGGTGAAGCACTTCGACGGACGGTCTCGCTGATGTTCCCGCTCGAAGGAGGGTGCACCTGCCGCGCGGTGCGCTATCGGATGGCGACGGAACCGCTCTTCGTGAACTGCTGCCATTGCCGCTGGTGCCAGCGCGAAACGGGCGCTTCGTTCGCGCTCAACGCGATGATCGAGAGCGACCGCGTCGAACTGCTGCAAGGCGAGATCGAATTGGTGAATACGCCGTCGCTGAGCGGGAAGGGCCAGAAGATCGCGCGCTGCCCTCGCTGCCATATCGCGCTCTGGAGCCACTATGCGGGCGCCGGCGAAGCGGTGAAGTTCGTGCGGGTCGGCACGCTGGACACGCCCGACGCGCTGCCGCCCGATATTCACATCTTCACGACGACGAAGCAGCCGTGGGTGGTGCTGCCGCCCGGCACGCCGGTGGTGGAGGAGTACTACAGCCGGTCCGACTACTGGCCGGCCGGGAGCATCGAGCGGCTCAAGGCCTTGAAGGGACGGCCCCCAGCCGCTCCGACACCTGGTCCGCACAAGCCTTGAGGGCGCTCGCGATGTCGCCGTCCCATCGCGTGTCGAAGATGGCGGCCGGTCCGATCGCGGTGATGGCCAGCACGATGGCGCCCGTGTGATCGAAGGCGGGCGCCGACATCGCGCTCACGCCCGGCAGGATCTCGCCCTCGGAGCGGCTCAGCCCATGGGAGCGCACCTCGTGCAATTGCGCCTCGAAGGCCTTCCAGCCTGGTAGCGGCTGCACGGGCGGCATGCCCCGTTGCAGCGCGATGGCGGCGGCGCCTTTCTGCTCGCGCTGCCGCTCTTCATCCAGCAACCGCCTCACCACGGAAGCATCCAGATAGGCGCCGAAGAGCCGACCGGACGCGGTATTGGTCAGCGAGAACACCGTGCCGTGCCGCATGTTCACGTGCAGCGGCGCCGGCGATTCGGCGATGCGCACGATGGTCGCGCCGCGGTCGCCCCAGACGGCGATGGCCACCGTCTGGCCGATCTGCTGCGCCAGTTCGGCGATCAGCGGCGTCGCGATGTGCACGGGATTGGCTTGCTGCAGGCTGATCAAACCCAGTTGCAAGGCGAGCGGTCCAAGCAGATAGTGGCCGCTGGTGCGGTCCTGCTCGATCAGCCCGAGGCGGCCAAAGCTGACCATGTAGGGATGCGCCTTGGCGGGGGACATCTCGGCCTCGCGCGCCAGGTCCTTCAGGGCCATCGGCCGGCCATGGTGCACCAGGGCGCGCAGCAGTTGCCCGCCCACCTCGATGCTCTGGATGCCGCGTTGCGCGCGGTCGCTGTCTGAGTTCATGGCCTTGCTCGTCGTTCGTTCATGCAGAAGACATTAGACATTATCCAATCCTCGAATTACACTCCGCTCATTCGTCCCATGCGAATTCGTTCACTTTAGACAAATCAAGGAGACCCACGATGTCAGAGACCAAGAAGTTCGCCAGCCAGGCCGACCTGGAAGAAAAGAAGATCACCTTCAGCCAGATTTCGGAACATGCCTGGGCCTACACGGCCGAGGGCGACCCCAACACCGGCATCGTGATCGGCGACGACTGCGTGCTCGTGGCCGACACCCAGGCCACGCCCGCCATGGCCGCCGACGTGGTGCGCCGCATCCGCGAAGTGACCGACAAGCCCATCAAGTACGTGGTGCTCACGCACTACCACGCGGTGCGCGTGCTGGGCGCCGCCGGCTACAAGCCCGAGCACATCATTTCAAGCCAGGACACGCGCGACCTCATCGTCGAGCGCGGCGAGCAGGACAAGGCCAGCGAGATCGGCCGCTTCCCGCGCCTCTTCCAGAACGTCGAGACCGTTCCGCCGGGGCTCACCTGGCCCACCATGACCTTCACCGGCAAGATGACGCTGTGGCTCGGCCAACTCGAAGTGCAGCTGATTCAGCTCGGCCGCGGCCACACCAAGGGCGACGCCGTCGTCTGGCTGCCGCAGGAGCGCACGCTGCTCTCGGGCGACCTCGTCGAGTTCGACGCCACGCCCTACGCCGGCGACGCCTACTTCCAGGACTGGCCGCAGACGCTGGACAACATCGCCGCCCTGCAGCCCAAGGCGCTGGTGCCCGGTCGCGGCGCGGCGCTCACCACGCCCGAGGAAGTGGCCAAGGGTCTGGCCGGCACGCGCAGCTTCATCGCCGATGTCTACAGCAGCGTGCAGGAAGGCGTGAAGGCGGGCCGCGACCTGAATGCGGTCTACAAGGACACCTACGCCAGGCTCAAGCCCAAGTACAGCCAGTGGGTCATCTTCGACCACTGCATGCCCTTCGACGTGAGCCGCGCCTACGACGAAGCGTCGGGCCATGCCGATCCGCGCATCTGGACCGCAGAGCGCGACATCGAAATGTGGAAAACGCTCGAAGGCTGAAGCCATGGGGGCCTCTGCAACGACCGCCGAAGCACCGATCGACTACCAGTCGCTGCGCTTCGACTACCGCCGGCACGCGGACCAGGACGCCGCATCGCCAGCCCGCCATCCCGTCGTGGTCGTCGGCGCGGGCCCCGTGGGGCTCGCCCTTGCGATCGACCTCGCGCAGCGGCAGATCCCCGTCGTGCTGCTCGACAACGACTGCACGCTCTCGACCGGCTCGCGCGCCATCTGCTTCGCCAAGCGCACGCTGGAGGTCTTCGACCGCCTTGGCTGCGCCGACCGCATGGTCGACAAAGGCGTGTCGTGGCACGTGGGCAAGGTGTTCTTCAAGGACGAGCAGGTCTACCGCTTCGACCTGCTGCCCGAGGCCGGGCACGAGCGGCCGGCCTTCATCAACCTGCAGCAGTACTACGTCGAGGGCTATCTGTCGGAGCGCGCGGCGGAACTGCCGCTGATCGACCTGCGCTGGAACAACAAGGTCATCGGCGTCGAACAGGCCACGGACCACGCGCTGCTGACCATCGAAACGCCGGAAGGCAACTATCAGTTGGCCGGCGAGTACGTCGCCGCCTGTGACGGCTCGCGCTCCAACCTGCGTCAGCTGCTCGGACAGGAGGCCAAGGGCCGCGTGTTCCGCGACCGCTTCCTGATCGCCGACGTGAACATGGACGCCGACCTGCCGACCGAGCGCCGCTTCTGGTTCGATCCGCCTTTCCATCCCGGCCAGAGTGTGCTGCTTCACAAGCAGGCCGACGGCATGTGGCGTGTCGACTTCCAGCTCGGCTGGGATGCCGACCCGGTGGAGGAGCGCAAGCACGAGAACATCATCCCGCGCGTGCGTGCGCTGCTCGACAGCATCGGCCACGAGAAGGTCCAGTTCCAGATCGGCTGGGCCAGCGTCTACACCTTCGCCTGCCAGCGCATGGAGCATTTCCGCCACGGGCGCGTGCTGTTCGCGGGCGACTCCGCGCACGGCGTCTCGCCCTTCGGCGCGCGCGGCGCGAACTCCGGCGTGCAGGACGCCGACAACCTGGCATGGAAGGTCGCCGCGGTGCTCCAGCGCGAAGCGCCCGACGCGCTGCTCGACAGCTACGCGAGCGAGCGTGAATACGCGGCCGACGAGAACATCCGCAACTCGACCCGCGCGACCGACTTCATCACGCCCAAGAGCGAGGTCAGCCGGTTGTTCCGCGATGCGGTGCTGGAGCTTTCCAAGCGCCATGCCTTTGCGCGCGCGCTGGTGAACAGCGGGCGCTTGTCGGTTCCGACCACCCTGCGCGGCTCGCCGCTGAACACGCCCGACGTCGATGCCTTCGTCGGCCCGATGGTGCCCGGCGCGCCGGCCGCCGATGCGCCGATCGTGTGCGCCGATGGCGGCACGGGCTGGCTGCTGCGCGAGCTGTGTCCCGCGTCGCCCTCCGAGGCCAGAACGCGCTTCACGGCGCTTGTCTTCGGCGAAGGCGAGGTGACGGAACAAAGCCTGCGTGTGCTCGCGCAAGCCGACCTGCCCCTGCACATCGTGCGAGTGGCGGCCACCGGCGAGGGCGAACTGGCGGCGCACCGTTACGACGCGCAACCCGGCACCGTCTACCTCCTGCGCCCCGACCAGCACGTGTGCGCACGCTGGCGGAACCCCACCCCCCAGGCCGTGCGCGCGGCGCGTGACCGTGCGATGGCAAAGGCATAGAGCCATGGAACTGATCACCACACCGAACCTGGACGCGCCCGATGACTTCTACGAGGCGCTGATCGAAGCACACCAGGGCCTGTCGACCGAAGAGAGCCACGCCTTCAACGCGCGCCTCGTGCTCGTGCTGGCCAATCACATCGGCTCGACCGCCGTTCTGCGTCAGGCCTTCGAGGCCTCCGCGCCATCCCGCTGAATTTCAAGAGAGAGGACACCATGACCCAAGCATCCGCCGATCTCAGCTACCAGAGCGGCTTCGGCAACGAATACGCCACCGAGGCCGTCCCCGGCGCCTTGCCGCAGGGCCGCAACAGCCCGCAGCGCGCGCCCTTCGACCTGTATCCGGAACTGATCTCGGGCACCGCCTTCACCGCGCCGCGTCACGAGAACCGGCGCACCTGGATGTACCGCCGCCAGCCCTCCGTGGTGTCCGGCCGCTACAAGCCGTACGCGCAGGCGCAATGGACGACCGGCGCGAACCGCGAGATCGCGCTGCCGCCCGAGCCGCTGCGCTGGGCACCGATTCCGCTGGACAAGGCGGACGTCGATTTCATCGACGGCGTCCACACGCTGGCCGCCAACGGCGACGCCGAGGCGCAGACCGGCATCGCGGCGCACGTCTACCTCGCGAGCCGCTCGATGGAGCGCCGCGCCGTCGTCAACGCCGATGGCGAGATGCTCTTCGTGCCGCAGCAAGGCCGACTGGTCATCACCACCGAGATGGGCGTCCTCGAAGTCAAGCCCGGCGAGATCGCGCTGGTGCCGCGCGGCGTCGTCTTCAAGGTCGCGCTGCCCGACGGCTTGTCGCGCGGCTACCTCTGCGAGAACTACGGCGCGCAGTTCCGTCTGCCCGAGTTGGGCCCGATCGGCTCGAACGGCCTCGCCAACGCGCGTGATTTCCAGGCCCCGGTCGCCGCCTTCGAGGATGCGAGCGTCGGCTACGAACTCGTCAAGAAATCGGGCGGGCGCTTCTGGTCCGCGCCGACGAGGCAATCGCCCTTCAACGTCGTCGCATGGCACGGCAACCTCTCGCCGGTGAAGTACGACACGGCGCACTTCATGACCATCGGGTCGATCAGCTTCGACCATCCGGACCCGTCGATCTTCACCGTGCTCACCTCGCCGAGCGACACGCCCGGCACGGCCAACTGCGACTTCGTGATCTTCCCGCCGCGCTGGCTGGTGATGGAGGACACCTTCCGTCCGCCCTGGTACCACCGCAACCTCATGAGCGAGTTCATGGGCCTGGTCTACGGCGAGTACGACGCCAAGCCCGGCGGCTTCAAGCCGGGCGGCGCGAGCCTGCACAACTGCATGGTGCCGCACGGCCCCGACGAGGAAGCCTTCGAGAAAGCGAGCCACAGCGACCTCAAGCCGCAGAAGCTCGACAACACGCTGGCCTTCATGTTCGAGAGCCGCTACCGCTTCATTCCCACCGAGTTCGCGATGCAAAGCCCCGCGCTCGACCAGGACTACGCCGACTGCTGGGCCGGCCTCAAGGATCAATACAAGCCATGAACACATTGAACGCAACCCACGACCCGAAGCTGCGCAGCTGGGTGGCCTCGGCCAACGAGGCCGGCAGCGACTTTCCGATCCAGAACCTGCCGTTCGGGCGCTTCCGGCCGGCCCGAAGCAGCGAAGGCTTCCGCATCGGTGTCGCGATCGGCGACCAGGTGCTCGACCTGAAGGCCGCGGGGCTCGTGGACACCGATGACATGAACGTGCTGCTGGCGCAAGACGCCACCGAGCGGCAGGCACTGCGCGCTGCCCTTTCCGAAGGCCTGCGCGAAGGCAGCGGAAAGCAGGCGGCCTGGAGCACGGCCCTGCTCGCCCAGTCGGCCGTCGAGCTCACCGTGCCCTGCCGCATCGGCGACTACACCGACTTCTACACCGGCATCCACCACGCCACCACGGTCGGCAAGCTGTTCCGCCCGGACCAGCCGCTGATGCCCAACTACAAGTGGGTGCCCATCGGCTATCACGGCCGTGCGTCGTCGATCCGCGTGAGCGGCCAGCGCTTCAAGCGCCCGCAGGGCCAGACCAAGGCGCCCGATGCGGAGGCGCCGAGCTTCGGCCCTTCCAAGCGGCTCGACTATGAGCTGGAGCTGGGCTTCGTCGTCGGCCAGGGCAATGCGCTCGGAGAGCCGATCGCCATCGCCAACGCCGAACAGCACCTGTTCGGCGTGACGCTGCTCAATGACTGGTCCGCGCGCGACTTGCAGGCCTGGGAGTACCAGCCGCTCGGACCCTTCCTGTCGAAGAGCTTCGCGAGCACGCTGTCGCCCTGGATCGTGACGATGGAAGCGCTCGCGCCCTTCCGCGCGGGGTTCGAGCGACCGGCCGGCGACCCCCGGCCCCTGCCCTACCTCGACTCGCCCGCCAACAGCGAAGCAGGCGCGCTCGACATCACGTTGGAAGTCTGGCTGCAGACCGCGAAGATGCGCGAAGCCGGCGAGGGCGCCGTGCGGCTCACGCGCGGCAACACCACGCAAGCCGCCTACTGGACCGCCGCGCAACTCGTCACGCACCACACCGTGAACGGCTGCAATCTGCAGCCGGGCGACCTGCTCGGTTCCGGCACCCTGTCGGGCCCGAAACCCGACGAAGCCGGCTCGCTGCTCGAACTCACCCTGGGCGGCAAGCACCCGATCACGCTGCCCAACGGCGAGCGCCGCACCTTCCTCGAAGACGGCGACACCCTGAGCCTGCGCGGCTACTGCGAACGCGCAGGCGCCGTGCGCATCGGCCTGGGGGAAGTCAGCGGGACGGTGCTGGCGGCAGCCTGACCCCGCGCGGCTCGCCGAGCCGCGTCCGCAGGCTCTCGCGGTCGATCTGGTAGCTGACGGTCTGGCGGTAGACCGCGAAGCCGAGCCGGTGGTTGATCGACAGCATCGGCGCATTCACTTCGGCGTTGTGCGTGACGATCATCCGGACCTCCGGATGACGCTCGCGCACCAGCTTCAGCATCGCAGCCTTCACGCCCTTGGCGAGACCCTTGCCACGCCAGGGGCGCGCCACGGCAGTGAGGGCCTGGAACACGCGGTCCGGAAAGCGCTTCTCCCAGTGGGCATTGCAGACGGCAGCCACTTCATCGCCGTCGAGCAGCAAGACCACCAGATGCTCTCCACCGCTGCGATCCATTTCCTCGTACCAGCTCCTATGTGCCGGCAGTTCGTATCGGATGGCCGGCAGGTCGAGCGCGCCCAACGGCATGTCGCCGATGAGCACGGTGAACGGCGCTATCAGACTCTCGAGGCGGTCGAGCGGCACTCGCCCGGCGTGGATCTCCCAGCGCAGGCGCGCGCCCGACGCTGAGGTCGCGTCGGCCTGCCAGCGGTCGAGCGCGTCCCAGTCCAGTCCGTCGAGCGGGAGGCGATTCTCGACCGCCCGGTGCTTTTCCGTGGCACCCATCGCCCGCAGGAATGCGTTGGCTTCAGGGGCAGGGGCACCGAGTGTCGCCGTGGTCTTGCCGTGCTCCTGCATGAAGGCCAGCAACGCGCCGAGCAAGGCAGTGGCGATGCCCTGTCGGCGGTACGCTTGCATCACGCCCCCACCGGCGAAGACGAAGGGCGCGAAGCTTTCGTAGTCGGGCGTTCCTGCGCGGCGGAATTCGAGCAGCAGGTTGCCGACCACCCGGTCGCCGTGCAGCGCGATCACCCTGCGCGATTCGTCCGTCGGCCGACGTCGGCGCAGCTGATGCTCGAAATCGGCGTCGCTCAGGATCGGCTCACCGGGGATGTCCTCCTCGGCGCGGATCCTCCGGTACGCGTGGTACGCCGCCCATTGCGCGGCCGTCGCGTGATGGGGGTCGAAGGGGACGATGTCGATCGGCTGGTGCGGCATCTCTTTCATGACGCGAGCATGTAGCCCACGCCGCGCACCGTGTGCACGCGCTCGCCGCCGATCTTGCGGCGCAGGTTCGACACGTGCACCTCGATCGCGGCAAAGTCCAGCGGCTCGCCGAGGGGTTCGAGCTTCTTCGCCAGCACGCCCTTGGCGACCACCGCGCCCGGCTCGCGGGCCAGCTCCAGCAGCAGGCGGAACTCGCGCGGCGACAGCTCCAGCGGCGCGCCATGGAGCGAGGCCCGGTGTCGACGCGGCTCGATCGCCAGCGCGCCGAGGCTCCAGGTTTCGCTGGCCTGCCGCGCGGACCGGCGCAGCACGGCGCGGATGCGCGAGATCAGCTCCACCGTTGCAAAGGGCTTGATGACGAAATCGTCGGCGCCGCCATCGAGCCCGGCCAGCCGGTCCTCGACCGCGGAGCGTGCGGTGATCACGATCACCGGCAGCAGCGAGCCCTCGCGCCGCCAGCGCTTCAACAGGTCGAACCCGCTGCCGTCTGGCAAGGAGAGGTCGAGCAGCACGCAATCGAACACGCTGCCGTCGAGCACGCGTGGAGCGTCGGCGGCCCGTCGGCGCCATTCGCTGCTGAGCCCGTCGACCTTCAGCGCGGCCTGCAAGGCGCGGCCCAAGTCGAGGTCGTCTTCGATCAGCAGAATGTGCACGCGGCGATTGTGCATGGCCAACCTTTGGCTTTGCCCAAGGTTGCCTCCCTCACAATTTCCGGAACAACACCGACTTGAAGAGGGAGACAGTCATGCGCTTGGCATCGCGTTGGATGGCCGCTGCGGCGGCCTTGTCGGCTGTGCTGGCGCTTGGCGCCTGTGCCACGGCCCCCACCGATCCCGCGCTGGTCGCGGCGCAGAAGGGGGGCGCATTGCCGCCCCTGGTGCCGCTGCGGCGCTTCGTCGCGAACGTGGACTACGTCGACGGCCATGCGCTGTCGCCCGATGCGAAGAAGCTGCTGTGGGTGCAGGTCGTGGGCACCGACATCGGGCTCGGGGTGCGCCCCACGGCTGACGCTGCCGACACGACTGGCCCCGTCGTCAAGACCTTCGCGACCGGCACCCTCGGACGCCCCTTCGTGTCCGGCCCCACCTATTCATGGCTGGCGGACAGCCGGCATGTTGCCTACATCAAGGACTTCAGCGGCGACGAGAACACCCAGCTCTTCGTGGTCGACAGCGAACAGCCGGACGCCAGGCCCTGGGCAGTGACGCCCTGGCCCGGCGTGCGTTCGACTTACGTCGCGCGAGGGGCGGCGGGCAGCACGCGCTTCTTCTTCACGACCAACCGGCGCGACCGCGCGAGCATGGACCTGTTCGAGGGTGACGCCGCGACGCGCACCGTGCGCGAAGTTGCGCGCAGCGAGGGTGACGGTCGCGTGCTGGCCTGGATGATCGGCACCGACGACCAACTCGCCGGCCGCACGCGCCAGCTCGGCAGCGCCGACGGTTCCGACGTGGCGATCGAGCTGAAGAATCCCGACGGCAGCTGGCGCCTGCTGCGGACCGTGAAGGCCTTCGATTTCTTCTGGCCGCACCGCATCGACCTGGGCAGCGGCAAGGTCTGGGCCATGACCAACATCGGCCGCGACAAGGCCGCGCTGGTGGAGATCGACCTGGCCGGCCGCAGCGAGCGGGTGCTGGCCGAGGACGGCGAGGTCGATCTCGACTCAGCGCAGTACCCGCCGAGGCAGGGCGCTCCCTACGCCTACGGCATCGAGCCGGGCCTGCCGCGCTTCGTCTACCTCGATGCCGCGCTCGGCGCCGACGTGGCCCAGGCGGTGCAGACCGCGCGCAGCCGTGGCTGGCTCGACAGCGAGCCCGTGCTCACCCGGCCTTCGAGCGTGGCCGAGGATTCGCGGCGGATGGTGCTGCGCGCCGTGACCGGGGACGAAGGCGTCGAGATGCTGCTCGACCGCGACACGCAGCAACTCACCCGTCTGACCCCTCAGCGCAAGCCCGACCCCGGCCTCTTCTCGCCGGTGGAACCGTTCTCCTTCAAGGCGTCGGACGGGCTCACGGTGCACGGCTACGTGGTGCGTCCGCGCGGCGTGAAGGGGCCGGCGCCACTGGTCATCGACATCCATGGCGGCCCCTGGGGCCGCGACCGCTGGCAGGCGGCCGGCTTCACGAACACGCAGATGCTCGCCAATCGCGGCTACGCGGTGCTCCACGTCAACTACCGCGGTTCGACCGGCTACGGCCGCGCCTTCATGCTGGCGGGCGCGCATGAATACAACCGGCGCATGCAGAGCGACATCGCCGAGGCCGCGCAATGGGCCATCGACCAGGGCATTGCCGACCCGAAGCGCATGGCCGTCTTCGGTGCCAGCTTCGGCGGCTTCTCGGTGCTGGCGCAGTTGATCCAGAAGCGGCACGACTACCGCTGCGGCATCGATGTGGTGGGTGTCGCCAACTGGCCCCGCGTGATCGAGAACTGGCCACCGTTCTGGCGCAACCGGCACTACTTCGCGATGACCTTCGGCGACGTGGAGAAGCCCGCCGAGCGCGCGGAGATGCTCGCCAACTCGCCGATTTCGCAGATCGATCGCATCACGGCGCCGCTGCTGGTGATCCACGGAAGCAACGACGTCCGCGTGCTGCGCCAGGATTCCGACGACGTGGTGGCCGAGCTGCGGCGCCTCGGCCGGCCCGTGCAGTACATGACTTTCGCGGACGAGGGCCACAGCGTGCGCAAGTGGCGCAACCGGCTGGCGCTGTGGCGGGAAGTGGAGGACACGCTGGCGGGTTGCCTGGGCGGGCGCAGCAACGGGTTTGATTTCTATCAGTTGATGCCGCGGTGAGGGAGGGGGCGCAAGGCAGTGCCCCTACGGCCAATTGACGGCTGGGCGATTTGACCTTAGGTTGGGTGCCTTGCACCTACGGAAGGCACTCCATGAGCCTTGGCACGAACGAACCCGCGCGCCCGCAAGCCAAGACTGTCGAGCCGGCACGCAAGCCCGTTCCGTGGGGCCTCTACATCGCCGCGGCGGCGATGCTCGGGGTGCTTGCCCTGCCCCTCCCCGAGGGCCTGCCGGTTGCCGGGCATCGCATGCTGGCCATCCTCGTCTTCGCAGTGATCGTCTGGATCAGCGAAGCGGTGAGCTACGAGGCCAGCGCCATCATGATCACTTCGCTGATCGCTGCGCTGATCGGGCTAGCGCCCAAGGTGGGCGACCCCTCCGCCACCTACGGCACGGGGCCGGCCCTGGGCATGGCGCTTGCGGGGTTCTCCAGCACGGCGTTGGCGCTGGTGGGTGCCGCGCTGTGCATCGCGGCCGCCATGACCATCACAGGACTCGACCGGCGCATCGCGCTGGTCACGCTCTCCACCATCGGCACCAGCACGCGGCGCATCCTGATCGGCAGCATCGCGGTCACGATCGTCCTGTCGCTCGTGGTGCCGAGCGCGACGGCACGCAGCGCCTGCGTGGTCCCGATCATGATGGGCGTCATCCTGGCCTTCGGCGTCGATCGTCGCTCGAACATCGCGGCCGGGATCATGATCACCGTGGCGATGGCCACCAGCGTCTGGAACGTCGGCATACAGACCGCCGCCGCGCAGAACCTCCTGACCGTGGGCTTCATGGACAAACTGCTGGGCGAGCGCGTCAGCTGGATCCAATGGCTGATCGCCGGCGCGCCCTGGGCCGTCGTGATGTCGATCGTGCTGTACTTCCTCGTGCGCTGGCTGCTGCCGCCCGAGGCGGAAGCGATCGCCGGCGGCAAGGAAGCGGTGCAGCGCGAACTGAGCGCGCTGGGTCCGATGACCGGTCCGCAGAAGCGGTTGGCAGCGGTGTCGATCGCCTTGCTCCTGTTCTGGTCCACCGAGGGCAAGCTGCACGACATCGACACGGCCACCATCACCTATGTCGGCCTGGTGGTGCTCATGCTGCCGCGTCTCGGCGTGATGGACTGGAAGACGCTCCAGGGGCGCATCCCCTGGGGCACGCTGATCGTCTTCGGCGTGGGCATCAGCCTCGGGACCGCGTTGCTCACGACGCAAGCCGGCCAGTGGCTGGGCGCCTTCGTCGTTGCGCACTCCGGCCTGGCCACACAGGGGCCGGTGGCGGTGTTCGCCGTGCTGGCCGCGTTCCTGATCCTGATCCATCTTGGCTTCGCCAGCGCGACCGCGCTCACTGCGGCGCTCCTGCCCATCTTGATTTCCGTGCTGCAGACACTGCCCGGCGACTTCAACAAGGTCGGCATGACGATGTTGCTCGGCTTTACCGTCAGTTTCGGCTTCATCCTGCCGATCAATGCCCCGCAGAACATGGTGTGCCTGGGCACCGAGACATTCAATGGCAAGCAGTTTGCGCGCGTGGGCGTTCCCGTCACGGTGGTCGGATACCTGCTGATGCTGGTGTTCGCGGTGACCTATTGGCGCTGGCTCGGCTGGACCTGAAGGAGTCGTCATGAAGATCACGCTGGAAGGCGCCCGTTCGCTGGGTGCGCAACTGCTCGCGGCGCAGGGTGTGCCGGACGACATCGCCGCGGATGTGGCCGAGCACCTCGTCGAATCGGACCGCTGCGGCTATACGAGCCACGGGCTGTCGATCCTGCCCAGTTACCGCAACTCGCTCCAGCGCGGCCACCTGCAGGCCGCCTCGCGTGCCGAGTGCATCTCCGATCGCGGCGGACTGCTGGTGTTCGATGGTCATTCGGGGTTCGGGCAGCACGTAGGCAAGACCGTGATGCAGGCGGGCATCGAGCGCGTGCGGCAGACCGGCCACTGCATCCTCACGCTCAGGCGATCCCATCATCTCGGCCGGATGGGCCACTACGGAGAAATGGCGGCAGCGGCGGGATTCGTGTTGCTGAGCTTCACCAACGTCATCAACCGCCCCCCGATGGTCGCGCCCTACGGCGGCAAGGTGGCGCGCCTGACCACCAACCCGCTGTGCTTTGCCGGCCCGATGCCCAACGGCCGTCCTCCGCTGGTGGTCGACATCGCGACCAGCGCCGTCGCCTTCAACAAGACGCGCGTGGCGGCCGAAAAGGGCGAGCCGCTGCCGGAGGGATGCATCATCGACGCCGACGGCTTGCCGACCACCGATCCCTCGGTGATGTTCGCCGACTCGCCCGGCGCATTGCTGCCTTTCGGCGGGCACAAGGGCTACGCGCTGGGCGTCGTCGCGGAACTGCTCGCCGGCGTGCTCTCGGGCGGCGGCACGATCCAGCCCGACAACCCGCGCGATGGCATGGCCGTCAACAACATGTTCGCGGTGCTGATCGATCCTGGGCTGGAGTTCGGGCAGGAATGGAAAAGCGCGGAGGTCGAGGGCTTCCTCAACTACCTGCACGAAACACCGACTTCGCCCGGCTTCGATCGCGTGCAGTATCCCGGCGAATTCGAAGCGCAGCACAGGGAACGCAACGCGACCCATCTGGAGATCGCGCCGGCGATCTGGAACTCCCTGTCGCGCCTCGCGGAGTCGCTCGCCGTGCCTGTGCCGGCTCAAGCCTGATTCGGTGCGCGAATCGGGCGTGTTCCACTGCCCGACCCCCGCTGCTACGTCCCAGCGGCCGCCCGCGAAGCCTCGAGGTGCTGGCGCGCCCGCTCGGCCAGCGCCATTTCCCCCGGCGTGCCGGGCGTGAAGGCATCGACCGGCAGCGAACGCCCGTGCGAATCGACCGAGACGAAGACGACCAGGCATTCGGTCGTCTTTTGCATCTCGCCGCCCTTCATGTCGCCGCTGCGCACTTCGACGGAGATGTTCATGCTGCTGTTGCCGGTGTAGGCCAGCCGGGCCTCGACCTCGACCAGGTCGCCGATCATGATCGGGCGGTGAAAGCGGATGCTGCCGATGAAGACCGTCACGCAGTAGCGCTTGGACCAGCTGGTCGCGCAGGCGTAACCGGCTTCGTCGATCCACTTCATGACGGTGCCGCCGTGGACCTTGCCCCCGAAGTTGACGGTGCTGGGTTCGGCAAGAAAGCGCAAGGTGATAGAGGACATGAGGTGCCTGGGCGTTGAGTTGATCGGAAGGCGCCCGTGCCAATTATGCGAGCGCCGCGGCGGTCTTTGGCCCAAAGAGTTGCGCCACCGTGCGCCGCAGCCAGGCGTTGCCGGCGTCCGCGTGGAAGCGCTCGTGCCAGTGCTGCTTGACCGCGTAGGGCGGCAGCACGAAGGGCGTATCCAGCAGCCGCACCGGTTCCTGCGTCGCCAGCACTTCGCCGAGGATGCGCGGGACGATCACGATCAACTCCGTGTGCGCCACGATGCGCGCCACGCTCAGGAAGCTCGACAGCCGGGCCACCACGTTGCGCTCGATCCCCAGGCGCGTGATCGTCTTGTCGACGATGGCGTGGCCGGTGCCCGAGGACGAGATCACCGCATGCGCCTCGGCCTCGAAGCGCTTGCGCGTGAGCCGGGTGCCGATGCGGGGGTGGTTCTGCGCCACCAGGCAGACGAAGTTCTGCATGAAGAGCGTCTGCTGGTAGAAGCCGGCGTCGAGCTGCGGCATGAAGCCCACCGCCAGGTCGACCTCGCCGTCTTCCAGCCGGCGGCCGCTATCGGTCGAGATGATCTCGGTCTCGATGCGCACACCCGGCGCCACGCGCCGCAGGTGGTCGAGCAGGCCCGGCAGCAGCACGACCTCGCTGATGTCGGTCATGCAGATGCGGAAGTTGCGCCGCGCTTCGCCGGGATCGAAGCCGCTGCGGCTGCCGCGCGCCTGGTCGAGTTGCGACAGCACCTCGCGGACATGGACGACCAGTCGCTGGGCGTAGGGCGTGGGCTGCATCCCCTGCGCGGTGCGGGCGAACAGGCGGTCGTCGAAGTGGGCGCGCAGCTTGTTCAGCATGGTGCTGGCCGCCGCCTGCGCCATGCCCAGGCGGTCGGCGGCCTTGGAGACGCTGGCGGTCTTGTAGACCTCGTCGAACACGGCGAGCCATTCGAGATCGAGCTTGGACATCGGGACTTTTCCTGGGAATGCAGCAGGCCCCATTATCGAAAAACGATATTCCAGGTATTGGATGCAGGTCTTGAATAAATAGTGGGGGCGTCCAACAATCTGTCTATTGGCGGCCCACCGTCAGGAGACAAGACCCAATGAACACCGCCCCGCAAGCCGCGCGCACCGACGCCGCCGAACGCCGTGCCTACTACGAACGCATTCGCCCGCTGAATCTCACCCCGCTGTGGGAGTCGCTGCACGCCCTGGTGCCGCGCGAGCCCCAGACACCGTGCGTGCCCGCGCTGTGGCGCTACGACGAGATCCGCCCGCTGCTGATGGAGTCGGCCGAACTCATCACCGCCGAGGAGGCCGTGCGCCGCGTTCTGGTGCTGGAGAACCCGGCCATCCCGGGCCGCTCGTCGATCACGCAGTCGCTCTACGCCGGGCTGCAGCTCATCATGCCGGGGGAAGTGGCGCCCTCGCACCGCCACGTGCAGTCCGCGCTGCGCTTCATCGTCGACGGCAAGGGCGCCTACACCACGGTGGCAGGCGAGCGCACCACCATGTATCCGGGCGACTTCATCATCACGCCGTCCTGGGCCTGGCATGACCATGGCAACGAGGGCATCGAGGGCGTGAGCGAACCGGTGGTGTGGCTCGACGGCCTCGACATCCCGATGCTGCGCTTCTTCGACGCCGGCTTCGCCGAGAACGACGACGCCAAGGTGCAGCACGTCGCGCGCCCCGAAGGCCACAGCCTGGCGCGCTTCGGCCACAACATGGTCCCGGTGCGGCACGACCACTGCGCGCCGACCTCGCCGATCTTCAACTACCCCTATGCGCGCAGCCGCGAGGCGCTGGCCCAGCTGCAGAAGCAGGAGGCACCCGACGCCTGGCTCGGCCACAAGCTGCGCTACATCAACCCGCTGACGGGCGGCTCGCCGATGCCGACCATCGGGACCCACCTCCAACTTCTTCCCGCCGGTTTCGCCGGCAAGACCCACCGGGCAACCGATGGCGCCATCTACAGCGTGGTCGAAGGCCGAGGCGTCGCGGAAATCAGCGGCCAGCGCTTTGACTTCGGCCCGCGCGACACCTTCGTCGTCCCGTCGTGGGCGCCGCTGCGCCTTTCGGCGAGCGAAGAGACGGTTCTGTTCAGTTTCTCGGACCGCCCGGTGCAACAGGCCATGGGCGTGCTGCGCGAAGCCTTTCTCAACGAGGGTTGAACGGTGGCCGCCGCGTGCGGCCCTGTCTCCCGGCCTTTTCCTTGATCGATGTGCCGCATGCCGCGGCAGGAGTACTCATGTCTTTCGTCGTTTCCCCTCCGGCCGTCGTCGGCCTTCCCGTGGCCGGCTCGGCCGACCTGTTTCCCGTGCGGCGCGTCTACTGCGTCGGCCGCAACTACGCGGCACATGCCCGTGAGATGGGCTTCGATCCCGATCGCGAACCGCCCTTCTTCTTCTGCAAGCCGAACGACGACGCCTCGATCGTGCCGGTGCCCGCGGGCAAGGCCGCGAGCATTCCCTACCCGGGCCAGACCGCCAACTACCACTACGAGGCGGAACTGGTCGTGCTGATCGGCAAGGGCGGCCGCGACATATCCGTCGATGTCGCCGTGAACCACATCTACGGCTACGCCGTCGGCCTGGACATGACCCGCCGCGACCTGCAGATGAAGATGCGCGAGCAGGGCCGCCCGTGGGAGATCGGCAAGGCCTTCGACTTCTCCGCGCCGGTCGGCGTGGTGCGCCCGCGCACGGCGATGGGTGAGATGACGGACGGCGGGATCGTTCTGGAAGTCGACGGCGAAGTCCGCCAGAAGAGCAACATCCGCAACCTGATCTGGTCGGTGAGCGAGGTGATTGCCAACCTGTCGACGCTGTTCGCGCTGCAGCCCGGCGATTTGATCTTCACCGGCACGCCCGAAGGCGTCGGCGCGGTGAAGAGCGGCCAGACGATGAGCGTGCGCATCGACGGGCTGGAGCCCATTTCCGTGCGCGTCGACTGACATTTCTCCACCGGAGGCACACATCATGGGCACGACATCCAAAGCAAAACCCACCGTCCTGTTGGTGGGCGGCGGCATCGGCGGCATGGCCGCGGCGCTGTCGCTCGCACGGCTCGGCATCTCGGTCGATCTGCTGGAGCAGAGCGCCACGATCGGCGAGATCGGCGCCGGCCTGCAGCTCGGGCCCAACGCCTTCGCGGCGCTGGATGCGCTGGGCGTCGGCGACGCGGTGCGGCGCGGGTCCGTGTTCACCGACCGGCTCGTGATGATGGATGCCGTCGATTGCAGCGAGGTCGCTTCGGTGCCCGTTGGCGAGGCTTTCCGTGCACGCTTTCGCAACCCCTATGCCGTGAGCCATCGCGCCGACCTGCACGGCGCGATCCACGATGCGGTCAAGG
The DNA here is from genome assembly GCF_030317005.1 of Variovorax sp. J22R115. NCBI lineage: Bacteria > Pseudomonadati > Pseudomonadota > Betaproteobacteria > Burkholderiales > Comamonadaceae > Variovorax > Variovorax sp. J22R115. The sequence continues at coordinate 212,318 of NZ_JASZYM010000010.1, read as the reverse complement.
ATCATCCGCTGATCCGTTTCCACACCTCGGCGCAGGTCGAGGCGCTCGATATCGGCGACCGTGGTGTGACCGCCGTCACGCGCGATGGCCGGCGCTTCAGCGCGGATGCCATCGTCGGCTGCGACGGCGTCAAGTCGGTGGTCCGCTCGAAGCTCATCGGCGACGCGCCGCGCGTGTCGGGCCACGTCGTGTACCGTGCCGTGGTGCCGGCCGCCGACATGCCCGAGGACCTGCGCTGGAACGCGCCCGTGGTCTGGGCCGGGCCCAACTGCCACCTCGTGCACTACCCGCTGCGCCACGGCGAGCAATACAACCTGGTCGTGACCTTCCACAGCCGAGATCGCGAAGAGTGGGGCGTGAGCGATGGCAGCAAGAAGGAAGTGCTGTCGTACTTCGAGGGCGTGCACGCACGACCGCGCCAGTTGCTGGACCGGCCCACTTCGTGGCGCCGCTGGAGCACCGCCGACCGCGACCCGGTGGCGAACTGGAGCGAAGGCCCCGCCACGCTGCTGGGCGACGCGGCGCACCCGATGATGCAGTACCTCGCGCAAGGCGCCTGCATGGCGCTGGAGGATGCGGTGACGCTGGGCAAGGCTGTCGAGGCCTGCGACTTCGACTTGCCGGCCGCCTTCCGCCTGTATGCCGCGGCGCGCATTCCCCGCACGGCGCGGGTCGTGCTGTCGGTGCGCGAGATGGGCCGTATCTATCACGCCAAGGGCGTCGAGCGGCTGGTCCGCAACAGCCTATGGACCGGCCGGACGCCGGAGCGCTTCTACGACGCGGTCGAGTGGCTCTATGCGTGGAACCCCGAACAGTGCCTGGCCGACGCGCGCCTGGCCGCCGCCTGATTACTTCGCAGCCTTGCTCAACCACCCGGAGACAAACCCTTCATGAAATCCATCCTCTCGCTGATTGCCGGCACCGTCGCGGCACTGCTGGCGGCGACTGCTTCCGCGCAATCGCCGGTCGCCGACTTTCCGAGCAAGCCCGTCACCATCGTCACGCCCTTCGCCGCCGGCAGTGGACCGGATGCGGTGCTGCGCCTGATCTCGGACAAGCTCGGCCGGCTGTGGAATCAGCGCGTGCTGGTGGACAACAAGCCGGGTGGCGGCGGCTTCATCGCCATCGAGCAGGTGCGCCGCGCGGCGCCGGATGGCTACACGCTGCTGCAGCTCGACAGCGAGCATATCGCGGCACTGCCGCACCTGTACAAATCGCGCAATTTCGTGACCCTGGAGCACTTCGATCCGGTGGCGTCGCTCTTCCGCACGCCTTTCTTCGTCGCGGTGCCTACCGATTCCAAGTGGAAGAACATGGTGGACCTCATCGCCTCGGCGAAGGAGAAGCCGGGTCAGGTCAGCTACGGCTCGTGGGGCGTCGGCAGTCCGGGCCATCTCGGCGGCCAGCAGCTCGAGGCGTTGACTGGCACGCAGATGCAGCACGTGCCCTATCGCGAGGTGTCGCAGCTGTTCGCCAACGTCGGGTCGGGCGAGGTGCAGTGGAGCTTCGCGAGCATTCCGTCGAGCCAGGGCATCTACAAGGCCGGCAAGCTGCGCTACATCGCCATCGCGGCGTCCAAGCGCATCCCGCAAATGCCGGACGTGCCCACCATGGCCGAGGCCGGCGGGCCTGCGAGCCTGGAGGTCAATTCCTTCGTGTCGCTGCTGACGCCCAAGGGCGTGTCGCCCGCCATCAAGGCCCGGATCAATGCCGACGTCGCCAAGGTCATCGCCGACCCCGAGATCCGCGCGCGCTTCGACACCTTCGCGTTCGAGCCGTTGGCGTGGTCCCCGGAGGAGATCCAGCGCAACGCCGAAGCCAAGTCCAAGGTCTATGGGGAGTTGGTGCGTCGGGGCAACATCAGTCTCGAATGAGATTCTGACGTCTTGTTACGTGAGGGCTTATCCTTCGCCCCCTCATGTCCCTTCCCCTCGCTTCACTTTCTATGCACGCATCCAAGAGAGCTCTCCTGATTGCTGCCTGCGGCCTGGCCGCGGGCGCGTTGCCATTGGCCGCTTCGGCGCAAGGCGCCCCGTGGCCCACCAAACCCGTTCGGCTCATCGTCGGCTTCCCCGGCGGATCGACGCCCGACATCGCTGCGCGCACCATCGCCGAGCCGCTCGCCAAGGCCCTCGGTCAGCCGGTGGTGGTCGACAACAAGCCCGGCGCGTCCGGCAATATCGCGGCCGACCAGGTGGCCAAGGCGACGGACGATCACACGATCGGCATCGTCATCAACGGCAACCTGACCTCGTCGAAGATGCTGTACCCCAAGCTGCCCTACGACCCGGGGAAGGACTTCACGTACCTGTCGCTGATCGCCACGGCGCCGCTGGTGCTGGTGTCGCAAAGCAGCCTGCCCGCCGGCACCGCCTTCTTCGACGCCGCGCGCAAGGGCGGCGACAAGTGGAGCTATGGCTCCGTGGGTGTCGGCTCGGTGGGCCATCTGGGCATGGAACTGCTCAAGAGCAAGGTGCCGGGGCTCAAGGCCGAGCACGTGCCCTATCAAGGCAATCCGCAGGTAATGACCGATCTGATCGGCAACCAGATCCAGATGGCGCTGATTCCGCCGGGCGTCGCGTTGCCGCAGATCAAGGCCGGCAAGGTGAAGGCTGTCGGCCTCACGAGCGGCCGCAGCACGCTGGCGCCGGACGTTTCGCCGCTGTCGGATGCCGGCGTGCGCGATTTCAATCTCGAGGTATGGACGGCGCTGCTCGGCCCCGCGAACCTCTCGAAGACCGCGCAGGACCGCATCTCGAAGGAACTCGCGGTCATCATGAAGTCGCCGGAAGTGCGCCAGAAGCTGTTCGAGCAGGGCTGGCAGGCGGTCGGTACGTCGCCGGATGGCATGCGTGCACGCGTCAAGGAAGAGGCGGCCATCATGAGCCGCATCATCACTACGAACGGCATCAAGCTCCAGTGACCGCGCGAACAGTCATCGAGCCGCAACGAAGCTTGCCGGTCTTCGGCGAGTACGACGTCGTCGTGGTCGGCGGCGGGCCCGCCGGCATCGCGGCCAGCGTGAGTGCTGCGCGCCATGGCGCGCGGACCTTGCTGGTCGAGCGCTACGGTTTCCTCGGCGGCATGGGCACGGCCGGCGGCGTGACCAATTTCGCTGGCCTCTATGGCAAGCGCAACGGCGAGATGACGCAGCTCGTCCACGGCGTCGCCGACGACCTGCTTGCGCGCATCGACGCGATGGGCGGCTTGAACAAGCCGCAGGACGGCATGCAGGGGCGCATCCGCGTGCGGTCCTACGACACCTCGGTCTACAAGTGCGCGGCCGACCAGTTGCTGCTGGACGCGGGCGTGGATCTGCTGTTCCATGCGTGGGCCGCGGCCGTCTTGATCGACGGCAGCCGCATCGCGGCCTTGGTGATGGAGACCAAATCGGGACGGCAAGCGATCCTCGCCAACGCTTTCATCGACGGCAGCGGCGATGCCGACGTCGCGGCCTTCGCGGGCGTGCCTTTCGCCGTCGGCGACGGGCAAGGCAGCGGGCTCTTCCCATCGACGATGTTTCGCGTCGGTCACGTCGATGCGCCACGCGCGCTGGCGGCCGTCGGCGAATTCAAGGCCATCAACGATCTCATGGCGAAGGCACGCGAGCGTGACCCGGATGCGTACCGCTTCCCGCGCGAAGGCGCGATCCTGCGGCCGCAGATCGACCCTCGCGAATGGCGCGCCAATGTCACGCAGATCCGCAATGCAGAGGGCGGCGCAATGAACGGCGTCGACGCGCGACAGCTCAGCGACGGCGAGGTCGAAGGCCGCCGGCAGATCGGCGAGTACTTCCGCTTTCTCAAGGCCGAGGTGCCGGGCTTCGAGCAATCGGCGATCGTCGAGATTGCACCCCAGGTGGGCATTCGCGAGACGCGGCGCATCGAAGGGCTCTATGCGTTGACGGGCGAGGACATCCTCTCGTCCGCGCGTTTCGACGACAGCATCGGCATCAACGCCTGGCCAATGGAAATGCATGCCGCGGGCAAGATCGAATGGGCGTTCCCGCGCGACGACAACCGCACTTACAACCAGCTGCCCTGGCGCATGCTGGTGCCGCGCGGCGTCGACAACCTGCTGGTGGCCGGGCGCTGTGCGTCGATGACGCATGAAGGCCAGTCCGCGGCACGCGCCAGCGGTGGCTGCTTCGTGATGGGCCAGGCCGCGGGCACTGCCGCGGCGGCGCTGGGCAGCGGCAGTTTCGCGGCTGTCGACGTGCCGAGGCTCCAGCAAAAGCTGGCCGCCGACGGCGCCGACCTCGACCGCTGAAGGCGGCCGGGTGACAGCCGCGGGACAGCGCTGCGGCTGTGTCTTTGATATCGTTGCGGGCTCTTCCCAGCTGCCTGCGACCGTTTTCCCCCGATGACTGATTCCGCCACCGCCGCCCGCCTCGTCGACGAACTCGTCGAACTGATGCGCCTTGAACCGCTGGGCAATGACCGCTTCCTGGCCCAGAGCGAGGACATCGGCACGCCGGCCGTGTTCGGCGGCCAGGTACTGGGACAGGCACTGATGGCGGCCAGCCAGACCGTCGCCACGGACCGCCCGGCGCACTCGATGCACGCCTACTTCCTGCTGCCCGGTGAACACGCGCCCATCGAATACGCGGTGGATCGCGTGCGGGACGGCCGCAGCTTCACCACGCGCCACGTCGTGGCGCGGCAGGGTGAGCGCATCATCTTCGAGATGTCGGCGTCCTTCCAGACGGTGGACGACGGCATGGACCATCAGCTTCCGATGCCGGAGGCCGCCGGCCCCGACGGCCTGCCCAGCGAATTGGACCAGCGCATCGCCCTCGGCGACCGCCTGCCCGAGCGCTGGCGCGTCAAGGGTCTGGTGCCGCATGGCATCGAATACCGCCGCGTCGACCCCGACGATCTGCTCACGCCGGAGCCGCGCCCCTCGGAAAGCGCGATCTGGATGCGCGCCATCGCGCCGCTGCCGGACGATCCCAACGTGCACCGGGCGCTGCTGGCCTACGCCTCCGACCACGGCCTGCTGCGCGCCGCGATGCTCCCGCACGGCCTGAGCTTCATGAGCGGCAAGGTGCGTCCCGCCAGCCTCGACCACGCGATGTGGTTCCACCGCGATTTCCGCATGGACGACTGGCTGCTCTACAGCCTGGATTCGCCGAGCGCGAGCGGCGCCCGCGGGTTGTGCCGTGGCAGCATCTTCACGCGCGATGGTCGGCTCGTGGCGTCCACCGCGCAGGAAGGCATGCTGCGGATCCTGCGCGAGGGAAGCCCCTCGTCGAGCACCGGAGGCGCCGCGCCGATATAACGGACGGCTCCATCCCACCGGGTCTCCCCATGAGTGTCCTCTTCTCGCCTTACGCCTTGGGCCCGCTGCAGCTTCGCAACCGCATCGTCATCGCGCCGATGTGCCAGTACTCGGCGGAGAACGGCAACGCGGGCGACTGGCACATGATCCATCTCGGGCAACTCGCGCTCTCCGGCGCCGGGTTGCTGATCATCGAGGCGACGGCAGTGGAGGAGATGGGGCGCATCACCCCCGGTGATCTTGGCCTCTACTCCGACGACAACGAGGCCGCGCTGGCGCGCGTGCTGGCGGCCATCCGTCGTTATTCGCGCATCCCGGTTGCGATCCAGCTCGGGCATGCGGGTCGCAAGGCGTCGAGCCATGCACCGTGGGAAGGTGGCCAGTGCCTCTCGCCGGACGAAGGCGCCTGGCAGACCGTGGCGCCGTCCGCCATCCCGCATGCGCCTGGAGAGCCGCCGCCCGTTGCCCTCGATGCCGAAGGACTTCTCCGCGTGAAGGCCGCCTTCGTTCGCGCGGCACAGCGAGCGGACGCACTCGGCATCGACGCGATCGAACTGCATGCGGCGCACGGCTACCTGCTGCATCAGTTTCTCTCGCCGATCTCGAACCAGCGCGACGACCGCTACGGCGGCTCGCCCGAGAACCGCATGCGCTTTCCGCTGGAAGTGTTCGATGCGGTGCGTGCCGCCGTGCCGCAGCGCATGCCCGTCGGTGTGCGCATCTCGGCCACCGACTGGGTCGCTGATGGATGGGATGTCGAGCAGAGCATCGAGTTCGCGAAGACGCTCTCGCAGCGTGGCTGCAGCTTCATGCACGTGTCCTCGGGTGGCGTTTCGCCGCTGCAGAAGATCCCGTTGTCGCCGGGCTACCAGGTGCCGCTGGCGGAGCGCGTCAAGGCGGCGGTGGGCCTGCCGACCATCGCGGTGGGACTCGTCACCGAGCCTGCACAGGCAGAGACCATCGTTTCGGCAGGACAAGCCGATTTGGTCGCGCTGGCCCGTGCGATCCTGTTCGAGCCGCACTGGCCGTGGCGCGCTGCTGCGGAACTGGGTGCGCAGGTCGAAGCACCGCAGCAATACTGGCGTTCTCAGCCGCGCGAGTTGAAGGCCCTGTTCGGCTACACCCGCATCGGGCAGCGCTGAGCGGCTCAGGCGGAGCCTGACAGCGCCGCGCGCATGCCGCCGAAGCGCCGGCGGTACTGCGCCGGCGTGAGGTTCACGCTGCGCCGGAAGAGTCGGCCGAAGAAGGCCGCGTCGTCATAGCCCACCTCCTCGGCGATGGCCTCGATCCCGTCGACCGTGGTTTCCAGCAGATGCTTGGCTTCCTCGATGCGCAGCGTCTGCACGTATTCCATCGGCGTCATGCCGGTCGCGAGCTTGAAGCGGCGCTGAAACGATCGCTCCGCCAGTCCGCTGCGCCCCGTCATCGCGGCGACCGGCGCGGGGTGGGCATAGTGATCGGCAATCCAGGCTTGGCAGCGTCCGATCACCGCGTCGTCCACCTGGCGTGTGCTCGCTACGCGGGCAAAGGGCTGCTGGCCCACGTGATGCCAGTCGATCAGGTTGATCCGGGCGACCTGCATGGCGGCCTCGATGCCGACGCAACGCGCGATCAGGTAGAGCGCGAGGTCCATCCATGAACTTCCGCCGCCCGCCATCACCAGGCGTTGCCCTTCGCCCGAGGCAACCAGCGCGCGCTGCGGCCGCACGCGCGCGCGCGGGTAGCGGCGCTGCATCACATCGCAGAAGGCCCAGTGCGTGGTGGCGTCCTCGTCGTCGAGCAGACCGGCCTCGCCCAGCAGCATGGCGCCGGAGCAGGCCGTGGCGATGAGCGCGCCGCCGGCGTGGCAGCGCCGCACCCAATCCACCTCGGGGTCGAAGAGTCCGTCGAGCGGACCGTGCGGCGCGATCAGGAGTTCCGGCACGCAGACCACCGCGGGCGCGCTGACCTTGTCGAAGCCGTAGTGCGCTTCGATCGGCACGCCATTGGCGACATGCACCACACCGGCCTGCCTGCTGACGATCACCGGATCGAGGAGCGCGGGGCCGGGTTCGCCGCAGACCACCATCGGCCAGTCGCGGCCCGCGCTCTTGAAGAAATCGAACATCCCGTAGACCACCGAGGCCGCGCTCTCGGGCGTGACCAGGATGGCGATCTGCGGCAGATGGTTGTCGGCGGACATCGTCGGCAGTTGGCGGAATCGTCAGGCTTGTTGCGGGAATCGCTGCGGGCGATCGCGCGGTCCGAACTTACGCTTGTGCCGTCATTGATTCAAGGAGCAGCGATGAACCACTACGACGCGCGAGGCGAAGCGCTCTCCACCGAGCAGCTGGCCTCGGTGGCCGCCTACGAGCAGGCGCTCGACCTCTTCAACAGCTTGCGGCTCGACCCCGTCACGGTGCTGCAGCCGGCACTGGAGGCGGATCCGGACTTCATCTCGGGGCACCTGATGATGGCTGGGTTCATGCTCAGTGCCTTCGATGGGCAACTGCTGCCCGCGGCGCGCGCGAGCCTGGAGGCTGCTTCCGCCAGCCACCTTCGGCCGAACGTGCGCGAGCATTCCTTCCAGGCCGCGCTGCAGCTTTGGGCGGATGGCGACCTGGGCCGCGCCAATCGCTTGCTCGGCCGCCATGTGATCGACCACCCGCGCGACCTTTTCGCGCTGCAACTCACCCACATGAGCGATCTTGTGCTCGGCCAGACCACGATGCTGCGCGACCGCGTCGGCCGCGCACTCTGCCAGTGGAAGGAGGGCGATGCGGGCTATGGCTACGTCCTCGGCATGTACGCCTTCGGCCTCGAAGAGTGCAACGAGTACACGCGTGCCGAATCGCTGGGCAGGCACGCGCTGGACCTCCATGCGCACGACACCTGGGCCGTGCATGCGGTGGCGCATGTGTACGAGATGCAGGGGCGGGTGGATGAAGGCATCCGCTGGCTCACCACCGGCACGGCGCACTGGCAGCAGGACAACGCGCTCGCGGTGCACAACCACTGGCATCTCGCGCTGATGCATCTGTCGAACGAAGACCCCGCATCCGCGCTGGCGCTCTATGACCGTGCGATCGCTCCGGGCGCTGCGTCGATGGCCATGGACCTGGTCGATGCGAGCGCGCTGCTGTGGCGGCTCGGTCTGCGCGGCGTCGACGTGGCTTCGCGGTGGACTGTGCTGGCTTCACGCTGGCGCGAGCAGGCGGTCTGGGGGTGGTCGGTCTTCAATGACGTACATGCGCTGGTAGCGTTGGTGGGCGATGGCGACGCCGCAAAGGTCGCGGCCGCACGCCGCGCCGTGGAGGCCGTGCCGCCGACGGCGCCCGCGCCATGGTGGAGCGAAGCGGGCAGCCTGTGCGAGGCAGTGACCGCATTCGGCGAAGGCCGGTACGCACACTGCGCGGAGTTGCTCTTGCCACTGCTGCCCGACACGCATGGCTTCGGGGGCAGCCAGGCGCAGCGCAGTCTCATCCACCTGACGGCGACCGAAGCAGCGCGCCGTGCCGGTGATGCCGCGCTGTGGCAGGCGCTGCGCAGCGAGGGGATGGCTCGAAAGACCTCCATCGCGCCGGTTGCCCACCACGAACGCCTCCTCAGAGCCGCCTGAGCGCCGCTTCTCACCCGCGGAAGGGATTGGCCGTGGCAAACCAAAGACCGATGCCGGTCGCGATGATGAAGGCGCTGTCCGTCACCCCCGCGATCAGGAAGAACAGCGTCTGCAGCGTGTCCTTGAGTTCCGGCTGCCGAGCCGTGCCTTCGAGAAGCTTCGACCCGACGATGCCGACGCCAATGCATGAGCCCACGGCGGCAATGCCGATGAGAAGCGCGACGGCGAGGGGGAGGATGTCGAAACCTGAGGTCATGGTGCTCTTTCGTGGCCTGGGATGTTCGGCCCGGTTGCTGCCGGCGCCACCCTGGCGCCGGCTTGCATCCAATGTCGTCGAGCACGTGCGCGGCGTCGATGACCTCGCAGGTCATGGCGGTGAAGCACCGCCGCCGGCTCAGCCCGGCAGCAGCCGCTTCAGGTAGCGCCCGGTGTGGCTCGCCTCGTTCGCCGCGATGTCCTCGGGCGTACCGACGCCCACCACCGTTCCGCCGCCGGCGCCGCCTTCCGGCCCCATGTCGATCAGCCAGTCGGCGGTCTTGATCACATCGAGGTTGTGCTCGATCACCACGATGGTGTTGCCCGCATCGCGCAACTGGTGCAGCACCTTCAGCAGAAGCTCGATGTCCGCGAAGTGCAGGCCGGTGGTCGGCTCGTCGAGGATGTAGAGCGTGCGGCCTGTGTCGCGCTTGCTGAGTTCGAGCGCGAGCTTCACACGCTGCGCTTCGCCGCCCGACAGCGTGGTCGCAGCCTGGCCCAGCTTGATGTAGCTGAGGCCGACGTCGAGCAGGGTGCGCAGCTTGCGCTCGATGGTCGGCACGGCCTTGAGGAAGTCGTGCGCGGTCTCGACCGTCATGTCGAGGATCTGCGCGATGTTGCGGCCCTTGTATTGCACCTCCAGCGTCTCGCGGTTGTAGCGCTGGCCGTGGCACACCTCACAGGGCACGTACACATCGGGCAGGAAGTGCATCTCGACCTTCACGACGCCGTCGCCCTGACAGGCCTCGCAGCGTCCGCCTGCGACGTTGAAGCTGAAGCGGCCCGGGCCGTAGCCGCGCTCGCGTGCCGTGTTGGTCTCGGCCATCAGTTCGCGGATCGGCGTGAAGAGTCCGGTGTAGGTCGCGGGGTTGCTGCGCGGCGTCCGGCCGATCGGTGACTGGTCGACGTTGATGACCTTGTCGAAGTATTCGATGCCTTCGATCGCCTCATGCGCGGCGGGCTCCTCGTGCGCGCGATAGAGCGTGCGTGCCACCGCGGCGTAGAGCGTGTCGTTGACCAGCGTGGACTTGCCCGATCCCGAAACGCCGGTCACGCAGGTCAGGAGGCCCACCGGGAAGGCCACATTCGCGTCCTTGAGGTTGTTGCCCGATGCGCCGATGACGCGGATCTCCTGCAGATCCGACTGCGACGCCAGGTGCGCGGCCTCCCGTGCCGCGCGCCGTTCCGCGGCGGGACTCTGCGGAAAGCGCGATGCCTTCTTGCCCTCGTTGAACGCCGGCTTGGCGACCACCGGCAGCCAGGGCGTGCGGCGTGCAGGCACCGCGATCTTCTTGACGCCCGAGAGGTATTGCCCGGTCAGCGAATCGGGACTGGCGGCGACGTGTTCGTAGGTGCCCTGCGCCATCACCCGGCCGCCATGCACACCGGCGCCGGGGCCCATGTCGATCACGTGATCGGCCGCGTGGATCATGTCCTCGTCATGCTCGACCACGATCACGCTGTTGCCGATGTCGCGCAGATGCTTGAGCGTGCCGATGAGTCGGTCGTTGTCGCGCTGGTGCAGGCCGATGCTGGGCTCGTCGAGCACGTACATCACGCCCGTGAGGCCGGAGCCGATCTGCGAGGCGAGGCGAATTCGCTGCGCCTCGCCGCCGGACAGGGTCTCGGCGCTGCGGTCCAGGCTCAGGTAGTTGAGGCCGACGTCGTTCAGGAACTTGAGTCGAAGTCCGATCTCGCGCACGACCTTGTCGGCGATCTCCGCCTTCGCGCCGCGCAGGTGCAGCTTCTGGAAGTACGCAAAGCTCTCGCGCAGCGTAGCGCGGCTGATCTCGTAGATCGCCATGCGCTGCTGCTCAGGGCCGGTGTCGTCGACCAGGAACACGTTGCGCGCCTCGCGGCGCAGGCGTGTGCCTTCGCAGTCGGGGCAAGGCTGCATGTTGCGAAAGCGCGAGAGGTCCTCGCGCACCATCGTCGAGTCGGTTTCGCGATAGCGCCGCGCCATGTTCGGAATGATCCCCTCGAAGGGATGCTTGCGCACCAGCTTCTTGCCCGCCTGCTGGCCGCTGTCCATCACGTAGGTGAACTTGATCTCTTCCTGCGCCGAGCCGTGCAGCACGGTCTGCTGGACGGAGGCAGGCAGTTCCTCGAAGGGCTGGTCGATGTCGAACTTGTAGTGCTTCGCCACGCTCTCCAGCATGCTGAAGTAGTAGCCGTTGCGCCGGTCCCATCCCTTGACGGCGCCGCTCGCGAGGCTCAGCGACGGAAATGCGACCACGCGTGCCGGGTCGAAGAACTCGCGATGGCCCAGGCCGTCGCAACTCGGACATGCGCCCACGGGCGAGTTGAAGGAAAAGAGGCGCGGCTCCAGTTCGGCCAGCGAGTAGTGGCAGATCGGACAGGCGAACTTGGCGTTGAAGAGGTGCTCGTGTGCCGGCTTCGGCGCGGGCGCCGATTCGGGCTCGCCGGCGGGGGCGTCCATCTCGAGTGCGATCGCGCGGCCGTCGGCCAGCCGCAGCGCCGCCTCGAAGCTCTCGGCCAGCCGCTGCTGCATGTCGGGACGTGCGCGCAGGCGGTCGATGACCACGTCGATGTCGTGCTTCTCGGTTTTCTTGAGCTTGGGCAGGTCGTTGTATTCGTAGGTCTGCCCGTCGACGCGGAAGCGGATGTAGCCCTGCGCCTGCATCTCGGCGAAGAGCTCGAGGAACTCGCCCTTCTTCTCGCGCGCCACCGGCGCCAGGATCATGAGGCGCGGCTCGTTCGGGATCGCGAGGGCGGCGTCGACCATCTGGCTGACGGTCTGCGCCTGCAGGGGCAGGTGGTGGTCGGGGCAGTAGGGCGTGCCGGCACGGGCGTAGAGCAGCCGCAGGTAGTCGTGGATCTCCGTCACCGTGCCCACGGTCGAGCGCGGGTTGTGGCTGGTGGCCTTCTGCTCGATGCTGATCGCGGGCGACAGGCCCTCGATCACATCGACGTCCGGCTTGTCCATCAGCTGCAGGAACTGCCGCGCATAGGCCGAGAGGCTCTCGACGTAGCGGCGCTGGCCTTCGGCATAGAGCGTGTCGAAGGCCAGGCTCGACTTGCCCGAGCCCGACAGGCCGGTGATCACCACCAGCTTGTTGCGCGGAATGTCGAGATCGACGTTCTTGAGGTTGTGCGTGCGCGCGCCGCGAATGCTGATGCGTTGCTGCGCGAGCACGGCGCCGAGGTAGGCGTCATCGGAGGGGGAATTCACGGGCGGTCGGTCCTGGGCAACCGGACATGATAAGTCCCCGGCGTTTTCGGGGCCCGCGGGAGGAATCGTCGGGGTCGGACTGTCCTCCGGGCTCACCGGCAACGCAGAGCAGGACCGGCTGCGACGCTGAGATTCATTCTCGAATCGAGGAATATTCTTGAAATCTTCCTCGGAGCGCGTGGTCCAGGCCTCCTACACCGTGTTGTCCGGCTACAGCATTTTGCGACTTCCGTCCTGAAGGACCACGCCAGCTTGGGAGACGGAAAGCCCGGGACTTTGATCGAGAGTCTTTCCGATCGTGAATTGACTGTATTGCAATACCTGGCCCGCGGTCTGAGCAACAAGACGATCAGCGGCTACAAGACGCGAATCTTTGAAAAACTGAGCATCTCCACGCTCGTGGAACTCGTAGATTTCTCGCGTGCGCATTGTCTGGTTACCTGAACCTTCCATGGTGGCTGCTCGAAAGATCGATCGCAGTGCCAGAACCGTCTCATGGACGCGCAGGGGCGGAGTTCATAAAGTCAGACCGCTGGACTGTTCACAGGGTCCGCCCTCTACAACGGAAGAAACTGAAGAAGGAATGCAATGGGAGTAAGAACAGGCGTGTTGCTCATCGTCATGATGCTGATCGCGGCACTCGCCGCCCTGAACTGGGGCACCCTGTCCGCGCCGGTCGTCATGTCGGTCGGATTCATGCACGTCACGGCGCCGCTGGGTCTGGTCATGCTGGCGCTGACGGTGCTGTTGGGTGTCGTCTTTGCGACCTACGTGGTGTATCTGCAGAGCTCGATGCTGCTCGACGCGCGCCGGCAATCGAAGGAAATGCAGGCCCAGCGCACGCTCGCTGACAGGGCTGAGGCTTCGCGGTTCACTGAGCTGCGCAACTTCCTGGAGTCGCAGGAGAACGCCCACATGGAGCGCAATGCCGAGCGCCATGCCTCGCTGCTCGCACGCGTCGAGCAGGTCGAGGCAACGATCGGGTTGCGCTTCGAGCTGTTGGAACGCGCGATTTCCAGCCGGGCCGAGGCACTGAAGGCTTAACGGCAAGCCCGGGCTCAAGCAAACTGCGGGTTGTCCAAGAAACTGGTGACCCTCATGACCGATCCTCGCTCCGATCTTGCCAAGATCACCTTTGGCGTCCTGAGCATCGTCCTGCTCATCGGCTCGTCCCTCTGGATTCTTCGCCCCTTCCTGGGCGCGACGATCTGGGCGGTCATGGTCGTGGTGGCCACCTGGCCGGCACTGCTGTGGTTCGAGGCCCGGCTGTGGCGGCGTCGCAGCCTCGCGGTGCTGGTGATGGTGCTGATCCTGCTGCTGCTGTTCGTGCTGCCGCTGACGCTGGCCATTTCGACCATTGCAGCTAACGCGGACGAGGTCGCCGACTGGTTCAGGCTGCAGATCAGCGAGGGCCCACCCCAACTTCCCGCATGGGTCGGTGGCCTGCCATTCGTCGGACCCAAGCTGACGCTGGCCTGGGACGAACTTGTCGCTTCCGGCGTGGCCGGCGTCGAGGCCAAGGTCACGCCCTATGCGAAGCAAGTCACGGGCTGGCTCTTTTCGCAGGCTGGCGTCGTGGGTGCGCTGACGCTGCAGTTCCTGCTGACCGTGGTCATCGCGGGCGTGATGTACGCCCAGGGTGAATCGGCGGCGGCCGAGGCCCTGCGCTTCGGTCGGCGACTGGGCGGGCCGCGCGGAGAAGGTGCAGTCGTCTTGGCCGGCAAGGCGATCCGCGGTGTGGCGTTGGGCGTGGGCGTGACGGCCATCGTCCAGGCGGTGGTGGGCGGCATCGGCCTCGCCATTGCCGGCGTGCCATTCGCCGCCCTGCTGACGGCGGTGATGTTCATGATGTGCATCATCCAGATCGGACCGACTCTGGTGCTCGCGCCGGCCGCGATCTGGGTCTTCTGGCACGGCTCGACCGGCTGGGGCATCTTCCTGGGGGTGTGGACGCTGATCGTCGGCACCATGGACAACTTCCTGCGCCCGATGCTCATCAAGCGTGGCGCCGACCTGCCATTGCTCCTGATCTTTGCCGGCGTCATCGGCGGCCTGCTCGGCTTCGGGTTGGTCGGTATCTTCGTGGGTCCGGTCATGCTGGCCGTGTCCTATACGCTGATCGACGCTTGGCTCGCGGACGCAGACCCGCCCGAGATCGAGACGAAGCGCTGAGCGGGGCTCCCTGATCCAGTCGGGGTGGACGATGCCTATACGTCGTGCCGGCTCGGCGAGGTAGACTTGTTGGTTCAATCCTTCGTTTTCTTGGACTTCTGATATTTCAGGGGCAGCGCATATGGCATCGGTCAATAAAGTCATCCTCGTCGGCAACCTCGGACGCGATCCGGAAACACGCACGTTCCCGAGCGGAGATCAGGTGTGCAACGCGACCCTGGCCACCACCGACAAGTGGAAGGACAAGCAAAGCGGCGAAATGCGCGAGGCCACCGAGTGGCACCGCCTCGTGTTCAACGGCCGCCTCGCCGAAATCGCCGCGCAGTACCTGCGCAAGGGTTCGCAGATCTACGTCGAAGGCCAGATCCGCACGCGGAAGTACACGGACAAGGACGGCGTCGAGAAGTACGCGACCGATATCCGCGTCGACCAGATGCAGATGCTCGGCAGCCGCCAGGGCCAGGGCGGCCCATCGGGCGGTGATGATGACGGCGGCTACTCGCAAGGTGGCGGCTATTCGCGCCCGCCCGCAGCGGCACCCCGCGCACCTGCTCCCGCGCCACGCCAGGCACCGGCCAAGTCGTCGTCAGGTTTCGACGACATGGACGACGACATTCCGTTCTGATTTGCGCGAGCTGCTACAGGGGCAGCAGCCACGGGACGAGCAGCACGCTCACGATCAGCGTCAGAAGGACGAGCGGCACGCCGATGCGCACGAAGTCCATGAAGCTGTAGTCGCCCGGTCCCACCACGAGCGTATTGACGGGCGACGACACCGGCGTCATGAAGGCGGCCGAAGCCGCCAGTGCCACCATCATGGCGAAGGGGTAGGGTGACGCCTGCAGATGCTTGGCGACAGCCAGGGCGACCGGCGCCATCAGCACGGCCGTGGCCGTGTTGGAAATGAACATGCCCAGCACCGAGGTGACCACGAAGATGGACGCCAGCACTGCGCGTGGGCTGGCTTCGCCGACCAGTTCCAGCAGCATCTGTGCCGCCAGGTCGACCCCGCCGGTCCGCTGCAATGCAAGCGAAAAGGGCAGCATGCCGACGATCAGCAGAAGGCTCTGCCAGTAGATGGAGCGGTAGGCGGTGGAAAGATCCATGCAGCCGAACAGCCCCATCAGCAGGCAGCCTATGAGCGCGGCCTGCACGTTCGGCAAGACGCCGGTGACCATGAAGGCCACGACCAGCGCAAGCGAGAACAGCGCGAAAGGCGCGCGTGCCGCCGCCGGCGCGATCTCGTCGAATTCCGCCGGCAGGTTGAAGATGACGAGATCCATGTCCGACTTGAGCTTGCGGATGGCCTTCCAGATGCCGACCACCAGCAGGGTGTCGCCAGCCTTCAGCGGAACGGAAAGAACACGGTCCGCGGCCACAGGCTCGCTGCCGCGCTTCAGTCCGATGACGGACACATCGTGGGTGGCGCGCAGGCGCGACTCGACCACTGTCTTGCCGATCAGATTGGAGCCGGGCGGCACCAGCACCTCGGCCATGCCGATGTCCTGCGCATGCTCCGAGAAGTAGGCACCGGCCAGCGGAACTCTTTCCAGCGCGAGCCGACGGCTCAGGTGGTCGATGTTCGCGGCCGGATTGGATACGTCGACGAACAGCACGTCGCCCGCCTCGAGCCGCGTGCCCGGCGACAGCAGGCTGCGGGTGAAGCGAACGCTGCGTTCGATCGCGAGCACGTTGACGCCGGGCACATCCTCCAGTTCGAGCTCGTCGAGCATCTGGCCCACGGCGGGCGAGTGCGGGGCGACCCGAAAGCGATACTCCCGCCCGGCCAATGCGTATTCCTCGATCCAGTGGCCGAGCCCGGTCCGCCTGCTGGGCGGAATCGCCGGGCCTTCCGGCCCCGCCAGCCAGCGTCGCGTGAGCAGCATGTAGGTGATGGCCATCACCAGCAACGGCAAACCGAAAGGCGTGAAGCTGAAGAAGTGAAAGCCGTTGAATCCCTCGCGCACGAGCTCGCCATGAATCAACAGGTTGGGCGTTGTCGCGACCAGCGTCAGCGTGCCGCTGATCAGTGCGGCGACGCTGAGCGGCATCATCAGTCGCCGTGCTGCGATGCCGGTGTTGCTCGCGATGCGCAGCACGATGGGAACGAAGATCGCGACCACTGCCGTCGAGCTCATCACCGAGCCTACGCCGGCGACGATCACCATCAGCAGTGCGATGAGCCGTGTCTCGTTCGGCCCTGCACGGACCACCAGCAGGTCGCCCAGGCGCCGCGCCACGCCGGTACGCACGAGGCCCTGGCCGATCACGAACAACAACGCGATCAGCACGACGTTGGGGTCCGCAAAGCCGGCCAGTACCTCCTGCATGCTGACCACTCCGGTGAACGGCAATGCGGCCATCATGATGAGCGCGACCACGTCGGTGCGTGGCCGGTTGATCGCAAACATCGTGATCGCGCCGGCGAGAAGGGCCAGCACCACGCCGAGCTGGTAGGTCATGGCTCGGACCCGTTTCCGCTCATGGCACCGGGGACGCGATGCTTTTGCGGATTCTGGCGTGCTTCATGGCGGTCTTGATGTGCCCGATGCGCTCCGGCGCGCGATCAAGTCATTGCGCCTGCGGGATGACGCGAGCGGCGTCGCCCTGACCTTCGATGTAGACGCGCTGCCCCACGCGAAGGCCCGGCGTGGCTGGCTGCGTCACTTCGACCAGAACGCCGCTGGTCGTGCGGACGAAGATCTCCTGGCCGGCCACGGGCTGGTCATACCTTCTTGCGACCTCGGCCCCGGCCATCGTGCCGCCGATGGCGCCGACGACCATCGCTACATCGCGCCCAGTGCCTCCGCCGATCAGGCTGCCGAGGCCGACGCCCGTGAGGCCGCCGAGGACCGCCCCGACGCCCGTGTGATGCGAGCTTCGGATCTGTGTCGGAGTGATCTGCTCGATCACGCCTTGCCGCACAGCCATCGAACCCGACTGCGAACCCGGTGAAGCACAGGCTGCAAGCAAGAGGGCCAGTGCGAAGGCCGCGAAGCGGGAAAGAAGTTGCGTCGTCGTTGTCATGGGTCGATCTCTTTCATCAGGTTCGAAAATCATGGCACCGGATGCATGCATGGCGATTGCCCGAAGGTGCAGCAACATTTGCCCTTTCGGGCATCGCGATGAACATCGCTAGCCCAGAAAGGTCACCGCGCCGTTGCGCAGGTCGTACATCGACCCGACGATCTTGATCCGGCCCTTTTTCTCCAGGTCCACCAGGATGGGGCTGACGCGGCGTATCGTGTCGATGGTCTGCTGCACGTTGGTACGCGCCACCGCATCGACGAACGCATCGTTCTTGCTGGACCGGTCGCCCGTGTAGGAAGTTGCCGCGACCGCTGGCTTGATGGTCTCCAGCAGCCCCGTCAGGTTGCCCAGTTGCACGTTGTCGATGGCGCCCTTGATCGCGCCGCAGGCGGTGTGTCCCATCACCAGGACCACCTTCGCGCCCGCAGCCGCGCACGCGAACTCCAGGCTGCCGATCAGGTCGTTGTTGGCGATGTTGCCTGCGATGCGCGCGTTGAAGGTGTCCCCGATCCCCATGTCGAAAATAATCTCGGCGGGTGAGCGAGAGTCGATGCAACTGAGGATGACCGCTGCAGGAAACTGGCCCGGGGCACTGGCTCGCTTCTGTGCAAGAAAGTCCTGCGCATGCATCTTGCCGGAACGAAAGCGTCCGTTCCCCCTCTTCATCATCTCGATCACTCTGTCGGGCGTCAGCGCATCCCGCTCGGCCTGGGTCCAGGAGGCAGCATGGGCGTTGGATCCCGTGCCTGCGACGAGTGCGACGGCGCCTGCACTCATTCCTGCCTTCAACCATGCGCGCCGACCGTTGTTCTGGGCATGCGCCGTCGCGCAGCAACCCTTGATTGATTCCATGGGAGGTCCTTTGCAAGGTGCGAGGGACTCGATCATCTGCGCAGCCAGGCAAAAAATCCAGCAACGACAACTGCGGCCGGCCGTGCGTTGGTTCGCTCGGTTGCTGGCTTGACAAAGAGATGAACGCCAATGATGCTAAGTCGCGTCTGTCCAAGGGGCATCGACACAGGAGATCCTCATGGCGACAGATGCAAAAGCCACTGACCCGGCATGACCACCCCCCAGGACCAGCAACTCTCGCGCGGCGCACTCACGGCCCTTGTCGTCGGCTCGATGATCGGTTCAGGCATCTTTGCCGTGCCGTCGGCCTTCGGGCGTTCGACCGGCGGCCTGGGTGCGTTGATCGCCTGGGCCATTGCCGGCACCGGCATGCTGATGCTGGCGTTCGTGTTCCAGACCCTGTCCCGGCGACGGCCCGATCTCGACACGGGCATCTATGCCTACGCCAAGGAAGGTTTCGGCAACTATCTCGGCTTTGCGTCGGCGGTGGGCTACTGGATCGGCTGCTGCCTCGCCGATGTCGCCTGCCTCGTGCTGATCAAGGCGACGCTGGGCCAGTTTTTCCCGGTCTTCGGCGACGGGACGACCGCTGTGGCGATCGTGTCCGCATCGGTCCTGCTGTGGGCGGTGCACGTCCTGATCCTGCGCGGCGTGAAGGAGGCGGCTGCGCTGAACACCATCGCCACCGTCGCGAAGATCGTGCCGATCGCTGTCTTCATCTTCTTCGCCATCGCCGGATTCAAGGCGGACATCTTCGCGATGAACTTCTGGGGCGGCGAAGAGCAGACCCTGTCGAGCCTCGCCGGCCAGGTCCGCAACACGATGCTGGTCACGGTGTTCGTGTTCGTCGGCATCGAAGGGGCCAGCGTCTACTCGCGCTATGCGAAGAAGCGGGAGGACGTGGGCATTGCCACCGTGCTCGGCTTCCTGGGTGTGCTGTGCCTGCTGATCATGGTCACCATGCTCTCCTACGGCGTGCTGCTGCGTCCCGATCTCGCGGCGCTCCCCACCCCGGCGATGGCCGGCGTGATGGCGTCCATCGTCGGACCCTGGGGCCTGGTGTTCATCAGCATCGGGCTGCTCATCTCGATCCTCGGCAACTACCTTTCCTGGTCTCTGCTGGCTGCGGAGGTCCTGCACTCGGCGGCCAAGAACAAGACGATGCCGAGCTTTCTCGCCGGCGAAAACAAGAACGGAACCCCCGCAGCCGCGCTGTGGCTGACGAACATAGTCATCCAGGTCTTCCTGCTCGTCACCTGGTTTGCCGAGTACGCCTTCACGCTGGCGCTGAAGATGACCAGCTCGATGACGCTCATTCCATATCTGCTTGTCGCGGCGTACGGCTTCAAGCTCGCATGGACCGGCGAGACCTACGCGCCCGATGAGCGAAGTCGCTCGGTCGATCGGGTGCGCGGCGCGATCGCCGTCGTCTATGCCGCGGGCATGCTGTACGCAGGCGGGGCGAAGTACCTGCTGTTGTCGGCGGTGCTCTACGCGCCCGGAACCTTCCTCTATTTTCTGGCCCGGCGCGAGCAGAAAAAGCAGCTCTTCACCTTTCCCGAGACGATCGTCTTCGCCGTATTCGCCATCGCGGCGATCGTCGCGCTGTACGCGCTCGCGACCGGCGCGCTCACTGTGTAGGTTCAATCAAGACAACTACGAGAGGATGTGAAATGAGCAATTTCTGGGATCTGATTCTGCTGATGCTGTCGACCTTCGTGATGGTGGCATACCTCTTTATCCTCTTTCAGATCGTTGTCGACATGTTTCGAGATCCGGATCTGGGCGGCGGATCCAAGGTGCTGTGGCTCGTCGGGTTGATCTTTCTTCCGGGGCTGACCGCCATCGTCTATATCGTCGCGCGCGGCAGGGGCATGGCCGAGCGGCAGCGCGCCAGCATGCAGCGAGCCAAGTCCGACACCGATGCGTACATCCGTCTGGTGGCCGGCAAGTCGCCCGCCGAACAGATTACCGACGCCAAGGCCCTGCTGGATGCCGGAACGATCAGTCAGGACGAGTTCGCGAAGCTGAAGGCCAAGGCCCTGGCCTGACTCTGCAACCGCGCCTGTCTCACAGAAGGTCTTCGGGCACGAGCGGATTCAGCAGGAGCCTTTGCAGTGCGTTCAATGCGGACACGCCCGGCTCTTCATTGAACGCCTGATCGTCTTCCTCGTTGGGCGGAACCCACGCCAGCGAACCGCCTTCGGGCTCCTGCCGAACGCGATAGGCCTCCGCCTTCATGGCCTCGACGATGCGCAGCGCCTGCTTCGCCAGTTCGGGGCTGTCGACGGCAACGCCCAGTTCCGTGTTCCTGCGCGCGGAGCGCGGGTCGAGGTTGAGCGATCCCAGCAGCACGACTTCCTCGTCGATGACCGCCAGCTTCGCATGCAGGCGGCCACGCGAGGAGCCGCCGCCGAACACGGCCTTGTTGCCATGCGGCGTGCTCGCGCTGACCTCGTAGATCTCGACGCCTGCGTTCGCAATGCGGGGTCGGTAGCGCGCATAGCCGAAATAGACGAAGGCCGAATCGGTGGCGGGTAGCGAATTGGTGACGAGTGTCATGCGCACGCCCTTCTGCTGCAGGCTCTGCAGCACGCTCATGCCGGGCTTGCCCGGGACGAGATAGGGTGACGTCACCACCAGCTCCGTGCGGGCACCGAGCATCTGGCTCAATGCGCCAGTCATCAGGCTGCTGGACTCCAGTTCCTCGGGGGGCAGGAAGCGCTTGGAAGGGCGATCGGCCACGGCGTAAGCGAGGCCGGCCACCAGGGTCAGTTGGTTGGCCTGGAGTTCCTTGCTGACGGGTTCCAACTCGAGGAGATCCTTCTCGGGAAGCTCGAGCTCCATACGACCCGTGCTCGGCGGCAACAGCTTCTGCAGCAAGCCGGAATTGACTCCGGGGTCGCGCGAACTCGAAAAGTACGACACGGGAAAGGACTCGTCGCTGTTCCAGTAGCGATCGAAGTGCATGGCCAGTTGCGGCACCACGCGCCCCGCCGCGATGGCGTCGAGGTCGATGAAGTTGGCGACCGGGTTTCGCGCAAAGTATTCGTCCGAAATGTTGCGGCCGCCGATCATCGCAAGCGCGCCGTCAGCGATCAACAGCTTGTTGTGCATGCGACGGTCGAGCCGGGGAAGTTCGCCCAGCGACGTCGCGATGCGTCCCGCCAGGCTCGCGCGCGCACAACAGAAGGGGTTGAACAGGCGGATCTCCATGTTCGGTACGCTGGAGAGGGCCTGCAGCAGCTTATCGACGCTCGTGGTGTTCAGGTCGTCCAGCAGCAGCCGCACGCGGACACCGCGCTCGGCCGCGTCCTTCAAGGCGCCGAAGACCGCGCGGCCCGATTCGTCGTTGTCCCAGATGTAGTACTGCAGGTCGAGCGTGCGCGAGGCGTGACGGATCAGCGCCAGCCGTGCGTCGAGCGCGTACGAGCCAGCGGCAGCAGCCTGAACCCGGACTGGGCCCCGGCCGGCAACTGGTCCGCCGCAAGCCGCGCGATAGGGCTCTCGTCGGGTGAGGGCAGCAGGCTGTACGAGACCGGTCGATGGACGTCGCCGGGAAGTGAGCCACAACCGACCAACGCAAGCATGAAGAGAGCCGCCAGGAGCCTGAAAGAACGCAGTGCCATGTGCCAAGACTACCCGCAGCCGGGCGAATAGCCCTTCGCGGCTTGAAGCGACGCGATCCGAGCCAAGATAGCGCCATGACTCCGTTTTCGATCCTCGATCTTTCCCCCATCACTGAAGGCGGCGACGCCGCGCAATCCTTCCGCAATTCGCTCAGCCTGGCGCAGCATGGCGAGAAGCTGGGCTATCGCCGCTACTGGCTGGCCGAGCACCACGGCATGCCCGGCATCGCGAGCGCGGCCACGGCCGTGCTGCTGGCCTACATTGGTGCCGGCACGTCGACCATCCGCATCGGTGCTGGCGGCGTGATGCTGCCCAATCACTCGCCCCTGGTCATCGCCGAACAGTTCGGCACGTTGGAGTCGCTCTATCCGGGCCGCATCGACCTCGGCCTCGGCCGCGCCCCGGGCTCCGACCAGCGCACCGCGCAGGCGCTCAGGCGCGACCTGCAGTCCGATGCCGACCGGTTTCCGCAGGACGTCATCGAGCTGATGGACTTCATGTCGAAGGAGCCCCGGCAGCCGGTGCGCGCCGTGCCGGGCATGGGACTCGAGGTGCCCGTTTGGGTTCTCGGTTCGAGCACCTTCGGGGCGCAGCTCGCAGCCCACCTGGGCCTGCCCTATGCCTTTGCCTCGCACTTCGCGCCGCAGCAGTTGATGCAGGCGATCCGGATCTACCGAGAGACCTTCAAGCCCTCGGCGCAGCTGGCCAAGCCCTACGTGATGCTCGGCTTCAATGTGTTCGCCGCCGAGACGGATGAAGAGGCCGCGTTCCGTGCGACCTCCTGGCAGCAGGCCTTCGTGAACCTGCGCAGTGGACGGCCCGGACGCCTGCCGCCGCCGGTCGAAGGCTATCGCGAGCGCGTGGGCCCTGCCGAAAACGCGTTGCTGGATTCGGTGCTGTCCTGTTCGGCCGTCGGCGCGCGCGACACGGTGCAGGCCAAGGTCCGGGAATTCGTGGAGCGGACCGGTGCGGACGAACTGATGATCACCTCGCAGGTGTTCGACCACCAAGCCCGCTTGCGGTCTTACGAGATCTTGGCGGAGCTGTCTTCGCAGGTGCAACCCGCTTCTTAGCCGCGGGCTTGCGCTTCGATGGCGGCTTCAAGGGGGCTGTTGCAACTGGCGGCGCTGCCTTTTGCTCCTCGACCTCTGGCTGTGCGCCGCTGTGGTGTCGAAGGGTCAGCGATAACAGCTTCTTGTGTTCCGCCACGACGTAGTCGGCAAGGTCCGCCACGTCCGGCACGGCGCGCCGGCAGGCCGTGAGGCCGAATTCGAGCGAGCCGTTGTAGCTCTGCACCGTCATGTTGAGCGCCAGCCCGTGCCCAGGGATCGACACCGGGAAGTAGGTCGCCAGCCTGGCCCCCGCGAAGTAGAGCGGGAACGAAGGCCCCGGCACGTTCGAGATCGCCACGTTGGCGATCGGCGGCAGCTTGTCGGCCAGGCCCGAGCGCCCATAGAGTGATGCAAGCCCCGACACGATCGTGGGCATGCCCAGCGATGGAAAGTCCATCGGTATGGCTGCCTTGACGTTGCCTGTGAGCTTCTTGCCTTCGCTAGACGATTCGTGGATGGCCGCGAGCCTTTCGAGCGGGTCCGAGATATCGGTGGCCAGGCTCACCAGCATCGTCGACACCTGATTGTTGAGGTCGGTGTTGCCCTCGCTGCGCAGCGACACCGGCACCGCCGCCATCAGCGGCTTGTCGGGCCTGCAGCCGTAGTCCGCCAAATAGCGCTTGAGCGCGCCAGCGCAAATCGCCAGCACGACGTCGTTGAGGCTGACGTTGGCGGCCTTCGCCATCTGCTTGATCTCGGCCAGCGGCACGGACCGGCCTGCGAACGAACGCTGGTTGGTGATCGACACATTGAGCGGCGTCTTCGGCGCGGTCTTCACCCCCTTGGGCAACTCGAAGGTCCGCTTGCCGGTGGCCTCGGACACCGGCATCAGCACGCTGGAGATGGCCTTCGCGGTGGTCGGAATCGACTCGATGAGCTTGACGTACTGCTGCACCGTGTTGCTGAGCGCCGCGCTGGCCAGCTCGGCCATGCCGAGTTGGGATGAATCACGCCGGCGCGTGGCGCGTGGCGCCTTGACCACCGAAGGCGTCTCCGAGATGTCGAACAGTGCCTTCGCCACGGCGACGCCGGCCTGGCCGTCGATGGCCGCATGGTGCATCTTGCTGTAGAGCGCCACCTGGCCCGTCTGCAGGCCCTCGATGATGTGGATCTCCCACAAGGGTCGGCTGCGGTCGAGCAGCGACGAATGCAGCCGACCAACCAGGCGTTCGAGCTGCGCCATCGTGCCCGGCCTCGGCATGATCACGTGATGGATGTGGTGCTCGAGATCCAGGTCGTCATCGTCCACCCAGACGGGGTTGGCGAGGTCGAATGGCATCATCGCCAGCTTGCGCACGAACACCGATGCGAGGTGCAGGCGGCCGCTCAGGTACTTCTTGGCGTCCTCTGCGAAGTCGCCTTCGTAGTCCGCGGGGAGGTCGAGCAGCTGCAGGCTGCCGACGTGCATCGGTGACTCGGGGGTTTCGAGGTGCAGGAACGATGCGTCCATGCCGCTGAGATGAATCATGACGTGCTCCTTGCGGAAGCCGCCTCGCTCCGCCTGCGCTCTTCCTCATCGACCAATTCCTTCTTCGACAGCTTGCCCACGGCGGTCTTGGGCAGCTCGTCGCGGATCTCGATCGCGCCCACCATCTCGTGCTTGCCCAGACGGTCCTTCAGGAACAGCTTGAACTCGTCGAGCGTGAAGGCCGGCGCGCCTTCCTTCAACTTGATGAAGGCCTTGGGCGACTGTCCGCGGTATTCGTCGGGGATGCCGATCACGCACACCTCGGCAATGCTCGGGTGTTCGTACATCGCCTCCTCCAGCACGCGCGGGTAGACGTTGTAGCCGCCGCACAGCAGCATGTCCTTGGTGCGGTCGACGATGTAGAAGAAGCCGTCGGCATCCATCTTCGCGACGTCGCCGCTCTTGAAGTAGCCGTCGGGTGTCATCGAAGCCGCCGTGGCGGCCTCGTTGTTCCAGTAGCCCTTCATCACGTTGGGGCCCCGGATGCACAGCTCGCCCGGCTCGCCGATGGCGGCTTCCTTCGACGGGTCGTCCAGGCTCAGGAGCTTGAGGCGGATGCCCGGCAGCGGCATGCCGCAGGAGCCGGCCTTGCGGATGCCGCGCGCGGGCGTGAAGGTGCCGGTCGGCGACGTCTCCGTCATGCCCCAGCCTTCGTTGAGGTGGCAGCCGGTGAGCGAGAAGAAGCGGTTTTCCACTTCGACCGGCAATGGCGCGCGGCCCGAGCCGCAGAACTTCAGCGAGCGCAGGTCGGTCTCGCCGGCCTTCGGGTGGTTGATGATGGCGGTGAACATCGTCGGCACGCCGGGGAACACCGTGATCTTCTTGGCCGCGAGGTCGTTCATCACGGCATCGAGATCGAAGCGCGTGTGGAGCACCAGGTGAGCGCCCAGCCGGATGCCCAGCATCATGTTCACGCTCAGCGAATAGATATGGAACAGCGGCAGCACGACCAGCACCCGCTCCCTGCCCGGGTCGAGGATCGGCGGATCGCCGCCAGTCGATTCGAGGTACTGCGCGCAGGCCGACGACAGGTTGGCGTGCGTGAGCATCGCGCCCTTCGGCAGTCCGGTGGTGCCGCCGGTGTATTGCAGCACCACGATCTCGTCGTCGACGGAGCTGACGTCATGCTGCTGGTAGCGGCCGTCGTTCGCGAGGAGTTGGGTGAAGGACATGTGCCGATCGTCCGTCGAAACGGCGGCGAGCTGGCCCGCGGCCTGCAGGTGTGCACGCACCGCATCCCGGGCCGCGCCATAGTCCGTGAGGCTGCCCACGACCAACTTCTTCAGGCGCGAGTTGCCGAGCAGCCGCGCCATCTGCGGGTAGAGCGTGGCGAGGTCGAGGGTGACGAGGATGTCCGTTCGGCTGTCCTCGATCTTGTGGGCCAGCACCCGCTCGGCATCCAGCGGCGAGTAGTTCACCACCGTCCCGCCGGCCTTCAGCACCGCGAAGAATGCGATCGGGTAGTGCGGCGTGTTGGGCAGGAAGAGGCCGACGTGCACTCCGGGCTGGACGCCCAGCGCCTTCAGGCCCGCAGCCGCATGCTCGACGGCGTCGCCGAATTCGCGGTAGGTGATGACCTGGCCCATGAACTCGATGGCCGGCCGGTCGGGCCATTGCGCCACGGCCTCGTCGAGGATCTGCTGCACCGGCCGGGTGGGGAGTTCGGCATCCCAGCGCATGCCGCTCGGATAGGACTTCGTCCAGGGCGTGGCGCTGGAGGGAGAAGAAACCATTTTTGTCTCCGGTTGGGCAGTCCATTGTGGGAGCCGGCCGGCGGAGCGGGCGGGTCCGCCTCTCGGTGATTTCCCGGATGCGGGCACCGGCTTGCCGGTGCTGGGACAATCCCGACCCTATGGAAAAGCAGCGCATCGTGGTGGGCCTGAGCGGCGGAGTCGACTCCGCGGTCACGGCGCACCTGCTGAAACAGCAAGGCCACGAGGTGGTCGGCATCTTCATGAAGAACTGGGAAGACGACGACGACAGCGAGTACTGCTCGTCGAACATCGACTTCATCGACGCGGCCAGCGTGGCCGACGTGCTGGGCATCGAGATCGAGCACGTCAACTTCGCGGCCGACTACAAGGACCGCGTGTTCGCCGAGTTCCTGCGCGAATACCAGGCCGGGCGCACGCCCAATCCCGACGTGCTGTGCAACGCAGAGATCAAGTTCAAGGCCTTCCTCGACCACGCGATGCGGCTCGGCGCGGAGAAGATCGCTACCGGCCATTACGCCCGTGTCCGCCGCAACGACGTCACCGGCCGGCATGAACTGCTCAAGGGCCTCGACCCGGGCAAGGACCAGAGTTATTTCCTGCACCGCTTGAACCAGCGGCAGTTGTCGAAGACCCTGTTTCCGGTCGGCGAGCTGCACAAGACCGAGGTGCGCCGCATCGCCGACGAGATCGGCCTGCCCAACGCGAAGAAGAAAGACTCAACCGGCATCTGCTTCATCGGCGAGCGGCCGTTCCGCGAGTTCCTCAATCGCTACATCTCGAAGGAGCCGGGCCCGATTCGCGACGAGCGCGGCCGCCAGATCGGCGAGCACCAGGGCCTGAGTTTCTACACGCTCGGGCAGCGCCAGGGACTCGGCATTGGCGGCATCAAGGCCAAGGGCGCGCAACGGGGTGCAGGCGACCATTCGCCATGGTTCGTAGCGCGCAAGGATGTCGCGAACAACACGCTCTGGGTGGTGCAGGGGCATGACCACCCGTGGCTGCTGTCGCCGACGCTGGAAGCCGACGATGCCAGTTGGGTCGCGGGCGACGCGCCGGTGGCCGGCGCCTATGGCGCGAAGTCGCGCTATCGCCAGGCCGATGCCAAGTGCGAACTGCGTGAAGGCGCCAATGGCGCTTTCCGGCTGGAGTTCGCGGAGCCTCAGTGGGCGGTGACGCCGGGGCAGTCGGCCGTGTTGTACGACGGCGAGGTGTGCCTCGGGGGCGGGGTCATAGGCTCGCCCCCAAGCTTCGCGCACTCCGTGTCGCTTCGCTGACCCCCTGCCGGGGGCAACACCAGCGGACCGGCGGAGCCGGTTCCGCGGTGTTTCTTGGACGGCGGCTCCTATACCGAGTCGTCTACGTGGATCAGGTCGAGGGGGTGGCGTTTGCCTGCGAGATAGTCTTCGACGCACTGCAGGAGCAGGGGGCTGCGGTGGCGCGTGGTGCTGGCGCGGATCTCGTCTGCGGTCATCCACAGTGTGCGCACGATGCCGTGGTCGAGGAGGCGTCCTGGCTCCTGTGCGCCCAGCGTGCCGGTGAAGGCGAAGCGGAGGTAGGTGATGTCTTCTTCGCGCCGCGTCCGCGCCATGTAGATGCCGATGAGGGCGGTGGGCGTGAAGCGATGGGCTGTTTCTTCCAGTGTTTCGCGGGCGCACCCTTCGGCGGGGGATTCGCCGGGGTCGAGATGGCCTGCCGGTGTGTTGAGGAGGAGCCCCTCGGGGGTTTCTTCCTCGACGAGCAGGAAGCGCCCGTCCTGCTCGATCACTGCGGCCACCGTGACGTTGGGCTTCCAGCGTTCTGCCATATTCATGATTCCTCGTGGGATCCCAGTGCCTCGCGCTCGACGGACGTCGGCTTTGGAAGCACCAGCGTGACGATACAGCCGGCACCCTGCGCGCTGTCGATTTCGACCGAGCCACCGTGACGCTGGACGACCGTTCGCACCAGCAGCAGCCCGAGTCCGACACCGTGGACTTCGGGATGCGCCTCGTGATTCAGGCGGTGAAAGGGCTGGAAAAGCTGCGACTGCAACTCGACCGGAATGCCGGGCCCGTGGTCCCGGAACGCCACCCGCCAATTTCGCTCGTCTTCCTGCACGCTGCATTCGAGGTCGGCGCCCGAAGGGGAATACTTGAGCGCGTTGCTCAGCACATTGGCCAGGGCACGCATCAACAGGTTGCGGTCGGCAATGCACTGCGCTTCGTCGAGCGCCTTGACCAGGACGATGCGCACCTGGCGCCGGCGCGCGCGTGCCCAGCTGTCGTCGATGGTCTGCTGCAGCAATGCGACCAGGTCGAGCAGTTCGGCGCGAAATGGCTCTGCCTCGGCGCGCGCGAGGTTCACGAATCCGTCGGCCAACTCGAGCCCTGTGCGCGCCTGACGTTCGATGCGCTCGAGCAGCGATCCGTCGGCGAAGGTCTCAGGCCGCTCGCGTGCGAGTTCGATGATGGTGAGGATCGTCGCGCTGGGCTCGCGCGCATCGTGGGAGATGAAGCGGAGCGCCTCGTCGCGCTGGCTCTGCGCACGGCGCATTTTCGTGATGTCTACCAGGGAGACCATCCAGCCAGCGTGTTCGTCACCTGCGTCAAAGAAGGGAACACAGCGCAGGAGCACGGCGCGCCCCATGGAGTCTTCGCCCTCGCCCGCGATGGCTCGAAGTTCGCCAAGCAGCGCGCCTTTCGGCATCATGCGCGCGCCGTTGTTGCGCGAGCGGATGTCGGCCAGGAGCCCATGGGCGTCCTGGCCGTGTATTTCGCTGGCGTCGTGTTGCCAGTAGCGTTGCGCGGCGACGTTGGCCAGCACCACCCTGCCCTCGGTGCTAAGGGTCAGGGTCGGGTCGGGCAGATGGTCGATGCCGTCGCGTACGAAGCGGTGCACGTCGCGCATACGTGTCGCGGCGGCCCGGGTGGCGTCCATCTGGCGGTCGAGAAAATCGCCGACGACGTAACGCTGTGCGGAAGTCGGCCGGCGGCCGACATCGCGCAGCAGCTCATCGGTACCGCGGCGCAGATAGCGGATGGCCGCGGAGAGCCGCATATGGCTCCAGAGCGGGTACAGCGCCAGCAGACCGGCGACGCCGGCTGCGGGAGCGAACAGCACGTTGACCGAGGGCTGCCCCAGCATGCCGAGTTGAAGCGCCAGCATGGCGCCGATCAGCGCCGTCACGCCCAGCGGCCTCAGCCACAGCACGCCGAAAAGCGCCGCGAGCAGTGGCCCGAGATTGAAGAGCAGGTTCTGCCAGGGCGCGGCGAATTTCACGTGCTGCCCGGCGAGCAATGCCTGGAGCATGTTGGCGAAGATCTCCACCCCTGGCATGAGGCCGGGCTGGTTCGGGGCCGAATTGGCATGGGCGTCGCCGAGTCCCGGAGCCGTCGTGCCAACGAGCACGTAGCGGTTGCGGAACGCGTCGGGATCGACGTTGCCGCGAAGCACATCGACATAGGAGACGGTCCTGAAGCGCGCGGGTCCGCGCGTGAACATGATCGCCTCGAAGTCGCGGCGCAACCAGGTGCGCTGCACTCCGTCGGAGGCCGGCGCAGCGGGCTCGGCGTCGGGCAGCGGTGCCGAGGGGGCGCTAGCGCCCGCTCCGGCCGCGGCGTCGCGTAGCGCGATCACGAAGTGCGGTCGCATGCTTTCCGCAAAGCCTTCGCGGGCATAGGCGCTGCGTGCAAGGCCATCCCGGTCGACCGACAGGTGGACGTGCCCGATGCCGGCGGCCGCCTCGGCCAGTACGGGCAAGGGCCGCAACTCTTGCTGGGAGCGCTGCCCGAGGATTTGCAGGGCGGTTGGGAGCACGACGCAGCCGCTGTCGCGCATGGCGTCGGCGAGCACCGCGTCGTCGCCCGCATGGCTCGCGTCGCGCTCGGCCGACAGTACGTCGAAGCCGATGCATTTCGGCGACTGGGCGGAAATGGCGCGCAGCAACTCGGCGTGCTGCGCGCGGCGCCACGGCCAGCGGCCGATCGCGTCGAGGCTTTTCTCGTCGATGGCCACGATCACGATGTCGTTCGACGGCGGCGCCGCCAGTGCGGCGCGCGCGCTGTCCTGCAGCAGCCGGTCAGCCCTCGGCATCGGCTGGGTCAGGCTGAGGCCACTGACCAGCAATACCAGCGCCACCGCAAGGAGCAGCCACGGGCCGCGTCGTTGCGCCCAGCGCCAGCGGTCCGAGGGGGCTGTGTCCGCAGTGCGCCGCGGACTGCCGGAGCTCATTCCGGCTGGCTCGTCGAGTTGTAGAGCGAGCTGAGCAGGTTGGCGTCGATGGACTCCAGCCGGTAGCCGAGTCCGTAGACCGCCGACAGCAGAAACCCGTTGGATGGCATCAGATCCAGCTTCACCCGAAGGCGGGAGATGTGCGTGTCGAGCGAGCGCGAAGGCGACTCAGCCCCCACGCCCCATACCGCTTCGCGCAAATGTTCGCGCGACAGCAGTCGGCCGAGGTTCTGGAAGAGGAACAGGGCCAGCTCGTATTCGCGGTGGCTCAGTTCGGCCAGCGTTCCGTGGACCCGCAGGCTGCGGGTCGCGGGGACGAAGTGGTAGGCGCCGAAGATCAGGTCGGCGTCATGCTGGGCGGGATAGGAGCGGCGCAGCAATGCGTGAACGCGGGCCTGCAGTTCGGCCACGCGGATCGGCTTGACCATGAAGTCATCAGCGCCGGCCGCCAGCCCCTCGACCATGTCCTTCTCTTCGCGCCGGTTGGTCACGAAAAGAATGGGGATCCGGCTGCTGAGATCCTCGCGGATCCATCGCACCACGCGGGGACCCTGTACATCGGGGAGAGTCCAATCGAGGATCAGCAGGTCGTAGGTCTGCTGGCGGAGATCGCGCAGCAACGTCTTCCCATCGCTGAAGCCATGGCATTCGTGACCCATGCCCTCCATCGTGTGGCGGATCAAGTCGAGCTGGACCGCCTCATCGTCAAGCTGCTATTCGCATTCCATTCCCTGTATCTCGTTATTGCGTGCCGAAGTCTTTGATCGGTCACGTGCCGGGAGTGTACCTATCCATGCCCGTTTTGGCATCGCAACTTGTTCACGCAATCAATGAGTGCATACCCCAATACTGCCGAGAATTTGGTAGCGGCAGGCGTTGCGGTGACGCACAGGCAACCTGCTCGAAGGTGCACTCCAGGGACAACTTGAGGGGAACGTCTTCATGTAAGCTCGGCGCGAAATTTCAACGCTGTCTGAGGAGAAGTTCATGCTGATAGGCGTGCCGGCCGAAACTGCGCTAGGCGAATCCCGAGTCGCCGTCACTCCGGAGACTGCGAAAAAGCTCGTGGCTCAGGGTCATGTCATCCGCGTTCAGGCGGGCGCCGGCGTTGCCGCCAGCGTCACCGATGCCGCCTACGAGGCCGCCGGTGCCGAGATCACCGACCAGGCCGGGGCCCTGGGCGCCGACCTCGTGCTCAAGGTGCGCACGCCCTTTGACAACGAGATCGCGCTCATGAAACCGGGCACCGTCGTCATCGGCATGCTCAATCCCTTCGATGCCGCTGGCCTGCAGCGTCTCGCGGCGGCCGGCCTCACCGCCTTCGCACTCGAGGCGGCCCCGCGCACCACGCGCGCGCAGAGCATGGACGTGCTGTCCTCGCAGGCCAACATCGCCGGCTACAAGGCCGTGATGGTCGCGGCCGACAAGTACCAGCGCTTCTTCCCGATGCTGATGACCGCTGCCGGCACCGTGAAAGCGGCACGGGTCGTGATCCTCGGCGTCGGCGTGGCGGGGTTGCAGGCCATCGCCACGGCCAAGCGGCTGGGCGCGGTCATCGAGGCGTCGGACGTGCGCCCGAGCGTCAAGGAACAGATCGAATCGCTGGGCGGCAAGTTCATCGAGGTGTCCTACGACACCGATGAGGAGAAGGAAGCCGCCGTCGGCGTCGGCGGCTACGCCAAGCCGATGCCGCCGAGCTGGCTGGCGCGCCAGCAGGTCGAGGTCGCCAAGCGCGTGGCGCTGGCCGACATCGTGATCAGCACCGCGCTGATCCCGGGCCGTGCCGCGCCCACCCTGATCACCGAGGAGATGGTCAAGTCGATGAAGCCGGGTTCGGTGATCGTCGACATCGCCGCGGGCAAGGGCCCTGAGGGCGTCGGAGGCAACTGCCCGCTGTCCGAGGCCGACAAGACGGTCGTGAAGCACGGCGTGACCATCGTCGGCGAGACCAATCTGCCGGCGCTGGTCGCGGCGGACGCCTCCTCGCTCTATGCGCGCAACGTGCTCGACTTCCTGAAGCTCATCGTGACCAAGGAAGGCGCGCTGAAGATCGACCTCGAAGACGACATCGTGGCGGCCTGCCGCATGGCGCAAGACGGCCAGGTCACCAAGAAATAAGCGAACCGCGAGGAGAAGCAGCATGGATCCCGTTTCACACACCGTCATCAACCTCATCATCTTCGTGCTGGCCATCTACGTCGGCTACCACGTGGTGTGGACCGTCACGCCGGCGTTGCACACGCCGCTGATGGCGGTCACCAACGCCATCTCGGCGATCGTGATCGTGGGCGCCATGCTGGCGGCGGCGCTCACGGAAAGCGGCCTGGGCAAGACCATGGGCGTGCTGGCCGTGGCGCTCGCGGCAGTGAACGTCTTCGGCGGCTTCCTGGTCACCCGGCGGATGCTGGAGATGTTCAGAAAGAAGGACAAGAAGGCGCCTGCGGCCGGTGCTGCGGACAAGGGGAATGCAGCATGAGCATGAACGTTGTCACGCTGCTGTATCTCATTGCCAGTGTCTGCTTCATCCAGGCGCTGAAGGGCCTCTCCCACCCCACCACCTCCATCCGGGGCAACCTGTTCGGCATGGTCGGCATGGCCATCGCCATCCTGACCACCGCGGCGCTGATCGTGCAGCTCTCCGGCGGCAAGGCCATGGGCATGGCCTGGGTGCTGCTGGGCCTGGTGGTCGGCGGCGGCTATGGCGCCTATCGCGCCAAGACCGTCGAGATGACGCAGATGCCCGAACTGGTCGCGTTCTTCCACAGCATGATCGGTCTGGCCGCGGTCTTCATCGCCGTGGCCGCCGTGGTCGAGCCCTGGGCCTTCGGCATCACGCCGCCGCCGGTGGCGGCCGCGGTCGGTGTCAACACGCCCGAAGGCGCGGCCGTCATCGACGGCTTCCTGCGCTACGCCATTCCCGCGGGCAACCGGCTCGAACTGTTCCTGGGTGCGGCCATCGGTGCCATCACCTTCAGCGGCTCGGTGATCGCCTTCGGCAAGCTCTCGGGCAAGTACAAGTTCCGCCTGTTCCAGGGCGCGCCGGTGCAGTTCAAGGGCCAGCACATGCTCAACCTCGTGCTGGGCCTGCTGACCATCGCGCTCGGGCTGGTCTACATGGCCACCGAGAGCTGGGCGGCCTTCCTCGCGATGCTGGTGCTGGCCTTCGTGATGGGCGTCTTGATCATCATCCCGATCGGCGGCGCGGACATGCCGGTGGTGGTGTCGATGCTCAACAGCTACTCGGGCTGGGCGGCCGCGGGCATCGGCTTCAGCCTGAACAACGCGATGCTGATCGTGGCGGGCTCGCTGGTGGGCTCCTCGGGTGCGATCCTGAGCTACATCATGTGCAAGGCGATGAATCGCTCGTTCTTCAACGTGATCCTGGGCGGCTTCGGCGGCGAGGCGGCCAGTGCGGCCACGGGCACCCAGGAGCAGCGCCCGGTCAAGAGCGGCAGCGCCGACGATGCGGCCTACATGCTGTCCAATGCCGACACGGTGATCATCGTGCCGGGCTACGGCCTGGCGGTGGCGCGCGCCCAGCACGCGGTCAACGAGCTCGCCGAGAAGCTCACGCACAAGGGCGTGACGGTGAAGTACGCGATCCACCCGGTGGCGGGCCGCATGCCGGGGCACATGAACGTGCTGCTGGCCGAGGCCGAGGTGCCTTACGACCAGGTCTTCGAGATGGAGGACATCAACGGCGAGTTCGCGCAGGCCGACGTCGCGATCATCCTGGGCGCCAACGACGTGGTGAACCCGGCCGCGCTCACCAAGGGCACGCCGATCTACGGCATGCCGATCCTGGAGGCCTACAAGGCCAAGACGGTGATCGTGAACAAGCGCTCGATGGCCGCGGGCTACGCCGGCCTGGACAACGAACTGTTCTACATGGACAAGACCATGATGGTCTTCGGCGACGCCAAGAAGGTCGTAGAGGACATGGCCAAGGCGATCGAGTAACTCTCGGCGCGGCGCGCAAAAAACCACGGGCCGCGCAGTGTCGCGGCCCGTGCCACATCCGAACGTCAAGTTACGATGGCGGCAAATTTCGACACAATATTTTGCATTGGAGACTAACTGTGACTGACCGACCCTGGCTTGGCAGCTATCCGCAAGGCGTGCCCGCCGACATCGACGCCTCACGCTACCCCTCGCTGGTCGCGCTCATGGAAGAAAGCTTCGCGAAGTACGCGGATCGCACGGCCTACAGCTTCATGGGCAAGGACGTGAGCTACGCCGATGTCGACCGTCAAAGCCGTGCTTTCGCCGGCTACTTGCAAGGCCTGGGCCTCGTCAAGGGCGACCGCGTCGCCGTGATGATGCCGAACTGCCCGCAGTACCCGATCGCTGTGGCGGGCCTGCTGCGCGCCGGCTTGATCCTCGTCAACGTGAACCCGCTCTACACGCCGCGGGAACTGGAGCACCAACTCAAGGATTCGGGCTCCAAGGCGATCGTCATCATGGAGAACTTCGGCACCACGCTGCAGCAATGCATGGCGGCCACGCCGGTCAAGCACGTCGTTTTGGCCGCGATGGGCGACCGCCTGGGCCTGCTGAAGGGTGCGCTGGTCAACTACGTCGTGCGCAACGTCAAGAAGATGGTGCCCCAATACAGCCTGCCCGGTGCGGTGCGGTTCAACGAAGCGCTCGAAAAGGGCGCGTCGCGCACCGTCCAGCCGGTCGCGATCGGTCCCGACGACGTCGCGGTGCTGCAATACACCGGCGGCACCACCGGCGTGTCGAAGGGCGCAGTGCTGCTGCAACGCAACGTGATCGCCAACGTGCTGCAGTCCGAAGCCTGGAACGATCCGGTCATGCAGAAGGTGCCCGCCGGCGAACAGCCGACCAGCGTTTGCGCGCTGCCGCTGTATCACATCTTCGCTTTCACCGTGAACATGATGCTGAGCATGCGCACGGGCGGAAAGCTGATCCTGATCCCGAATCCGCGCGACATCGCGGGCGTGCTCAAGGAGTTGTCGAAGCACACCTTCCACAGCTTCCCGGCCGTGAATACGCTATTCAACGGCCTCGCGAACCATCCCGACTTCGGCACCGTCAACTGGAAGAACCTGAAGGTCTCCGTCGGCGGCGGCATGGCGGTGCAGGGCGCGGTGGCCAAGCTGTGGCTCGACAAGACGGGCTGCCCGATCTGCGAGGGCTACGGTCTTTCGGAAACCTCGCCGTCGGTCACCTGCAATCCGACGACGAGCATCGCGTACACCGGCACCATCGGTGTGCCCTTGCCTAGCACCTATGTGAAGCTGATCGACGACGACGGCCACGACGTCGCCCTGGGCCAGGCCGGCGAGGTCGCGGTCAAGGGGCCGCAGGTGATGGCCGGCTACTGGCAGCGTCCCGACGAAACGGCCAAGGTCATGACGGCCGACGGCTACTTCAAGACCGGCGACGTCGGCGTGGTCGACGAGCGCGGCTACTTCAAGATCGTCGACCGCAAGAAGGACATGATCCTGGTCTCGGGCTTCAACGTGTACCCGAACGAGATCGAGGACGTGGTCGCACAGATCCCGGGCGTGCTCGAATGCGCCGCGGTGGGCATCGTCGACGAGAAGACCGGCGAGACCGTGAAGCTTGTGATCGTCAAGAAGGACGCCGACCTCACCGAGGCCGAGGTGCGCGAGTTCTGCCGTGCAAACCTCACCGGCTACAAGCAGCCGCGTGTGATCGAGTTCCGCACCGATCTTCCCAAGACGCCGGTCGGCAAGATCCTGCGGCGCGAATTGCGCGACGTCAAAAAGTAAGGGTTCGGCCGGGGACGCGACCCGGCATCGCTCTTGCATATTGGGACTGAATGTTTCGATTCATCCTGACACGCGCAAGCCTCCTCGTGCCGACCTTCATCGGCATGACGCTGCTTGCGTTTTTCCTGATCCGGCTGGTGCCGGGCGACCCCATCGAGACGCTCGCGGGCGAGCGCGGCATCGATCCGGTCCGCCACGCGCAACTGCTGAAGGACTACGGACTCGACAAGCCGCTCTTCACGCAATACGGCATCTACATCGAGCGCGTGATGCACGGCGACCTGGGCAAGTCGGTCATCACCCAGGAACCGGTGATGAGCGAGTTTCTCGCGCTCTTCCCGGCCACGGTCGAACTGGCGGTGTGCGCCATCCTCTTCGCGCTGATCCTCGGCATTCCGGCGGGCATCATTGCGGCGGTCAAGCGCAACTCGCTGTTCGACCACGGCGTGATGGCAACTTCGCTCACCGGCTACTCGATGCCCATCTTCTGGTGGGGGTTGCTGCTGATCCTGTTCTTTTCGGTGCAGCTCGGCTGGACGCCGGTCTCGGGCCGCATCGCGGTGCAGTACTACATCGAGCCGGTGACCGGCTTCCTGCTCATCGATTCGTTGCTGTCGGATGACAAGGGCGCGTTTTTCTCGGCGCTGCAGCACCTGATCCTGCCGGCCATCGTGCTTGGCACGAACACGCTCGCGGTGATCGCGCGGATGACGCGATCGGCCATGCTCGAAGTGCTCGGCGAGGACTACATCCGCACCGCGCGCGCCAAGGGACTCGCGCCGCTGCGCGTGGTGGGCGTGCATGCACTGCGCAATGCGCTGATCCCGGTAGTCACGGTGATCGGGCTGCAGGTTGGCGTGCTCTTCACGGGAGCCATCCTGACCGAGACCATCTTTTCCTGGCCCGGTGTCGGCAAGTGGCTGATCGAGGCCATCGGCCGGCGCGACTATCCCGTGCTCCAGGGCGGCATGCTGCTGCTCGGCGTCATCGTGATGGTGGTCAACGTCGTGGTCGACCTGGCCTACGGCTTCATCAATCCCCGCATCCGGCAATCGCGATGAGCGCGACCACAGTTCCCGTCGAAATAGGTACTGCACCACCGGGGCCGTGGCGCGAGTTCTGGGGCTCGTTCTCGGCCAATCGCGGCGCGGTCATCGGTCTGGGAGTGGTCGTGTTCCTGCTGCTGGTGGCGCTGTTCGCGCCGTGGATCGCGCCGCATGCGCCCAACCAGACCGACAGCACAGCCTTCCTGCGCCCTCCGGCCTGGCAGGATGGCGGATCGATGGCGCATCTTCTGGGCACCGACGCCATCGGCCGGGACATCCTCTCGCGGCTCATGTATGGCGCGCGGCTCTCGCTGTCGATCGGCATGGCCGTCGTCGCGATCTCGGTCGCGGTCGGCATCTCGCTGGGGCTGATCGCCGGCTTCTTTCGTGGCGTGCTCGAGATCGCGATCATGCGGCTGATGGATGTGATCCTCACGCTGCCGAGCCTGCTGCTCGCGATCGTGATCGTGGCGATCCTTGGGCCGGGGCTGATCAATGCGATGCTCGCGGTCGCGATCGTGGTGCTGCCGCACTACGTGCGCATCACACGCGCCGCCGTGATCTCCGAGGTGTCGCGCGATTACGTGACGGCCGCGCGCGTGAGCGGTGCGGGCACGCTGCGCCTCATGTTCCGCGAGGTGCTGCCCAACTGCGCCGCGCCGCTCATCGTGCAGGCCTCTCTGGGGGTTTCGACCGCCATCCTCGATGCGGCGGCGCTGGGCTTCCTCGGCCTCGGTGCACAGCCGCCGTCACCGGAATGGGGAACCATGCTGGCCGACGCGCGCGAGTTCGTCTTGCGCGCGTGGTGGGTCGTGACATTTCCGGGCCTCGCGATCCTCGCCGCCGTGCTCGCATTCAACCTGCTGGGTGACGGCTTGCGCGACGCCCTGGACCCCAAACTCAAACGCTGAAGTTGCCCACGCCATGCCGTTGTTAGACATTCGCGACCTGCATGTGGAGTTCCCCACGCAAGGCGGCACGCTGCATGCGGTCGATGGCGTGAGCCTGCGCCTGGAGCAGGGCGAGGTGCTCGGCATCGTCGGCGAATCGGGTTCGGGCAAGAGCGTCACGATGATGGCGCTGATGGGCCTCATCGGCTGGCCCGGCCGTGTGCGTGCGCAGCACCTGCGTTTTGCCGGCCACGATTTGCTCGGCATCTCCGACAAGGAGCGGCGCAGCCTCGTCGGCAAGGACGTCGCGATGATTTTCCAGGAGCCGACGACCAGCCTCAATCCCTGCTTCACGATTGGGTGGCAGTTGATGGAGACCTTGCGCCTGCACCTGAACCTCGACAAGCGCGAGGCGAAGAAGCGCGCGACCGAGTTGCTCGAACAGGTGGGCATCCCCGCTGCGTCATCGCGCCTCGGCGCCTACCCGCACCAGTTGTCGGGCGGCATGAACCAGCGCGTGATGATCGCCATGGCGATCGCATGCAACCCGCGCCTGCTGATCGCCGACGAACCGACCACCGCGCTCGATGTGACCATTCAGGCGCAGATCCTCGACCTGCTGCGCAGCCTGCAGAAGGAGCGCGGCATGGGGCTGGTGCTGATCACGCACAACATGGGCGTGGTCAGCGAGATGGCCCAGCGCGTGGCCGTGATGTATGCGGGCCAGGTGATGGAGGAGCGCGGCGTGACCGAGCTGTTCGCCGCGCCGCAGCACCCCTACACCGCGGCTCTGCTTGCGGCATTGCCCGAACGCACCGCGGGCAAAGGGCGGCTTGCCACCATCGCTGGCGTGGTCCCGGGTGTGCACGATCGGCCGGCCGGCTGCCTCTTCTCGCCGCGCTGCAGTTACGCGACGGCGCATTCGCGCACCGAGCGGCCCGAACTGCGGGAGTGGATGGGCGGGCAGGTGCGCTGTCATTACGCCCTCGGCGATCCCCGGCGCGACGAGGCGCTTGCACGCGATGGCGCGCAGGTGGTGGAGTTCGTGCGATGAGCGAAGTGGTCGTCGAGGCCAAGGGGCTGCAGCGCGTGTATTCGGTCCGGCGCGGACTCTTTCGCGCCCCTGCGCATCTGCAGGCCGTCGGCAACATCTCCTTCAAGCTGGAGAAAGGCCGAACGCTCGCGGTGGTCGGCGAATCGGGTTGCGGCAAGTCGACCTTGGCACGCATGGTTGCGTTGATCGAGAAGCCGACGGCGGGCTCCCTCACGCTGGTTGGCCACGATGCGGTCGACCCGCC
The DNA here is from genome assembly GCF_030317005.1 of Variovorax sp. J22R115. Taxonomy (NCBI): domain Bacteria; kingdom Pseudomonadati; phylum Pseudomonadota; class Betaproteobacteria; order Burkholderiales; family Comamonadaceae; genus Variovorax; species Variovorax sp. J22R115. Next base: position 172,811 of record NZ_JASZYM010000010.1, on the reverse strand, counting down.
CGCCGAGCGTCGGCGCGAATTGCGGCAGGCCGTGCAGCTGGTGTTCCAGAACCCGTACGGTTCGCTCAACCCCCGAAAGAAGATCTCGGCCGTGCTCGAAGACCCGCTCGCGATCAACACGTCGCTCGGCAAGTCGGAGCGCGCCGCAAAGGCCCGGGACATGCTGGCGCGCGTCGGGCTGCGGCCCGAGTACGCCAACCGCTATCCGCACATGTTCTCGGGTGGCCAGCGCCAGCGCATCGCGATCGCGCGCGCGCTGATGCTCGATCCGCGCCTGCTGGTGGCCGACGAGCCCGTGTCCGCGCTCGATGTGTCGATCCAGGCACAGGTGCTGAACCTGCTGGCGGATCTGCAGGCCGAGCTGGGGCTGTCCTATCTCTTCATCTCGCACGACCTCGGCGTGGTGCGCCACATCGCGCACGACGTGCTGGTGATGTACCTCGGCCATGCGGTGGAGCAGGGTCCCAAGGCGCGCATCTTCGCGCGGCCGCTGCACCCGTACACGCAGGCGCTGCTGGCCTCGACACCCGGCCTCGCGGCAGAACGCATCGTGCTGAAGGGCGAGTTGCCTTCACCGCTGGCGCCGCCGCCGGGATGCGTGTTCAACACGCGTTGCGCGCATGCCACCGAGCGCTGCCGCACGGAACGGCCGCTGCCGCGCCTGCTCGACGAACGCATGGTGGCCTGCCACCATGCCGAAAAATTTCTCGATGGTGCGGCGGAAGTCCGTGCCGATCATTCCCTGCCCGCTTGAGTGCGGATTCAACCCTGAAGGAGTCGACCGACATGTCCCCCACTTCCAAACTCTCGCGCCGCCTTCGCACTGCCGCGCTGCTGGCGCCGGCGGCGCTCGCGATCGCCTGCGGCGCCGCTTCGGCCAAGACGCTGGTCTACTGCTCGGAGGGCAGTCCCGAGAATTTCTATGCGGCCGTGAACACCACGGGCACCTCTTTCGACGCCACCACGCAGGTCTACAACAACCTCGTCGATTTCGAGCGCGGCACGACCAAGGTGGTGCCGGGCCTCGCCGAGAGTTGGACCATTTCGCCCGACGGCACGGAGTACACCTTCAAGCTGCGCAAGGGCGTCAAGTGGCACAACACGGCCAAGAGCTTCAAGCCGACGCGGGACTTCAATGCCGACGACGTCATCTTCATGATGGAGCGACAGTGGAAGGAGAACGACCCCTACTTCAAGGTCACGAGCCCGAACCACTCCTACTTCAACGACATGGGCATGCCCAAGCTGCTGAAGTCCATCGACCGCATCGATGACTACACGGTGAAGTTCACGCTGAACAAGCCGGAGGCGCCTTTCCTCGCCAACCTCGCGATGCCCTATGCCGGCATCCAGTCGAAGGAATACGCGATCGCGATGCTCAAGGCCGGCACGCCGGAGAAGATCGACCAGGATCCGATCGGCACCGGCCCCTTCTATCTCGTGCAGTACCAGAAGGACGCCATCGTCCGCTTCAAGGCCTTCCCGCAGTACTGGGGTGGCAAGGCCAAGATCGACGACCTGATCTTCGCGATCACGCCCGATGCGTCGGTGCGCTGGGCCAAGCTGCAGAAGGGCGAGTGCCACGTGATGCCGTACCCGAATCCCGCCGACCTGGACGCGATCCGCAAGGACCCCAACGTGCAGGTGCTGGAGCAGGCCGGTCTCAACGTCGGCTACCTCGCCTACAACACCCAGAAGAAGCCATTCGACGACGTGCGCGTGCGCAAGGCGCTCAACATGGCGATCAACAAGAAGGCCATCATCGACGGCGTCTACCTCAGCACCGGCGTCGCCGCAAAGAATCCGATCCCGCCGACCATGTGGTCATACAACGACGCGATCAAGGACGACCCGTACGATCCGGAAGCCGCGAAGAAGCTCTTGGCGCAGGCGGGCTATCCGGACGGGTTCACCACCGACCTGTGGGCGATGCCGGTTCAGCGTCCCTACAACCCGAACGCCAAGCGCATCGCCGAACTGATGCAGGCCGACCTCGCGAAGATCGGCGTCAAGGCCGAGATCAAGTCCTTCGAATGGGGCGAGTACCGCAAGCGCATGCAGGCCGGCGAGCACCAGATGGGCATGCTCGGCTGGACGGGCGACAACGGCGATCCGGACAACTTCCTCTACACCCTGCTGGGCTGCGCGTCGGCGCAATCGGCCAGCGGCAGCAATGTGGCGAAGTTCTGCTACAAGCCCTACGAGGACCTGGTCGTGCAGGCGAAGAACGTGCCCAAGCAGGCCGAGCGCGATGCGCTTTACAAGAAGGCGCAAGTGATCTTCAAGGAGCAAGCGCCGTGGTTCACCATCGCACATGCGGTGCAGTTGAAGCCGGTTCGCAAGGAAGTCGTCGACTTCAAATTGAGCCCGTTCGGCCGCCATACCTTCTACGGTGTTGACATCAAGCAGTGACGGCTTGAGACAGGACGCGCGATGAGCGATTCGCCCCGGCTGCCTATCGCCATCGTGGCTGCCATGCACGAGGAGTTGGCGGCGCTGCTCGCGCAGATGCCTGACGAGCAGCGCATCCACGTTGCCGGCCGGGACTACTGGGTCGGCCACCTGCAGGGGCAACTCGTGGTCGCGGTGCTGTCGCGCATCGGCAAGGTCGCGGCGGCCACCACGGCAACGGTGTTGATGGAACGATTCGGCGTGCGGGCCATCGTGTTCACCGGCGTTGCCGGTGGGCTGGCGCCGGGCGTCGACGTCGGCGACGTGGTCGTGGCGACCAGGCTTCTGCAGCACGACCTGGACGCTTCGCCGATCTTCCCGAAGTACGAAGTGCCGCTGACCGGCCACGCGCGCTTTGCGGCCGACACCGCAATCAGCGATGCGTTGGCGGTCGTGGCCGCCGACCTGCTGAGCGATCCGGTCACGCTCCTGGGCGAGAAGGTGGTCGAGGACTTCAAACTGACCGCGCCGAAGGTCCATCGCGGCCTGCTGGTCAGCGGGGACCGCTTCGTGTCGACCTCGGCCGAAAGCGAAGCGCTGCGCCTGGCATTGCCCGACGCGCTCGCGGTCGAAATGGAGGGCGCCGCCGTGGCGCAGGTGTGCCACGACTACGGCGTGCCCTTCGCCGCGGTGCGCACGATTTCCGATCGGGCCGACGACGCGGCCCACGGCGACTTCACGCGATTCGTCTCGGCGGTCGCGAGCCGCTACAGCCTCGCGGTGATCGACGCGTGGCTGGCCACGCTCCCGACGGATGCGCCCGCGACTATTTGAGCCAGCCGCGCCGGCGGAAGTACCACATCGGCACCAGCGCGCTCGCGATCATCAGCACGATCGCGTAGGCATAGCCGTAGCTCAGATCGAGTTCGGGCATGAACTTGAAGTTCATGCCGTACACGCTCGCGATCAAGGTCGGCGGCAGCAGCGCCACGCTCGCGACCGAGAAGATCTTGATGGTCTTGTTCTGGTTGATGTTGATGAAACCGACGGTCGCATCCATCAGGAAGTTGATCTTGTCGAACAGGAAGGCCGTGTGGTTGTCGAGCGATTCGATGTCGCGAAGGATCTGTCGCGCCTCCTCGAACTGCTCGGCGTTGAGCATGCGGCTGCGCATCATGAAGCTCACGGCGCGGCGGGTGTCCATCACGTTGCGGCGGATGCGGCCGTTCAAGTCTTCCTGCCGCGCGATCAGGCCGAGCACCTCGCCGGCCAGTTCGTCGCTCACGTTGCCCGAGAGCACCTTCTTGCCGGCGGATTCGAGTTCGTCGTAGATGTTCTCTAGCGTGTCGGCCGAGTATTCGGCGTCGGCGTCGAACAGCTTCAGGAGCACTTCCTTGGCGTCCTCGATCAGGCCGGGCGCGCGGCGTGCGCGCATGCGCAACAGGCGGAAGACGGGCACGTCCTCGTCGTGGATCGAGAACAGCACGCCGCGGCTGCGCAGTTCCGTGTTGTGCTGGTTGAGGATGAAGGCCACCCGCACCGAGCGCGGGTTCTCGTCGTCATCGATCAGAAAGTCGCTGCGGATGTGGAGTTCGCCGTTGTCTTCTTCGTAGAAGCGGGCGGATTCCTCGATGTCCTCGTCCATCGCGTCTTCGGGGATGGAGAGGCCGTAGTACTGCTTGATCCAGCGCTTTTCCTCGACGGTGGGTGATTCGAGGTCGACCCAGATGGGCTGGAACTGGGAAAGCTCTTCGAGCGCCTCGATCTCTTCCTGGACGAGGCGACCGTTGGCGAGCGTGAAGATGTTGAGCATGGCTCACTCCCGTGAATGGTCTGGCGGTTGGGCGAAGGGGGTGGGGCGCTTTCAACTCCCTCGCCAACGGACGTGTCAGAGGGGGAGCGAAAGCTGCCGAGACGGGTCGATTTCCATATGAAAGGCTCCGGTTTGCAGCGAGGCGCGATTATGTCATCCGCCCTCCGGGCATCGCCGGCCGTATCTGGATGGACATACAGTAAAGTTGCGTCGATGCAGAGCGTCGCGAAACCCACCTCCGCCAGCCAGACCGATCGCCTGGCGACCGCGCTCGCCCAGCTCAACGACGAGCAGCGCGCGGCGGTGGAGCACGGTGTGGACGTCGCCCTGGGCGACGTGCTGCGGGACGATCGCCCCTTGCTCGTGATCGCCGGCGCGGGTTCCGGCAAGACCAGCACGCTGGCCCACCGCGTGGCCCACCTGATCGCGCGCGGCGCCGATCCGCAGCGCATCCTGCTGCTGACCTTCTCCCGCCGTGCCGCGCAGGAGATGGAGCGCCGGGCCGGACAGGTGCTGGCGCGCGTGCTCGGCCTGAAAACCGACGCGCCGCCGGCGCTGCCTTGGGCGGGCACCTTCCACGGCATCGGCGCGCGGCTGCTGCGCGAGTACGCGGCGCAGGTCGGCCTGGACGAGAACTTCACCATCCATGATCGTGGCGACGCCGAAGACCTCATGGGGCTGGTGCGCAACGACCTCGGCCTGTCGTCCACGACGCGGCGCTTTCCGCAGAAGGGCACCTGCCTCTCGATCTACTCGCGCACCGTCAACACCTGCGCGCCGCTGGCGGAAGTGCTGAAACACGCGTTTCCCTGGTGCGCAGAATGGGAATCCGAACTCAAGCGGCTGTTCGGCGCCTATGTCGAGGCCAAGCAGCAGCAGCACGTGCTCGACTACGACGACCTGCTGCTGTACTGGGCCGAGATGGTGGCGGAGCCGACACTCGCCGAGCACGTCGGCGCGCGCTTCGATCATGTGCTGGTCGACGAATACCAGGACACGAATCTGCTGCAGGCCGCCATCCTGCGTTCGATGAAGCCGGATGGACGTGGCGTCACGGTGGTGGGCGACGACGCGCAGTCGATCTACGCATTTCGTGGTGCAACGGTTCGCAACATCCTCGACTTTCCACAGCAGTTCAGCCGGCCCGCGCGAATCGTCACGCTGGAGCGCAACTACCGCTCGACGCAGCCCATCCTCGATGTCTCGAACGCCGTAATCGCCGCCGCCGCGGAGCGCCATGCGAAAACGCTCTGGACCGACAAGTCTTCGGCCGGCCGACCCCAACTTGTGCTGGTGCCCGACGAGGCGCAGCAGGCACGCTGGGTGGCCGACCGCGTTCTGGCACATCGCGAAGGCGGCCTGGCGCTCAAATCACAGGCGGTGCTGTTTCGCACGTCGACGCACAGCGCCGCGCTCGAGCTTGAATTGGCGCGGCGCAACATTCCCTTCGTCAAATACGGCGGGCTCAAGTTTCTTGAAGCCGCGCATGTAAAGGACCTGCTCGCCGTGCTGCGCTTTGCGCAGAACCCGCGAGGGCGCATGGCGGGATTCCGCGTCACTCAACTGATTCCGGGCATCGGGCCGGTCACTTCCACCCGTCTGCTCGACGCAATGGCCGAAGCGGCCGATCCGGGTGCGGTCGTGCAGGCCTTCGTTCCGCCCTCCGCCGCGCAGACCGAGTGGGCGCGATTTGCCGCCATCTATGCAGCGCTGCGCGAGCCTGCGCTTGCCTGGCCCGCCGATATGGACCTGGCGCTGCGGTGGTACCTGCCGCATCTGGAGCGCCTCCACGAGGACGCCGAACTGCGCCGCGGCGATGTCGAACAATTGGCGCGACTGGCGTCGGGCTATGCGTCGCGCGAGCGCTTCCTGACCGAACTCACGCTCGACCCGCCCGAAGCCACCAGCGACCGGCCGGGGCCTCCCCTGCTCGACGAGGACTACCTGATTCTTTCGACCATTCACTCGGCCAAGGGGCAGGAGTGGACCTCGGTGCATGTGTTGAACGTGGTCGACGGCTGCATTCCGGCCGATGTTGCGCAGGGGGCGCAAGAACTCGAAGAGGAGCGGCGGTTGCTGTACGTCGCGATGACGCGTGCGCGCGACCATCTGCACTTGCTGGTGCCGCAGCGCTTCTACGTCACGCAACAAGCGGTTCGCGGCGACCGACACTTGTATGCGGGGCGTACGCGCTTCATCACGGCGTCCGACGCCGAGCGCTTCGAGCAGCAGACGTGGCCGCCGCCGCCAGAGAGAGCGCCGCACGTGCCGGCGCCAGCCGCCACGATCGACCTGTTGCGCCGCATGCGCGCCGCCTGGAAGTAGGCTCGCCCCCAGGCTGCGCGCACTGCGTGTCGCTTCGCCTACCCCCTGCCGGGGGCAACACCGGCGGACCGGCGGCGCCGGAACCGCGGTGTCTCGCGGACTTGCCGGGCTTCGCCCGCCTCGCGCCGGGGCCGTGGCGAGGGGACAGCTATCAGATTCATGGCGTTGGGAAATCCCTACGGGGAATGGCCCTTTGTACGTGTTCGGAAAGATTGCAATTCGATGACAGCATGGGCATAGTGAACCGACCTTCTCCGCTTTCTCTTCTCTTCCCCCTCTCCGTCTCTTCTCCCCACTCTGCTTTCGTTTCCCCGGCTGTATCTCCCTACCAAGGGGTGCGGCTATTTCCCCAACCGTCAATTCCAGGAGGTCATTCATGAATTTGACGATCAGCGGTCATCACCTCGACGTCACACCCGCCTTGCGCAACTACGTTACGAGCAAGCTGGACCGGATCACCCGCCATTTCGACCAGGTAGTCGATGTCAAGGTGATCCTCACGGTGGAAAAGCAAAAGGAAAAGGAGCGCCGGCAACGCGCCGAATGCAACATTCACGTCAAGGGCAATGACATGTTCGCCGAGTCGAGCCACGCTGATCTCTACGCTGCTGTCGACGAATTGGTCGACAAACTCGACAGGCAAGTCGTCCGCCACAAGGACCGCCTGCAGGACCATCATCACGAAGCGCCCAAGCGTGTGATGTAGTACCACTCCGGGCAAATACTCTTGCGGGCCACCTTCGGGTGGCTCTTTGCTTTTTGCGGGGTGGGTGCATAATCGCCCCCGCCCTGCCCCAACATGAACCGACTCGCGTCCATCCTGCCTCCCGCTCAAGTGCTCGTGAGCGTTGACGCCACCAGCAAGAAGCGTGCTTTTGAAGAAGCAGGCTTGCTGTTCGAGAACCTGCATGGTCTCGGCCGCGCCCTCATCACCGACAGCCTCTTTGCCCGCGAGCGCCTCGGCTCGACCGGGTTGGGCCATGGCGTGGCCATCCCGCACGGACGCATCAAGGGCCTCAAGTCGCCCATGGCCGCCGTGTTCCAGTTGGCGAACCCGATCGGATTCGACGCACCGGACGAACAGCCTGTCGTCCTGCTGATCTTCCTGCTCGTGCCGGAAGCAGCCACGCAGAAGCATCTTGAAATACTTTCCGAGATCGCCGAACTCCTCAGCGACGCCAATCTGCGCGAGCAGATCAAGTCGAGTTCGGACGCCGCGGCACTGCACGCCCTGATCGCAGGATGGCAATCCGCCCAGGTCGCCTGATCCGCGCAGGCGTGGGACGGTCTGGCGCATGAAGCCGACCGTCATCAGCGCCGACGCGATGTTCGAGGAGTTTCGCGGCTCGCTCCGGTGGGAGTGGCTGGCGGGATTGGGCGCGTCGGAGCGTCAGTTCGATCCGGACGTCATCAGCCGCGCCCAGTCCGCGGCCGATCTGGTGGGCTATCTGAACTACATCCACCCGTACCGCGTACAGATCCTGGGAGCCCGCGAAGTCGCCTATCTCACGCGCGGCACGCCGGAAGACTGCGCACGGCGCATTGCCCGCATCGTGACCCTGGAGCCACCGATGCTGGTGCTGGCGGACGGCCAGCCGGCGCCCGACGAATTGCTGTCGATCTGCGAGCGCGCGCAATTGCCGCTGTTCGCCACACGTGAATCGTCGGCTTTCGTGATCGACCTGCTGCGGGCCTATCTCTCCAAGCATTTCGCCGAGCGCACATCGATGCATGGCGTGTTTATGGACATCCTGGGGCTGGGCGTGATGATCACGGGCGAGTCCGGGCTCGGAAAGAGCGAACTCGGCCTGGAGTTGATTTCGCGCGGCAACGGCCTCGTGGCCGACGACGCGGTCGATCTCTACCGCATCAACCAGACCACTCTGGAAGGGCGCTGCCCCGAACTGCTGCAGAACCTGCTCGAGGTGCGAGGCATCGGCCTGCTCGACATTCGCGCGATCTTCGGCGAGACGGCCGTACGCCGGAAGATGCGGCTCAAGCTGATCGTCCACCTCGTGCGGCGCGACAGCTTCGAGCGCGACTACGAGCGCATGCCCTCGGCGCCGCTCACCCAGGACGTGCTGGGCATTCCGGTGCGCAAGGTGATCATCCAGGTGGTGGCCGGCCGCAACATCGCCGTGCTGGTCGAGGCCGCCGTGCGCAACTCGATCCTGCAACTGCGCGGCATCGACACCTACGCCGACTTCGTCGCCCGCCATCACAAGGCCATGGAAAGCGCCAGAGAAGACGACTAGCGCGAATCCCAGGAACACCGGGGAACCGGCTTTGCCGGGCCGCCGGTGTTGCCCCCGGTAGGGGGTGGGCGGCTACGCGAAGTGAGCAAGCCTGGGGGCGAGCCTATTGTGCTCAGTGCTTGTTGGTGCAGTCGGCGCAGAGGCCGTAGAGGGACATGGCGTGGTCCTGCAGAATCCAGCCCTTGTCCTTGGCGATCATTTGCTGGCGGCGTTCGATCTCTGCGTCGTAGAACTCCTCGACCTTGCCGCAGGACGTGCACACGAGGTGGTCGTGGTGCTTGCCTTCGTTGAGTTCGTAGACCGCCTTGCCGCTCTCGAAATGGCTGCGCTCGAGGATGCCGGCCTGCTCGAACTGCGTCAGAACGCGGTAGACCGTAGCCAGGCCGATATCGGAATGGTCGTTGAGGAGGACGCGAAACACGTCTTCCGCCGTCATGTGGCGTTGGCCGCCGTTCTGGAAGATTTCGAGAATCTTGAGGCGCGGCAGAGTGGCCTTGAGGCCCGTATTCTTGAGTTCGTCGATGTTAGCCATGGTGGTTCCCTGCGCCAGCCTTGCGGGAAGGGCCCGCCGGGGGCCAGCCGCTACAATGATTTGATCATATCGCCCAACCCTTTTTCCATGCCTGCCATTCCACAACGCCGCCTCTGGCTGCTCTTCGGCGCCCTCGCCACGAGCCTCTGCCTCGGCGCTTGCAGCAGTGTCGGCGACAGCGCGCGCGGCGCCCTGACCGCGGTCACCCCCTACAAGGTCGAAGTGGTTCAGGGCAATTTCGTGTCCAAGGAACAGGTCGAGGCGCTCAAGCCCGGCATGTCGCGCCAACAGGTGCGTGAGATCCTCGGTACGTCGCTCCTGACCGATGTCTTCCACTCCAATCGCTGGGACTATGTGTTCACGATCCGGCGCCAGGGCGTCGAGCCGCAACGCCGCCACCTGACGCTGTTCTTCAACGGCGAGGTGCTCGAGCGCTTCGAAGGCGATCCGATGCCGAGCGAGGAAGAATTCGTCGTTCAACTCGACACCCGCAAGCGCAGCGGCAAGGTGCCGCCGCTGGAGGCGACCGAAGACCAGCTCAAGAAGTTCGTCCCCTCCAAGGACAAGAAGGCGGACGGCGATGCTGCGGCAGCGCCCGCCACGCCTCCGCCGGCACTGCCTGCGGCCTACCCTTCGCTCGAATCGCGCTGAACACGCGCCGGCCGCCTCCGGTCGTCGCGCTCTTTTTCGAATTCCGCATTTCCAGAGGCTGAAACGCGTGACCGACTCTTCATCTCCAACTTCTTCACCGCGTCGCGTCGCGATCGCGGGCGCTTCCGGGCGCATGGGCCACATGCTGATCGAGGCCGTGCGCGAAGCGCCGGATTGCTGCCTCGCTGGCGCGCTCGACGTCGTGGGCAGCGCGGCGATCGGCAGCGATGCGGCTGCGTTCCTGGGCTTCACGAGCGGCGTTCCGGTCGCGTCCGACCTGCGCGCCGGGCTCAAGGATGCGCAGGTGTTGATCGACTTCACGCGGCCCGAAGGCACGCTGGCGCACCTTGTCGTGTGCCGCGAACTCGGTGTGCAGCTCGTGATCGGCACCACCGGCTTCAGCGATGCGCAGAAGGCGGAGATCGCCGAGGCCGCCAAGGACATCGCGATCGTGATGGCGCCGAACATGAGCGTCGGCGTCAACGTCACCCTCAAGCTGCTCGAAATGGCCGCCAAGGCGCTGTCGACCGGCTATGACATCGAGATCATCGAAGCGCACCACCGGCACAAGGTCGACGCGCCCTCGGGCACGGCGCTCAAGATGGGCGAGGTGATCGCCGACGCGCTCGGCCGCGATCTCAAGGAATGCGCCGTCTACGCGCGCGAGGGCGTCACCGGCGAACGCGATCCGTCGACCATCGGTTTCGCCACCATCCGCGGCGGCGACATCGTCGGCGACCACACGGTGCTGTTTGCGGGCACCGGCGAGCGCATCGAAATCACGCACAAGTCGGCCAGCCGCGCGACCTATGCGCAAGGCAGCCTGCGCGCCGTGCGCTTCCTCGCCAACCAGCGCGCAGGTCTGTTCGACATGTTCGACGTCCTGGGTCTGCGCTGACCCCGAGCATGAGCGCCGCGCTGGGCCGTCCCAAGCAAGCTCGCGCGCCCTCGGGGGGCAGCGAGGACACGCCAGTGCCGAGCGTGGGGGCTGCATGAGCATCCTCGCGCTGCTCGCCCACGGTGACGCCGTCAGCCGCTCGGTCGCGGTGCTCCTGCTGGTGATGTCGGTGTCGAGCTGGGTCGTGATTCTCTGGAAAGCGTGGCTCCTGCGTGGCGGGACGCGCGACGTGGTGCGCAGCATCGCAGCGTTCTGGCAGTCGCCGTCCATAGGGGATGCGGAGCTGAGCCTCAAGGCCTTCGATCGCGCAGCGCTGGTCCTGCCGGCGGTGAGCGCAGTCAGGAACCTCGCGACGCATGCCGACAGCGCCACGCTCGGGGGTGCCGTTGACCGGACCCAGCGAGTCACACGCGTCCTGCGCGATGCCTTGCATGCGGCATTGCGGCGACTGCAGGCCGGCCAGATCCTGCTCGCGACTGTCGGCGCCACGGCGCCCTTCGTCGGCCTGCTCGGCACGGTCTGGGGCATTTACCGCGCTCTCGTCGGCATCGCCGGCGAAACGGGCGGCTTCACCATCGACAAGGTCGCTGGCCCGGTCGGCGAGGCGTTGATCATGACGGCCTTCGGCCTCGCCGTCGCGATTCCGGCCGTGCTGGCCTACAACGTGTTCGGACGTGTGGTCGGCCGTATCGAAGCCGAACTCGAAGGCTTCGCGCACGACCTGCTGGGCATGCTCGGCGAACCCGTGCGGCGGGAAATTCCACTGCCGCCGGCGCGGCCGATGCCTGCCTGAGGGCGGGAGCCGCAGTATGGCCTTCGGTCGTACATCGCTAGGCAGCACAGCCACCGGCGGACGATCGACCGGCGCAGGGGGTCAGCGCCCGCTGTCGGACATCAACGTCACGCCCCTGGTCGACGTGATGCTCGTGCTGCTCGTGATCTTCATCATCACCGCACCGCTGATGGCCAGCTCGATCAAACTCAACCTGCCGCGAACCGACGCGGGTCAATCCGGCGACACGCCGAAGTTCGTCTCCCTCGTGGTCGATGCGGCGGGCAAGGTCTACCTGAACGACAAGCCGGTCACGCCCGAAGAACTGGCCGCCGGCCTGACCAAGGCGGCCGCCGAAAGCCGCGACACCGAAGTCCAACTGCGCGCGGACCAGACGGTGCCCTACGGCAAGGTCGTCGAACTGATGGGTATCGCCAACAAGGCCGGCCTGAGCCGCATCGGCTTCGTCACGGAGACCCCGCCCCAAAAGCCCTGAATCCAAGGCCGCGAAGCAGGCCCGTCGGTGAAACACCGCGGAACCGGCTTCGCCGGGCCGCAGGTGTTGCCCCCTGAAAGGGGGTGGAGAGCGACACGAAGTGCGCGAGCCTGGGGGTGAGCTCAGGAAGACAAGACCACAGGTCTTGTCTTCCATATCTCATGCGCATACTGCGCAATCGTCCGGTCCGACGAGAACGCGCCCATCCCCGCCACATTGAGGATTGCCATGCGCGTCCACGCATCCGGATCGCGATACAGCGCATCGACCTTCTCCTGCGCCTCGACATAGCTCGCATAGTCGGCCAGCAGCAGGTAGTGATCGCCCCAGCTCACCAGCGCGTCGAAGATCTGCTGGTAGCGCGCCGGTTCGGTGGGCGAGAAGGCGCCGTCGCGGACGCTGTCGAGCACCCGCTGGAGTTCCGGGTTGGCTTCGTAGATGTCGCGCGGTTGGTAGCCGCTCGCGCGAATGTCGGCCACCTGCGGCGTGGTGTTGCCGAAGATGAAGAAGTTCTCCGCGCCGACGCTGTCGCGCATCTCGACGTTGGCGCCGTCGAGCGTGCCGATGGTCAAGGCGCCGTTCAGCGCGAACTTCATGTTGCCGGTGCCCGAGGCTTCGGTGCCGGCCGTCGAAATCTGCTCGGACAGGTCGGCCGCTGGCATGATGACCTCGGCCAGGCTGACGCTGTAGTTCGGCAGGAACACCACTTTCAGCAGCTTGCCCACGCGCTCGTCGTTGTTGATGACGTGTGCGACGTCGTTGATGAGCCGGATCACGAGTTTGGCCATGTGGTACGCCGAAGCCGCCTTGCCGGCGAACACCACCACGCGCGGCACGTGACCGGCATCCGGCGCATCCAGGATGCGGTGGTAGCGCGTGATCACGTGCAGCACATTGAGCAGTTGCCGCTTGTACTCGTGCATGCGCTTGACCTGCACGTCGAACAGCGCGTCGGTATTGACGTCGATCCGCAGATGCTCGTCGATCCAGTTGGCCAGCCGCAGCTTGTTCTCGCGCTTGGCATGGCGGAACGCGCGCACGAAGGCCGGCTGCTGCGCCATGGGCCGCAGCACTTCGAGCTGCGTCAGGTCGCGCCGCCAGCCGCGGCCGATGCGCGTGTCGAGGAGCGCCGCCAGCGGCGCATTGGCCTGCGCGAGCCAGCGCCGCGGCGTCACGCCGTTGGTCTTGTTGTTGAAGCGCTCGGGAAACAGCTTCGCGAAGTCCGCGAAGATCGATTGCTTCATGAGTTCAGAGTGCAGGCCCGACACGCCGTTGATGGAATGGCTGGCGAGCACGGCGACGTAGGCCATGCGCACGCGTCGCTCGCCGGACTCGTCGATCAGCGACAGGCGGCGCAGCAGCTCGACGTCGTGGCCATGCGCCTGCGTCACCGTCGCGAGAAAGCGCGAGTTCATGTCGAAAAGGATTTGCAGGTGGCGCGGCAGCACGCGTCCGAACATCTCCACCGGCCAAGTCTCCAGCGCCTCGTGCATCAGCGTGTGGTTGGTGTAGCTGAAAACTTTCTGGGTGTGGGCCCATGCCGCGTCCCAGGGCAGGTCATGCTCGTCGATCAGGAGGCGCATCAGCTCCGGCACGGCCAGCACCGGGTGCGTGTCGTTGAGGTGGATGCTGACCTGGTCAGGCAAGGCATCGAAGTCGGTGTGGTTGCGCAGGTAGCGCCGCACAAGGTCCTGAACGCTCGCGCTGACGAAGAAATATTCCTGGTGCAGCCGCAACTCGCGACCCGACGGCGTGGAGTCGTCGGGGTAGAGCACGCGCGAGACGTTCTCCGAGTGGTTCTTGCTTTCGACGGCCTCGAAGTAGTTGCCGCGGTTGAAGGCCGAGAGATCGATTTCTTCGGTCGCACGCGCGGACCACAACCGCAGCGTGTTGGTGGCCTGCGTGCCGTAGCCGGGGATGATGGTGTCGTAGGCCACGGCCAGCACGTCGTGGGTGTCCACCCAGTTCGCCGCGCCGTAGGGCGTGCCCTTGCCTTCGCGCCGCTGCACGTGGCCGCCGAAGCGCACGCGGTAGGTCACCTCGGGCCGCTGAAATTCCCAGGGATTGCCGCGCGTGAGCCAGTAGTCGGGCGTCTCCACCTGCTGGCCGTCGACGATGCGCTGGCGGAACATGCCGTACTCGTAGCGGATGCCGTAGCCCAGGCCCGGCACGCCGAGCGTGGCCATCGAATCGAGGAAGCAGGCGGCGAGCCGGCCTAGGCCGCCGTTGCCCAGGGCGGCGTCGGGCTCGCGCTCGGCCACCGCGCGGATGTCGACGCCGAAGTCGGCCAGCGCCTGCTTCACCGTGTCCTGCAACTCCAGGGCGAGCAGTGCGTTGGTGAAGGTGCGCCCGATCAGGAACTCCATCGACAGGTAGTAGACCCGCTTGAGCCGTTGCGCGTAGATGGCGCGGGTGGTGCCCATCCAGCGTTCGACGATCTGGTCGCGCACGGCGAGCGCGGTGGCGTGCAGCCAGTCGTCGGGGCTGGCGGCCACCGGGTCCTTGCCGACCGCGTAGATGAGCTTGTTGGCGACGGCGCGCTTGAAGGCGGCGACGTCGCGGTCGGGGTGGTCGTACTTGAATTCTGCGATGGTCATGGTGGGAGCGGCGTGGGTTCTCTGACGGACGGGCTTCAAGCCAGGGCCTCGGCGTAGACATCGAGGTAGCGGGCGGCGGCAGTGCCCCAGTCGGCGGGGCGGCGCATGGCATTCGCGCGAACGGCGCGCCAGTCGGCCGGACGCCGGTAGAGCGCGAAGGCGCGACGAAGCGCGCGTGCATAGCCCGCGGCATCGAAGTCATCGAAAGCAAGGCCCGTGGCTTCACCGCTGGCCATGTCTTCCAGCGTGGCATCGACGACGGTGTCGGCCAGGCCGCCGACGCGGTGCACCAGCGGCAGGCTGCCGTACTTGAGCCCGTACATCTGCGTGAGCCCGCAGGGCTCGTAGAGCGACGGGACCAGCGTGACGTCGCCCGCGCCGAACAGGCGGTGAGCCAGGTCCTCGCTATAGCCCAGCGTGACGCTGACCGATTCCGGCGCCGCGGCGGCGCGCTGCCGGAAGGCCGTTTCGAGCGGCGCGTCTCCGCTGCCGAGCAGGGCGAGCTGGCCGCCTTGCGCCAGCAGCGCGTCGAGCCCGCCGAGCACGAGGTGCAGGCCCTTCTGCTCGGTCAGCCGGCTCACCACCACGAACAGTGGCGCATCGGCTTGCGGCGCCAGGCCGAATTCTTCCTGCAGCGCGGCCTTGCACTGCGCCTTGCCGCCCAGCCGCCGCAGGTCGTAGCGGTAGGGAATCAGCGCATCGGTGGCCGGATTCCAGACCTGATCGTCGACGGCGTTGAGGATGCCCGTGAGCACGTGCGCGCGGCTGCGCAGCAGGCCGTCCAGCCCGCAACCCTGCTCGGGTGTCTGGATCTCGCGCGCATAGGTCGGGCTGACGGTGGTGATGCGGTCGGCAAAGCAGAGTCCGCCCTTCATGAACGACAACTGGCCGTAGTACTCCAGCCCGTCGACGCCGAAGGCCGCCGGCGGCAAGCCAAGCTCAGGAAAATGCCGAGGCGCGAACAGGCCCTGGTAGGCCAGGTTGTGCACCGTGAACACGCTGCCCACGCGGGGTCGCCCGTCAGGTGGCGCAAAGGCCATGTAAGCCGGTGCCAGCGCGGCATGCCAGTCATGGGCATGCACGATTTCGGGCTGCCAGTCGGCGTCCAGCCCCTGCGCCATCTGTGCCGCGGCCCAGCCGAGGAGTGCGAATCGCCGGTGGTTGTCGCCGTAGGGCTCGCGGGCGAGATCTTCGTAAGGATTGCCGGGCCGGTCGTAGAGCGCCGGCGCGTCGATCACATAGGCGGCGATGTCCCGCGCGCCGGGCGTCACGATGCGGCCGAAGCACAGGTTTGCGCGTTCGCCCCAGGGCGCCACGAACGCCTTCACCACCACCGCGTCGCGTACCCCGGCCACGATGGCCGGGAATCCCGGCAGCAGCACCCGCACGTCCTGCCCCGCCGCCATCAGCGCCAGCGGCAGCGCACCCGCGATGTCGGCCAGCCCTCCGGTCTTGAGCAGGGGAAACAGTTCGGCGCTGACCTGGAGGACCCGCATGCGCTTGCTACGGCTCGAGACGCTTGAGCATCTCGCGCGTGATCAGGACCACACCCCCTTCGGTGCGTTCGAAGCGCGCGGCATCGGCCGCCGGGTCTTCGCCGACCACCATCTCGTCGGGAATCACGCAGGCGCGGTCCACCACCACCTTGTTGAGCCGCGCGCCCCGGCCGACTTCCACGTCCGGCAGCAACACCGCCTCGTTGATCTCGCAGAAGGAATGCACGCGAACGCCCGAGAACAGCACCGAGCTGCTCACCTTGGAGCCCGAGACGATGCAGCCGCCCGAGACGATGGTGTTGACGGTCATGCCGTGCTTGCCTTCGCGATCGAGCACGAACTTCGCCGGGGGCAATTGCCGCTGGTAGGTCCAGATGGGCCAGTCGGTGTCATAGATGTCGAGCTCCGGGGTGATGGATGCCAGGTCCAGGTTGGCTGCCCAGAATGCATCAATCGTGCCCACGTCGCGCCAGTAGGCCTTGGCATCGGCGCCGCGCCGGGCCCGCGTGACGCACGACATGCCGAAGGGATGGGCCACCGCCCGGCCTGCGGCGACCACGCGCGGAATGATGTCCTTGCCGAAATCGTGGTTCGATTCCGGGTTGGCGTTGTCTTCCTCGAGCAATTCGTAGAGATACTCGGAATCGAAGATGTAGATGCCCATGCTCGCCAGCGCCACGTCGGGGTTGCCGGGCATCGAGGGCGGGTCGGCCGGCTTTTCCAGGAACTCGGTGATCTTGCGGTCCTTTTCGACTGCCATGACGCCGAAGGCCACTGCTTCCATGCGCGGCACTTCGATGCAGCCGACCGTGCAGCCCAGGCCGTGCGCGACGTGGTCGGTCAGCATGATCGAGTAGTCCATCTTGTAGACGTGGTCGCCGGCCAGCACGACCACGTAGTCGTGTGGCGTCGATCGGGTCTGGATGATGTCCAGGTTCTGGTAAACCGCATCGGCCGTGCCGCGATACCAGTGCTCATCGCCGACGCGTTGCTGGGCCGGCAGCACGTCGACCATCTCGTTGAGTTCGGCGCGTAGGAAGCTCCAGCCGCGCTGCAGGTGACGCATCAGCGAATGCGACTTGTATTGCGTCACGACCGCCATGCGCCGGATGCCGGAGTTGAGGCAGTTCGACAGCGCGAAATCGATGATGCGGAACTTGCCGCCGAAGTAGACCGCCGGCTTGGCCCGTCGGTCGGTGAGCTGCTTGAGTCGGGAGCCTCGTCCACCGGCCAGCACCAGGGCGATGGTGCGGCGAACGAGTTGGTGAGCCTGGAGTGTCGGTTGCTCGATTTGGGCCATCAGATGTCTCCGTTGGTTTTTTCCGTTTCCCGGTGATCCAGCCTAGCACCCCGGCGGGCGCTTGGCTCCTATGTTTTTGCGACCCGGAGGCTGCCGGGGCGCAAGACCTGGGTGCCGTCGAGTGGTGCGCCGGACAGCGCGTCGTCCGTGTCGCTCGCCAGCTGAAGCAGCCAACGACCCGGCGGCAGCTCGAAGCCGACGTCGCGTTCCTCTGCATTGACCAGCATGACCCAGTTAGCGGCGGGCGGGATGGCTTCGAAGACGATCGCCAGCGCATGCAGGTCACCGCGCTCCCAATCGCCCGGGGTCATGGCGTCGCCCGCGGGCGTCAGCCACCGCAACGTCGCGGCGCCCGAGGGCGGCACGGCCGGCCACCATCGGACGCTGCGCAGGGGCTCGGCCTCGCGGCGAAGCGCCAGCACACGGGCGACGAAAGCGGTCAGGCCGGCATCGGCGCGGTTCCAGGCCAGCCAGGTGATGTCGTTGTCCTGGCAGTAAGCGTTGTTGTTGCCGCGCTGGGTGTGGTTGAGCTCATCGCCGCCGAGCAGCATCGGCGTGCCTTGGGAGAGAAGCAGCGCAGCCAGCAGCGCGCGCTGCAGCCGCTGGCGCTCGGCCAAGACCAGCGCGTCATCGGTGTCGCCTTCGACCCCGCAGTTGCGGCTCAGGTTATGGCCATGGCCATCGCGGTTCTGTTCGCCATTCGCCAGGTTGTGGCGCTCGTTGTAGCTGAGCAGGTCGCGCAAGGTGAAGCCATCGTGCGCGGTGACGAAGTTGACGCTGGCGGTGGGCGCGCGGCCGTGATGGTTGAAGTCGTTGCCCGATGCCGTGAGACGCTGCGCGAACTCGCCGAGGCCCGCGCTGCGGTGCAACCAGAAGCCGCGTTGCGTATCGCGGAAGCGGTCGTTCCACTCCATCCAGCCGGGCGGGAATTCGCCGAGGCGATAGCCGCCAGGGCCGATGTCCCACGGCTCGGCGATCAGCAGGGCCTGCGCCAGCAACGGATCTTGCGCGATGGCCGCGAAGAAGGGCGCGCGCGGATCGAACTCGCCGCCTTCGCGACGCGCCAGCACGGGTGCGAGGTCGAAGCGAAAGCCATCGACGCCGAGTTCGGTGACCCAGTGGCGCAGGCTGTCCATGACGAGCTGCACCACGCGCGGCTCGGCCAGGTTCAGGCAATTGCCGCAGCCCGTCCAGTTCTGGTAGAGCGACCGGTCGTCCGGGCGCAAGTGGTAATAGAGCGAGTTGTCGATGCCGCGCAGGCTCAGCGTCGGGCCGAATTCGTCGGTCTCGCCGCTGTGGTTGAAGACCACGTCGATCACGAGTTCCATGCCCCGGGCGTGCACCGCGTCCGCCATCGCGCGGAACTCGCTCGAGGGCGTGGTTCCGGGCCGGCCGCTCCAGTAGCGCGTCTCGGGCGCGAACCAGCCGATGGGGCTGTAGCCCCAGTAGTTGCGCAGGCCCAGCGCGAGCAGCCTCGATTCATCGGCGCGGTGCTGCACGGGCATCAGGTTCAGCGTGGTGACGCCGAGCCGCTGCAGGTGGTCGAGCACCGCCGGTTCCGCAAGGCCGGCATAGGTGCCGCGGAGGGCGGGGGGCACGTCGGGGTGCAACTGGGTCTGGCCGCGGACGTGGGCTTCATAGATCACGCGGGCTCCAGGCTCGACGCGAGGGCGCGCCGGGCCGCCCGGAGGCATCGGCGCGGTGACTCTTGCCTTGAGCGCGATGGAGGCGTTGTCGCGCGGGTCGCGGCGGCCCGGGTCGGCAGGGTCGTGGCCTAGGAACAGGTCTTCGCCGCCGTACTGGCCGACCACTTCGCGCGCGTACGGATCGAGGAGCACCTTGGAGGGGTTGAAGCGCTGGCCCTCGTGAGGAGCCCAAGGGCCGTGAACGCGCCAGCCATAGACCAGCCCCGGCCGGGCGCTGGGCAGACGGGTGTGCCAGACGCCGTTGGCGCGCTTCGCCAGCTTGAGGCGCTGCTGTTCGTGTTGGCCCAGGGTGTCGAAGAGGCACAGCTCGACGGCCGTGGCGCTGGGGGCGGCGAGAGCGAAGTTGACGCCGTCGGACCCCGGAGTGGCGCCCAGCGGGTAGGGAGAGCCGTCGCCCGACATGGCACGGAGGCCACTCATTCCAGCACCCACATCACGGTGCCCAGGGGCGGCACGGAAATCACCAGCGACTGTGCCTGCCCTTGCCAGTCCGCCGCCTCGCTCTGGATCATCCCGTTGCCCACGCCGGTGCCACCGTACAACGCGTTGTCGGTGTTGATGATCTCCCGATACCGCCCTGCGGCCGGCACCCCCAGCCGGTAGCCATGCCGCACCACCGGTGTGAAGTTGCACACGGCCACCACGAATGCGCCATCTCGCGCGCGCCGCACGAACGCGAACACCGAGTGCTGCACATCGTCATGGCTGAGCCACGCGAAACCCTGCGCCTCGCAATCAAGCTCGTGCAACGCGGGGAAATGGCGGTAGACATTGTTCAGATCCCGCACCAGTCGCCGGATGCCTTGGTGCGCCGCCTGCTCCAACAGATGCCAGTCCAGGCTGCGGTCGGCATCCCATTCGGCCCACTGCGCGAACTCGCCGCCCATGAACAGCAGCTTCTTGCCCGGATACGCCCACAGGTAGCCATAGAGATTGCGCAGTCCCGCGAACTTCCGCCAGACGTCGCCCGGCATGCGGCCGATCATCGAGCCCTTGCCGTGCACCACTTCGTCGTGCGACAGCGGCAGCACGAAGTTCTCGGTGTGCGCGTACATCAGCCCGAAGGTGATCTTCTGGTGGTGGTGCTTGCGATGGACCGGGTCGATGCCTGCATAGGCCAGCGTGTCGTTCATCCAGCCCATGTTCCACTTGTAGTGGAAGCCGAGGCCGCCGTTCTCGGGCGGCCGGGTCACACCCGGGAAACTGGTCGACTCCTCGGCGATGGTCACGGCGCCGGGCCGCTCGACGCCGACCACGCGGTTCATCCGCCGGAGGAAGTCGATGGCCTCCAGGTTCTCGCGGCCGCCTTGCGCGTTGGGCACCCACTGGCCCGGCTCGCGGCTGTAGTCGCGGTACAGCATCGAGGCGACCGCATCGACGCGCAGCCCGTCGACGCCGTAGCGCTCCAGCCAGTAGAGCGCATTGCCGACGAGGTAGTTGCGCACCTCTGTGCGCGCGTAATTGAAGATCAGCGTCTGCCAGTCGTTGTGGAAGCCTTCGCGCGGATCGGCGTACTCATACAGGGCCGTGCCGTCGAAGTTGCCGAGTCCGTGCGAGTCGGTCGGGAAATGCGCGGGCACCCAGTCGAGGATCACGCCCAGCCCGGCCGCGTGCGCGGCCTCGACGAAGGCACGGAAGTCGCCCGGCGTGCCGAAGCGCGAGGTCGGCGCGTAAAGGCCGATCGGCTGGTAGCCCCAGGAGCCGTCGAAGGGGTGTTCGCTGATCGGCAGCAGCTCGATGTGGGTGAAGCCCATGTCGCGCGCATAGGGCACGAGCGTGTCGGCCAGCTCGCGGTAGTCGAGCCATTCATGGCCGTTCTTGCGCCGCCACGAGCCAAGATGGACCTCATAGATGCTGATCGGCGCGCCGCGTGCATTGGCTTCGGCACGGCCGGGAGGCACTTTCGCGGGCTGCGGCAGCGGCTGCACGACGCACGCCGTGTCGGGCCGCAGCCGCGCGGAAAAGCCGATGGGGTCGGCCTTGCGCAGCACCTGTCCTTGCGCCGACAGGATCTCGAACTCGTAGCTGTCGCCCGGCGCCACGTGCGGCGCGAAGATCTCCCACACGCCGCACTCGCGGCGCAGCCGCATCATGTGGCGGCGGCCGTCCCATTGGTTGAAATCGCCGACCACCGAGACGCGCCGTGCATTCGGCGCCCACACCGCGAATGCGACGCCGCGCACGCCGTCGATTTCGCGCAGGTGCGCCCCCAACTGCTCGAAGGGCCGCAGGTGCGTGCCTTCGGCCAGCAACCAGACGTCGGTTTCCCCGAGCACGAAAGAAAAGCGGTACGGGTCGTCGAGCAGCGAGCTGTGCGTGCCCCAGTCGACCTTGAAGCGGTAGCCCAGCCGGGCCTCCGAAGCGGGCACGAGCCCGGCGAAGAGGTCGCTGCCGCCCTGGCGGTCGAGTTCGGCCAGCGGCCAGCCCGAGCCGGAATGCATCACCGCCACGGCCTTGGCGCCCGGCAGCAGCGCGCGAACCCACAAGCCGTCGTCGCTGTCGTGCGGCCCGAGCACGGCGAAAGGATCGCCGTGCTCGGCGCGCATCAAGGCGCGGACTTCGGCATCAGGGAGCATGAAGCGGTTCTCCGAAGAAGACGCCGAAGGGCGGCAACGCGAGGGTCCGGCCTTCGAGCTGCGTGCCGGCGAAAGGAGCACCCGCGATCGGTGCGAGTGCTTGTCGCAAAGCCAATGAAGCCGGCTCGGCGGAGAGATTGAACACTGCCTGCAGCCAGGCGTTGCCCTCCCGCCGCTCGAACCACAGCAAGGGTTCGGGTGCATCCAGGAACTTCATGCTGCCGGTGCGAAGCAGCGGCTGGCCGCGCCGCCAGTGCAGCAACGCCCGGCTGAAGCTCAGCATGGATTTCGGGTCGCCCGCCTGCTGGTCGATGGCCAGCGGGATGTGCGTGTCGGACACGGGCAACCACGGCGCGCCGCTGGTGAAACCGGCGTGCTCTTCGTCGGCGAGCCAGGGGATCGGGGTTCGGGCGCCGTCGCGGCCCTTGAACTCGGGCCAGAAGGCGCGTCCATACGGGTCTTGAAGCAATTCGAAAGGCACCTCCGCTTCGGGCAGCCCGAGTTCCTCGCCCTGGTAGATGCTGGCACTCCCGCGCAGCGACAGCAGCAGCGTGAGCCAGAGGCGGTCGCGGCGGGTGTCGTCCTGGCCGTCGGCATTCCACCGGCTGGCGACACGTGGCACGTCGTGGTTCGAGACGGCCCAGCAGCCCCAGCCTCCCGTCTTGGCGAGCGCGCTGTCCAGTGCCTCGACCTGAGTGCGCAGATGGCGCGCGCTGTGCTCGCTCGTGAGCAGGCTGAAGCTGTATGCCAGGTGCAGCCGCTTGCCAAGCTCGGTGTACCGGGCCATCACGGGCGGCGCGTCCTCGTCGCCGACTTCGCCGAGCGCCACCGCGCCATATTCGTCCAGAAGCTTGCGCAGCCGTTCGAGGAAGAGCAGGTTCTCGGGCTGGCTCTTGTCGTGCAGGTGCTGCTGCATCGCGTAGGGGTTGTCGGTGCGCACCGTACTGACCGTGCCGCCGTCGGCGGGCGGGTTGTCGCGCAGTTGCGCATCGTGGAATTGGTGGTTGCAGGCGTCGAAGCGGAAGCCGTCCACACCGCGCTCGCACCAGAAACGCACTTCGCCGAGCAGCGTGTCCTGCACCGCGGGGCAATGGAAGTTGAGATCGGGCTGCTCGGTCAGGAAGCTGTGCAGGTAGTACTGCCGCCGGCGCGAGTCCCACTGCCAGGCCGGGCCGCCGAAGACCGACAGCCAGTTGTTGGGCGGCGTGCCGTCGGGCCGCGGATCGGCCCAGACGTACCAGTCGGCCTGCGGGTTCTGGCGGTTCGCGCGGCTGGCCGCGAACCATGCGTGCTGGTCGGAGGTGTGGGACAGAACCTGGTCGATGATGACCTTGAGCCCAAGTGCATGGGCCCGGGCGAGCAGCGCGTCGAAGTCTGCGAGCGTGCCGAACATCGGGTCGACCGCGCGGTAGTCGGCCACGTCGTAGCCGAAATCCTTCATCGGCGATCGGAAGAAGGGCGAGACCCAGATGGCATCCGCGCCCAACTCGGCGACGTGATCGAGCCTGGCCGTGATCCCGGGCAGATCGCCGATGCCGTCGCCATTGCTGTCCATGAAGCTGCGCGGGTAGATCTGGTAGATCACCGCCCCGCGCCACCAGTCCTTGACCATGCGTGCCTCTGTCAATTCGAAATCATTGTGGCATGCGAGAAGTGGGCCATTGCCCAACCCGCGATAATCCGTCTTCCCCCGGCCGCCTGGTGCCGGGCTGTTGCGAAGCCCAATGAACCCCAGCTATAAACCCAGCGACGTCGAGTCCGCAGCCCAGGCCCACTGGACCGCCGCCGATGCCTACCGCGTGACCGAGGACACGCGCAGGAAAAAGTACTACGCCTGTTCGATGCTGCCGTACCCCAGCGGCAAGCTGCACATGGGCCACGTGCGCAACTACACGATCAACGACATGCTCACGCGCTACCTGCGCATGAGCGGCTACAACGTCCTGATGCCCATGGGCTGGGATGCCTTCGGCCTGCCGGCCGAGAACGCGGCGCTCAAGAACGGCGTGCCGCCGGCGCAGTGGACCTACGAGAACATTGGCTACATGAAGAGCCAGCTCCAGGCCATGGGGTTGGCGATCGACTGGAGCCGCGAGATCGCGACCTGCGATCCGGGCTATTACAAGTGGAACCAGTGGCTGTTCCTGAAGATGCTCGAAAAGGGCATTGCCTACCGCAAGACGCAGGTCGTCAACTGGGATCCAGTGGATCAGACCGTGCTGGCCAACGAGCAGGTGATCGACGGCAAGGGCTGGCGCACCGGTGCGACCGTCGAACGGCGCGAGATCCCCGGCTACTACCTCAAGATCAGCGATTACGCCGAGGAACTCCTCGACCACACCCAGCACAAGCTCCCCGGCTGGCCAGAACGCGTCAAGCTGATGCAGGAAAACTGGATCGGCAAGAGCGAAGGCGTGCGCTTCGCGTTCACGCACAAGATCAAGGACGACAAGGGCGAGCTGATCCAGGGCGGCCGCATGTACGTGTTCACGACGCGTGCCGACACCATCATGGGCGTCACCTTCTGCGCCGTGGCGCCGGAGCATCCGCTGGCGCTGCACGCCGCGAAGGCGAATTCCAAGGTTGCCGCGTTCATTGAAGAGTGCAAGAGCGGCGGCACGACCGAGGCCGAAATCGCCACGCAGGAAAAGAAGGGCGTGCCCACGGGGCTCACCGTCACGCACCCCATCACCGAGGAGCAGGTTCCGGTCTGGGTTGGCAACTATGTGCTCATCGGCTATGGCGACGGCGCCGTGATGGGCGTGCCCGCGCACGACGAGCGCGATTTCGCCTTTGCCAACAAGTACGGCATCGAGATCATCCAGGTCGTGCTGGTCGACGACGAGCCGCACTTCGACTACCACCGCTGGCAGGACTGGTACGCCGACAAGCAGCGCGGCGTGACCATCAATTCCGACAACTTCAGCGGCATGCACTACGGCGAGGCGGTCAAGGCGGTCGCCCATGCGCTCGACCTGAAGGGACTGGGCGAGATGCAGACCACTTGGCGCCTGCGCGACTGGGGCGTGAGCCGCCAGCGCTACTGGGGCACGCCGATCCCGATCATTCATTGCGAAGAACACGGCGCCGTGCCGGTGCCCGAGAAGGACCTGCCGGTCGTGCTGCCGACGGATTGCGTACCCGATGGCTCCGGCAATCCGCTCGCGAAGCACGAAGGCTTCCATGCGGGCGTCGTCTGCCCGGTCTGCGGCAAGGCCGCGCGCCGGGAGACCGACACGATGGACACCTTCGTCGACAGCTCGTGGTATTTCATGCGCTACTGCGATCCGAAGAGCGACGGGGCGATGGTGGCCGACGGCGCGAAGTACTGGATGCCGATGGACCAGTACATCGGCGGCATCGAGCATGCGATCTTGCATTTGCTCTACGCGCGCTTCTGGACCAAGGTCATGCGCGACCTCGGCCTCGTGACGGTCGACGAGCCCTTCAGCAAGCTGCTGACGCAGGGCATGGTGCTCAATCACATCTACTTCACGCGTGGCGAGAAGGGCGGCAAGGACTACCACCCGCCGTCCGAAGTCACTCCCGTGCTCGACGCGCAGGGCCGCATCACCGGTGGCACGCTGGCCGACGGTACCCGGCTGGTGTACGGCGGCGTCGGCAAGATGGGCAAGACCGAGCGCAACGGCGTCGATCCGCAAGACCTGATCGAGAAGTACGGCGCCGACACCGCACGGCTCTACACGATGTTCACCGCGCCGCCCGAGGCGACGCTCGAGTGGAACGACGCGGCGGTCGAAGGCAGCTACCGCTTCCTGCGCCGGGTCTGGAACTTCGGTCTGTCGCTGCACGGTGCGGCGGCCGATGACGGCCCAGCCGGCAAGGCGCTCAAATTCGGCAAGGATGCCAAGGCGCTGCGGCACGAAGTGCACACCGTCTTGCGCCAGATCGACTACGACTACCAGCGCATGCAATACAACACCGTGGTGTCGGGCGCGATGAAGCTGCTCAACGCGCTGGAAGGCTTCAAGCCTGCCACGGCCGATTCGGGCGACCGTGCGGCCGTGCGCGAGGGCTTCGGCATCCTGCTGCGCTGCCTCTACCCGGCCACGCCGCACATCGCGCACCAGCTGTGGCAGCAGCTTGGCTACGACAAGGACATGGGCGATCTGCTCGATGCGCCCTGGCCCGTGGTCGACGTCTCCGCGCTCGAACAGGACGAGATCGAACTGATGCTGCAGGTCAACGGAAAGCTGCGCGGTTCGCTTCGCGTGCCGGCCGCCGCCTCGAAGCAGGAGATCGAGAAGATCGTGCTCGCGAGCGAAGTCCTCGCCAGGCACACCGAAGGCGCGACGGCCAAGCGCGTGATCGTGGTTCCGGGCCGGCTGGTGAACGTGGTCCTGTGAAGCGCATGAATTCACGCACCGCACTGCCGCGCCGTGGCCTCTTGGCCATGGCCGCGGCTTCTCTGGCGCTTGCTGGTTGCGGCTTTCAATTGCGCAAGGCGCCGGACTTCGCGTTCAACAGCATTGCGGTGCCGGGCAATACGGCGTTCGCGAACTACCTGCGGCGCAACCTGAGGGCGGCCGGCACGGTCCAGGTCCTCCCGGCCGATCAGGCCGACGAGGCGGAGGCCGTGTTCGAAATCCTGGGCGAGAGCCGCGAAAACATCGTGATCTCGACCAACGCCTCGGGCCAGGTGCGCGAACTCAATCTGCGACTGACCATTCGATTCCGGGTGCGCGGGCAAAACGGCAAGGAACTGATGGGCCCGACCGCGATTCAGCAGACCCGCGACATCACCTACAACGAAACCGCGGCGCTGGCCAAGGAAGGTGAGGCAGAGCTTCTCTTCCGCGACATGCAGACCGACATCGCGCAGCAGATCCTGCGTCGGCTCGCCGCGATCAAAGCCGCCTGAGATCCCGTGCAACTGGCGCCGGCCCAACTTTCCGCGCACCTCGCCAAGCGGGTGGCGCCTCTGTACGCCATCCACGGCGACGAGCCGTTGCTCGCGCAGGAAGCTGCCGATGCGATCCGTGCGGCAGCACGCACGCAGGGCTACACCGAGCGCAGTTCGTACACCGTGGCCGGCGCGCATTTCGACTGGAGCGGCGTGCTCGCGGCGGGTGGTTCGCTGAGCCTCTTTGCAGACCGGCAGATCGTCGAGATCCGAATTCCCTCGGGCAAGCCGGGCAAGGACGGCAGTGTGGCGCTGCAGCAGATCGCCGAGGCCGCGCAGGGCAACGACAGCACCCTCACGCTGGTGATGCTGCCGCGCCTCGACAAGGCCACGCGCACCGGCGCCTGGTTCTCTGCACTCGAGAACAACGGTGTCAGTCTGCAGATCGAGACCATCGAGCGCACCGCGCTGCCGCAATGGATCGCGCAGCGCCTCGCACAGCAAGGCCAGCGCGTGAAGGCCGGCGAGGAGGGCCAGCGCACGCTGCAGTTCTTCGCCGATCGCGTGGAGGGCAACCTTCTCGCGGCGTACCAGGAGATCCAGAAGCTCGCGCTGCTGCATCCCGAGGGCGAACTGAGCTGGGAGCAGGTCGAAGGCGCGGTCAACAACGTCGCACGCTACGACGTCTTCAAGCTGTCCGAGGCCGTGCTGGCCGGCAACCCGCAGCGTGTCTCGCGCATGCTCGAAGGGCTGCAGGCCGAAGGCGAGGCCGAGGTGCTGGTGCACTACACGCTGGCCGAGGACATCCGCGCGCTGAAGCGCGTGAAGGACGCGATGTCGGCTGGCCGCCCATTGCCCATGGCGCTGCGCGAAAACCGGATCTGGGGTCCGCGAGAGCGGGCTTTCGAGCGCGTTCTGCCTCGTTTGGACGACCGTGCGCTCGCCCGCATGCTGCGATCGGCGCACGTGGTCGACGGCATCGTCAAGGGCCTGAAGCAGCCCGACTGGCCAGCCAACGGCTGGCAGGCCTTGCAGCGCCTGGCGTTGATGCTGTGCCGTGCCTGCGCGGGCGGCAAGGGCGCCTAGAGGCACCTTCGATGCACCAGTGCGGTGCACGACTGCCCCTTCACGCCCGCTGACCTTCGGGGTCACGGCACAATCCGGGGGATGAATATGTTGAATGTCCCCGAGTACGTGCGGACCCTCGGTGAGCAGGCCAAGCAGGCCTCCGTCCAGATGGCGCGCGCCGATGCCGCCACCAAGAACAAGGCCCTCAGAGCTCTCGCGCGCAAGCTGCGCGCGGTCGGCGGCCCGCTGGCCGAGGCCAATGCCAAGGATATGGCCCGCGCCGAAGGCGCCGGCCTGTCGGCGCCGATGGTTGATCGGCTCAAGCTCACGCCGAAGGTCATCGAGACCGTCGCCCTGGGCTGCGAGCAGTTGGCAGCCATGTCCGATGTGATCGGCGAAGTGATCGGCATGAAGCAGCAGCCCAGCGGCATCCGCGTCGGACAGATGCGCGTGCCGATCGGCGTCTTCGGCATGATCTACGAGAGCCGGCCCAACGTGACCATCGAAGCCGCGAGCCTGGCGATCAAGAGCGGCAACGCGGCGATCCTGCGCGGCGGTTCGGAGGCGATCGAATCGAACAAGGCGCTGGCGCAACTGGTGTCCGAATCGCTCGCCGAGGCGGGCCTGCCGGTCGATGCCGTGCAACTGGTGCAGACCACCGATCGCGAGGCCGTGGGTCAGTTGATCGCCATGCCCGAGTTCGTCGACGTGATCATTCCGCGAGGCGGCAAGGGCCTGATCGAGCGCATCAGCCGCGATGCCAAAGTGCCGGTGATCAAGCACCTGGACGGCAATTGCCACGTCTACGTGGACGACACGGCCGAACTCGACATGGCGCTGAAGATCGTCGACAACGCCAAGACACAGAAGTACAGCCCGTGCAACGCGGCCGAGGGGCTGCTCGTGGCTGCATCGATCGCCGAAACTTTCCTGCCGGAAATCGGCGCGATCTTCGCTGCCAAGGGCGTGGAGATGCGCTGCGACCCGGCGGCGGCGCGGATCCTGCGCGAAGGCCTGCACGCGCCGGGCCGATCGGTCGTGGACGCCGTGGAGTCGGATTGGTCGGAGGAATACCTGGCCGCCGTGATCAGCGTCAAGGTGGTCGATGGGGTGGACGAAGCCATCGCGCACATCAACCGCTATTCGAGCCACCACACCGATGCGATCGTCACGCGCGACCACATGAATGCGCAGCGCTTCCTGCGCGAAGTCGACTCCGCCAGCGTGATGGTCAACGCCAGCACCCGCTTTGCCGATGGCTTCGAATTCGGGCTCGGTGCCGAAATCGGCATCAGCACGGACAAGTTCCATGCGCGCGGGCCGGTGGGTATCGAGGGGCTGACGTCGCTCAAGTACGTCGTTCTCGGCCAAGGTGAGGTCAGAACCTGACCCCGGTGTTTCCAAATTGAATGCGCGGCGTTGCTGCGGGTTGTCATCGGGGCATGCGGCCCCAAATCTACAATTCCGCTCTTAGCTCAAGCTGCAATCCAAGAAGGCCGCCGCATGGTCCCCCATCTCGTTACCGCCCTGACCGGCCCCATCAACGAACTCGAGCAGCGCATCCTCGATTCCACGCCGGCCATCGAGCGCTGGTTCCGGCTCGAATGGATGGAACACACACCGCCGTTCTACAGTTCGGCGGACATCCGCAATGCCGGCTTCAAGCTGGCGCCGGTCGACACCAATCTCTACCCGGGCGGCTGGAACAACCTGACGCAGGAGATGCTGCCGCTGGCAGTGCAGGCTGCACAGGCGGCGATCGAGAAGATCTGTCCCGAGGCGCGCAATCTGCTGGTGATTCCGGAGAACCACGCGCGCAATACCTTCTACCTGGCCAACGTTGCGCAACTGGTGCGCATCTTCCACATGGCGGGGCTCAACGTGCGTGTGGGCTCCATCGACCCGGCGATCAAGTCGCCCAAGAAGATCGAGCTGCCGAATGGCGAGACGGTGTGCCTGGAGCCGGTGGTGCGGAGCAAGCGGCGCCTCGGCCTCAAGCACTTCGACCCCTGCACCATCCTGCTCAACAGCGACCTCTCGGCCGGAACGCCCGGCATCCTCGAAGACTTGCATGAGCAGTACCTGCTGCCGCCGCTGCATGCCGGCTGGTCGGTACGCCGCAAGAGCAACCACTTCCACAGCTACGAAGAGGTCTCCAAGCGCTTCGGCAAGCTGCTGGGCATCGATCCCTGGCTGATCAATCCGATGTACGCCAAGGCCGGCGACATCAGCTTCACGAGCGGCCAGGGCATAGACGTGCTCACGAGCCACGTGGATGCGCTGCTCACCAAGGTGCGCCGCAAGTACAAGGAATACGGCATCAACGAGAAGCCATTCGTCGTCGTCAAGGCCGACAACAGCGCCCACGGCATGGGCGTCCTGACGGTGCGCGACGCCAAGGAAATTGAAGCGCTCGCCCAGCGGTCGCGCAACAAGGGCGGGGCCAAGGACGGCCAGGACCTGAACGACCTGATCGTGCAGGAAGGTGTGTTGACCAACGAGCGGGTGCACAACGGCGTCGCCGAGCCCGTCGTCTACATGATGGATCGCTACGTGGTAGGCGGCTTCTACCGGGTGCATGCCGAGCGCAACCCGGACGAGAACCTCAATCTGCCGGGCGCGAGCTTCGTGCCGCTGGCGTTTTCGGAGAGTGCGCACTTACCGCAACCGGGTGCGAAGCCCGGGGCCAGCGCCCCGAACCGCTTCTATATGTACGGTGTGATCGGCCGGCTGGCGATGGTGGCGGCCAGCTACGAGCTCGAGGCGACCGATCCCGATGCCGAAGTCTATGAATGATTTCGTGCTACACCTTGCGAGCCTTCGCGACAGCGGCAAAATAGCGACCCCATAGCAACCGCAAAATTGAGGGTGGAGTGATGCGACGGCCATTCAGGCCGGCGACGCGCCCGGGCGAACATGTCCGACAGAGCCCTTTGCATCGACCTCGTGTCCGCCCCCAAATCCTCCTCCCTCGCGTTGATCATCGCGGCCGTCGGCGTCGTCTATGGCGACATCGGCACCAGCGTGCTTTATTCCGTCAAGGAGGTGTTCGGCCACGGTCACGTTCCCTTCACCGTCGAGAACGTCTACGGCATCCTGTCGATGTTCTTCTGGACGCTGACGGTGATCGTCTCGCTCAAGTACGTGGTGCTCGTGCTCCGGGCCGACAACGAGGGCGAAGGCGGCCTGGTCGCGATGCTGGCCCTGGCCTCGCAGGCCGTGGTCGACAAGCCTCGCCTGCGCCAGGGGCTGCTGGTCATCGGCATCTTCGGCACGTCGCTCTTCTACGGTGACGGCGTCATCACGCCGGCCATCTCGGTGCTGTCGGCAGTCGAGGGCCTGGAGGTGGTGTCGCCGCAGTTCAGGCACTACGTGATCCCCATCACGCTGGTCGTGCTGTTCTGCCTGTTCGCGGTGCAGAAGCGCGGCACCGCGGGCATCGGTCGCTTCTTCGGCCCGATCACGCTCGTGTGGTTCGCGGCGATTGCGCTGCTCGGCGTGTCGCAGATCCTGAATCACCCCGAGATCCTGAAGGCGGTCAGCCCGCACTACGCGCTGCGCTTCATGTGGGACAACCCAGGTACCAGCTTCATCATCCTGGGCGCGATCGTGCTGTGCGTGACCGGTGCCGAGGCGCTCTATGCCGACCTCGGGCACTTCGGCAAGCGCCCGATTCGCGTCGCCTGGTTTTCGGTGGTGATGCCGGCGCTGACGCTCAACTACTTCGGGCAGGGCGCCCTGCTGCTGGAGAACCCGCTGGCCGTACAGAACCCCTTCTTCATGATGGCGCCGGAGTGGGCGCTGCTGCCTTTGGTGTTCCTCGCCACGGCCGCCACGGTGATCGCATCGCAGGCCCTCATCACGGGCGCGTTCAGCGTCACGCGGCAGGTGATCCAGCTCGGCTACCTGCCGCGCCTGAACATCGAGCACACCAGCGTGCGCACGGCGGGCCAGATCTACATGCCTTTCGTCAACTGGGGCCTGTTCGTCGCCATCGTGCTCGCGGTCGTCATGTTCCGCTCGTCGAGCAACCTGGCTGCGGCCTACGGCATCGCCGTGACCACCGACATGCTGATCACGACCGTGCTGACTTTCTTCGTGATCCGCTACGCGTGGAAGTACCCGCTGGTCCTGTGCGTCGCCGCGACCGGCGCCTTCTTCGTGGTCGACTTCCTGTTCTTCGCGTCGAACCTGCTCAAGCTGTTCGAGGGCGGCTGGTTCCCGCTGGTGATCGGCGGCTCGATCTTCATGCTGATGCTGACCTGGAAGGAAGGCCGGCGCCTCATGGGCGAGATGCAGCTGGCCGAGGCCATCGACTTGAAGGACTTCCTGGGCTCGGTGTTCGTGAATCCGCCGGCGCGCGTCGACGGAACCGCCGTGTTCATGACCGCGGAGCCGGGCGTGGTGCCCAATGCGCTCCTGCACAACCTCAAGCACAACAAGGTGATGCACGACCAGAATCTGTTCGTCACCGTGCGCAACCACGAGGTGCCTTGGATTCCGATGGACAAGCGCATCGAGATGGAGCCACTCGGCCACCATTGCTGGCAGGTGATCGTTCACTACGGCTTCAAGAACGACGTCGACCTGCCGCGCGCGCTGGAGCATGCCCGCCTGCGCGGATGCCAGCTCGAGGTGATGACGACCAGTTACTTCCTGTCGCGTGACGTGGTGATCCCCACGCTCGGCAGCGGCATGGCGCCGTGGCGCGAAAAGCTCTTTGCGCAGATGCATCACAGCGCGAGCGGCGCTGCCGACTTCCTGAACCTGCCGAACAACGCCGTGGTGGAGCTGGGCTCAAAAATAGAAATTTAGGCTCGCCCCCAGGCTTGCCCACTTCGTGTGGCCGCCCACCCCCTGCCGGGGGCAACACCAACGGCCCGGCGTAGCCGGTTCCGCGGTGTTCCTGGGCTGAGACAACCCTCGGGGCACAATCGTCGGCATGCGCTTTTTCAAGGATCTGAGCCTCTCGGCTCTCACCGCGGGCTTCGTCGCGGTGCTCGTGGGCTTCACGAGTTCGGTGGCGATCGTGTTCCAGGCCGCGCAGGCCTTCGGCGCCACGCCGGAGATGATTTCCTCGTGGATGTGGGCCCTGGGTCTCGGCATGGGCCTGGCGTCAGCGCTGCCCTCGCTGTGGTGGCGCAAGCCCGTCATGATCGCCTGGAGCACGCCGGGCGCGGCGGTGCTCGCGGTGGCCGGCGCGGGCTACGGAATGAACGAGGCGGTCGGCGCGTTCATCGTCTGCGCGGTGCTGATGACCCTCGCGGGCGCGACCGGCTGGTTCGAACGTGTGATGAACAGGATTCCGATGGCCCTGGCCTCGGCGCTGCTGGCCGGCGTGCTGGCTCGCTTCGGGCTGCAGGCGTTCGTTGCCGCGCAGACGGCGCTACCGCTGGTGCTGCTGATGCTCGGCACCTATCTGCTCGGCAAGCGGCTGCTGCCACGCTACGCCGTCCCGCTCACGCTGCTGGTCGCCATCGTCTTCGTGGCGGCACGTGGCGAACTCGCCTGGGGTGCGGTGCACTTCAGCGTGGCGATGCCGGTGTTCACGATGCCCGTCTTCACCTGGCAGGCGACCGTCAGCCTCGCGTTGCCGCTGTTCGTGGTGACCATGGCGTCGCAGAACCTGCCGGGCGTGGCTGCCATCCGCGCCGCGGGCTACGACCTGCCGGTGTCCAAGCTCATCACGATCAGCGGGCTCCTCACGCTGGTCTTCGCGCCCTTCGGTGCCTTCGCGCTCAACCTCAGCGCCATCACCGCGGCCATCTGCATGGGCCGCGAGGCGCATGAAGACCCCGCGCGGCGCTACACCGCGGCGGTGAGCTGCGGCGCGATCTACGTGTTGATCGGCCTGTTCGGCGCCGCGGTCACCGGGCTGCTGACGGCGTTTCCGAAAGAGCTGGTCGCCGCCATCGCCGGTCTGGCGCTGCTAGGCACCATCGGGAGCGGACTCGCGGCAGCGGTGCGCGATGAATCGCACCGCGAGGCCGCGCTCATCACTTTTCTCGTCACGCTCTCAGGCGTCACGCTCGTGGGCATCGGTTCTGCCTTCTGGGGCGTGGTGGCGGGCGCCGTCGCGCTGGGCATCCAGCAACTCGGCCGCAAACCCTTCGCCGGCAAGGACATCGCCGCTGCCTGCAAGATCAAGCTGGACAACCGGGCCGCTGACGAAGCGGCGCCTTCCCAGTCTTCCAACATTTCCGCCCCGACCGCGGGAAAGACCTCCTGAAATGCACATCCTCTTCGTTGCCGACCCGCTCGAGCACTTCAAGATCTACAAGGACACGACCTTCTCGATGATGCGGGAGGCGCAGCGCCGCGGCCACACCCTCTCTGCGTGCGAGCCTCGCGATCTGGGCTGGCAACGCGGCCGTCCGGTCACCGCCAGGTCGCGCGCCATCACGCTAACGGGTGATCCGGATGTCTGGTTCAGCGAAGCCGCGATCCTGGAGCGCCCTCTGCGTGAGTTCGACGTCGTCCTGATGCGCAAGGACCCGCCTTTCGACGCCGAGTACATCTACGCGACGCACCTGCTGGAGCAGGCCGAGCGCGAAGGCGCCCGCGTGGTGAACAAGCCGCGGGCCCTGCGCGACCATCCGGAGAAGCTCGCGATCATGGAGTTTGCGGAGTTCACCACGCCCACGCTGGTCACGCGCGATGCGGCCGCCGTGCGCGCCTTCCACGCCGAGCACCAGGACATCATCCTGAAGCCGCTCGACGGCATGGGCGGCATGGGCATCTTCCGCGTGAAGGCCGATGCGCTGAACCTCGGCTCGATCGTCGAGACGCTCAACAAGAACGGCGCTGAGACGATCATGGTGCAGCGCTTCGTGCCGGAGATCTCGCAGGGCGACAAGCGCGTTCTGGTGATCGGCGGCCAGCCGGTGCCCTACAGCCTCGCGCGCATCCCGCAAGGCACGGAGGTCCGTGGCAATCTCGCGGCGGGCGGCAAGGGCGTCGCCCAGCCGCTGACCGAGCAGGACCGCAAGATCGCCGAGGCCATTGGCTCGGTGCTGAGTGCGCGCGGGCTGCTGCTGATCGGGCTGGACGTGATCGGCGGCTCGCTGACCGAAATCAACGTCACCAGCCCGACCTGCTTTCAGGAGATCACGGAACAGACCGGCTTCGACGTGCCGGCCATGTTCATCGATGCGCTGGAAGCGCTGCTGAAGCCGGCTTGACGACGGATCCGGTCGGACCCGCCGCCGGCCGGCATCTCAGAACTCGACGGAAGCCGTCAGGGTGAAGGTGAGCGGGTTGCCGAGCACGAGGTAGCCGGCGCCCGGATAGCCACCCACCGATGCCCAGTAGTTGCGATCCGCCACGTTGTTGATGCGGCCTCGCACCGTCAGCAGCTTGCCCGACACTTCCGTGACGTAGCGCGCGCCGATGTCCAGGCGCCCCCAGCCGGGAACGCGCAAGGTGTTCAGATCATCCGCGTAGCTGGCGCCGGTCGCGATGACGCGGCCGTCGAGCGTGAGGCCCGGCACGCCCGGCACGTCCCATTCCACCCCGATGGTGCCCTGTTGGTTCGGCACGCCGATGACCTTGTTGCCGTTGGTCGCGATGTTGCCGGTGTTTCGTTGCTCGGCATTGAGGAAGGTCACCCCGCCCAGGACACGGAAGCCCTTGATCGGTTCGCCGAAGACATTGAGTTCGAGACCCTGGTGGCGGTCCTGGCCTTCCGCCACGAAGAATCCGGCCGCATTGCGCAAGGCGCGCGGCTTCTCGATCGAGAACAGGGCGGCCGTGGCGCCGAGCCCGGCGCTTTCGTACTTGACGCCGATCTCCTTCTGTTGCGCGACATAGGGCTGCAGCGTCTCGCCCACGTTGACCACCGGAAGTCCGCCGACCTGCGCGGGCGCGGTTTCGCCCGGGGCGAGGTTCTCGACGTAGTTCCCGTAGGCGGACACTTCCTTGGTGACCTTGAAGACGAGGCCCGCGGCGGGGCTGGTATGGCTCTCGTCGTTGCCGCCCGAGCGCACGCCGGTGTCGTAGGCGAAGTTGTCGATCCTGAGGGTCTGGCGACGTGCTCCCAGCGTGAACAGCAAGGTGTCGTCCATGAAGCCCATGGTGTCGCCGACGACGTAGCTCGTCAGCCGCTTCTCCTGCGTGAGCGCCGGGTTGGCCAGGTCGTTGCCGCCGAATGCGAAGGGGCCGAACGCGGGCAGCGGCGAATAGACGGGGTTGTAGAGATTCGTGGCCTGGGTATTGAGGAAGTCGAAGCGATAGGCGTTCTTGCGCTCCGAATTGAAGTAGTCGTAGCCGGCCACCAGCGTGTGCTTGACCGAGCCCGTCCTGACCGTGCCGCGCACGCCCACCTGCGCGGCCTTCACGTCCTCATCCGCCGTGTTGTCGAACCGGTACGTGGTGCCGGCGCCGGTGAGTGCGTTGTCCACCGTGATGTTGGCGAGCGAATTGGCTTCGCTGCCGCTGCGCGCGCCAGCGGCGAACCAGCCGGTGACGTTGTCGCTGAAGTCGTACTCGCCCCGCACGGTGCCGAAGGTGTCGCGTTCGTTCGAATAGGTCCAGGGCTGCGCCCAGTTGGTCTTGGCATCCGGCGCCGATGGCACCAGGACGAGGTTGCTCGCCAGCGCGACGTTGGTGCGCGTCTGGCTCAGGCGATGGTCTTGGTAGCCGATGTCGGCCGAGAGCCGGGCGTTCCGGCTGCGCCAGTCGAGTCCGACGGATGCCACGTCGAGTTCCACGTTTTCGTGGTCGACGCCCGTGCCGCCGTCCCGACGGGCCGCGTTGACGCGGATGCCTACGCTGTCGTCAGGTCCGAACCGGCGCGCGATGTCGGCCGCACCGTAGAACTGCGAGCCGGTGGAGCCTCCGAGCGTGAGTTGCGTGAGGGGTTCGTTGCCGGCGCGCTTGGGCAGCAGGTTGACCGAGCCGCCGATGCCGTCGCCTCCTGGGGCCGAGCCGTTCAGGAAAGCACTGGGGCCGCGAAGCACTTCCACTCGCTCGAACAGTTCAGACGAGATGTATTGGCGCGGCAGCAGGCTGTAGATGCCGTTGTACGCAATGCTGTCGGAACCCAGCAGGAAGCCGCGGATGAAGTACGTCTCCTGGAAGTTGCCGAAACCGCGCGCCACGCGCACGGAGGGGTCGTTGAGCAGCACGTCGCCCACGCTGCGGGCCTGCTGGTTCTGGATCAGTTCGTTGGTGTAGGTCGTCGCGCTGAAGGGCGAATCCATGTTGTCGAGCGTGCCCAGAATCCCGATTCGCCCGCCGCGCGCCACTTGTCCGCCCGCGAAGGGCTTCGTCAGGCCGGCTGCGGACGCGTCCGCGCTGGCTTCGACCGTCACGGTGGACAAGGTGCCGCCGCCCGCTTCGGCGGGTGCGGCCGGTGTCGTTTGCGCCGTCGCGATCAGGGCCTGCAGCGCGAGGGCGGTGGCGAGGGTGACGGGGCGAAGGGGAAAGCGGACTGAACGCATGGGAGGCTCTTTTTTTGAACGGGAATGAGAATGGTTATTATCTTCGTCCGCATGCAGGCGAAGGTTCTCAAGCGCTCGAAAAGAGTCCGCCGCGTTGTTTTCAAGTCAAACAGCGCCCCTGTGGCGAGGCTGGCGGGGGCTCAGCCGTTGCGCCGCCCGTCCACGAACACCGCCAGCTCCTGCGGCGCGAAGGCTGTCCAGGTCTCGTTCGTGGTCAGTGGCGCCGTCACCACCACGGCGACCCGATCGTTCGGCGTGGTGTGCTGAGCGAAGTCGATGCTGAGGTCCTCGTCGGACAGCTCGGCCGTCACGAAGGGATGCTTGCGCTCCACGTACCAGAGATGCGTCGATGCGTGCGCCCACAAGGCCTGCCCGTTCGACAGCATGAAATTGAAGGTGCCCTGCGCAGCCAGACGGGGTGCCAGCTCGCGCAGCGTGAGCGTGAGTTCATCGACGCTCGGCACGTCCGCGTGGGACTTGGCCAGCTCCTGCATGATCCAGCAGAAGGCGTGTTCGCTGTCGGTGCTGCCTACCGGATGGAAGTTGCCGTGGAGGCGCGGCCGGAAGTCCTTGAGGTCGCCGTTGTGCGCGAACACCCAGTAGCGGCCCCACAGCTCGCGCACGAAGGGATGGCAGTTCTGCAGGTTGATCGCGCCCTGCGTCGCCTTGCGGATGTGCGCGATGACGTTGCGGCTCTGGATCGGATAGCGCCGGATCAGTTCCGCCACCGGTGACTCGCACGCCGGCTGGTGGTCGACGAAATGCCGCAGGCCGCGGTCCTCGAAGAAGGCGATGCCCCAGCCGTCGGCATGGTGGTCTGTGCGACCGCCCCGCTGCGCGAACCCCGTGAAGCTGAAGGTCACGTCGGTCGGCGTGTTGCAATTCATTCCCAGAAGCTGGCACATAGGCTTACCCCCAGGCTCGCGCACTTCGTGTCGCTCTCCACCCCCTTGCAGGGGGCGCTCCCGGCGGCCCGGCGGAGCCGGTTCCGCGGGAGCCTGCGGGGGCGGCGCGCCTTGCGCGGCCGGTGAATGGGATGGTGTTCAATTTGGGTCGAGGTTAATCGACGGGGGGGCGTCACGGTTGTTCGGGGCCTTCTCCCGCAGTTGCCATGCCGCGCAGATGGCCAGAGCGCACAGGGCTGCCAGCATGGCGAACACCTCGTCGAAGGCGGCGATCCGTGCAGGGCTGGTGGCCACGTTGGCCAGCGAGTCCCCGTGCGCCGCCAAGCGCCATTCGAGCACGATCGCGCAGAGGCTCACCCCGGCGGCGCCGCCAAGCATGCGCAGGAAATTGATGGCGCTCGCGCCTTGCGGAATCAGCGGCTTGGCCAGCGGCCGCATCGAGCCCAGATTGAGCGAGGGCAGGATGAAGCCCAGCCCCACCCGCCCCACGATTGCGAACACCACCAGCAGCCAGAGGGCACTGTCGATGCGCAGCACCATCATCAGCGCGAAGGAGGCCGCCAGCAGCCCTAGGCCGGTGCAGACCAGCAGGTAGGTCGGATGCTTGTCGGCCAGCCGCCCGACGCCCGCGATCGTCAACGCCAGCACGATGCCCGCCGGCAACAGGATCGTGCCGACGTGCGAGGCCGACAGATGCAGCCCGACCTGCATGTAGACCGGCAGCAGGTAGGTCGAGCCGAACAGCGCCGTGCCGTAGATGAAGGCCACCACGCTGCCCATCGCGAACTGCCGGTACTTGAACAGCGCCAGGTTCATCAGCGGCAGGCCGCCCGTCGTCGCGAGACGCTTCTGCCACGCGATGAAGGCGGCGAACGCGATGGCCGCCGCAGCCAGCAGCGCGACAGCCTGCCATGGCGAATCGCCGCGCAGTTCCACCAGCCCGTTGAGAAGACACAACGTGCCGACCGTGCCGAGCGTCAGCCCGCGCCAGTCCAGCCCACCGCTGCGGGCGGCCACCACGCCGCCCGGCGCGGTGGTCGGCACGAACTTGAAGGCCAGCCAGATCGAGCTCAGGCAGAACGGCACCACCATGAAGAAGATCGAGCGCCAGCCGAACAGGTCGACCAGCACCCCGCCGATGCTCGGACCGATGGCCGGCGCCAGCACGACCCCCATGCCGAAGATCCCGCTGGCGCGGCCCTGCTCGTGCGGCTCGAAGGCGCGCAGGATGATGATGGCCGGGATCGGCTGCACGACGCCCGCCGCGAGCCCTTCGGCCACCCGCGCGATCAGCACCAGCGAGAAGTTGTTCGCCAGTCCGCCCATCAGACCGCCCACCAGCAGCAGCACCATCGTGCCGATGTAAGTGCGCCGGTAGCCGTAGCGCGACAGCAGCCAGGGCGTGGTGAGCATCGACACGGTCATCGCGACCATGAAGCCCGAGCTCACCCACTGCGCCCGCTCCTGCCCCAGCGCGAAGTGGTGACTCATGCCGGGTATCGCGACGTTGACGATGGTCGATGACATGATCGAGGCCATCACGCCCACCATCACGGAAAACAGCAGAAGCCAGCGGTAGCGCTCGCCATAGCGGCTGCTGAGGGATTGCACGGGAGGATTGTTCATGGGGCGGAACCGGCTCGGGCCGTCCTACAAGGATACGGGCGTTTGAGCACCGCATCGGCATGTCGCTCGCGTCCACAATGAGTTCGCGTCGTCCCGACTTTGACAAGAGATCTGCCGCCATGGAACCCGAGAACGACAACAACGAAGACCTCGCCTTCTCCGCCGAACCCGCGCCGTCCCTGGCTGCGGAGCTCCAGGCGCCCAGCGTCAGTCGCGCCTACCAGTGCCAGTGCGGCCGCCCCGTGTTCCTGCGCAACAGCCAGTGCCTCGCCTGCCAGACGCCACTGGGCTACGTCGTCGAAAGCCTGGGCGTGGTTCCGCTCGCGCCGGCCACGCACGAAGGCGCCGAGCCGGACGCGTTTACCGTGTTCGGGGATACCCACGGCAAGGCGTACCGGCGCTGCGCCAACCTGATGACCGAGGCGGCCTGCAACTGGATGGTTCCCGCGCCGCGCGAAGGCGACGACCCCGGCTTCAACACCGACGGCCTGGTGCCCGGCCTCTGCATTTCATGCAGCGTGACGCGCACCATCCCGGACCTCTCCGTCGCAAGCAACGGCGACCTGTGGCGCAACCTCGAACTGGCGAAGCGGCGGCTGATCTCCCAGCTGTTCGCCCTCGGCCTGCCGGTGGTGACGCGCCTGAGCGATCCGGTCCACGGCCTGGCCTTCGACTTCCTGAGCCACATGCCCGGTGGCCCGCACGTGATGACCGGCCACGAAATGGGCGTGATCACGCTCAACGCCGAGGAGGCCGAAGACGCCGTGCGCGAGCGCATCCGCGCGGAGATGCGCGAGCCCTATCGCACGCTGCTCGGCCACTTTCGACACGAGATCGGCCACTACTACTGGGACCTGCTGGTCCTCCCGACGCCGTGGATCGACAGCTTCCGCGAGCTTTTCGGCGACGAGCGGGCCGACTACGCCACGGCGCTGCGCAACCACTACGACAACGGCCCTGCGCCGGACTGGGCCAACCGCTTCGTGACCAGCTACGCCAGTTCGCACCCCTGGGAAGACTGGGCCGAGACCTGGGCGCACTACCTGCACATGGCCGATACGGCCGATACGGCGATGAGCTTCGGGGTCGACGCGCAGAACGTCGAACTCACGAGCGATCTCTTCGAGCTGGCCGATCTCTGGCAGCCCGAAGACCCCAACGCGGGGAAATTCCTCGATTTCCTGAACGGCTGGGTGCGGCTCACCAACGTGCTCAACGAGTTGTCGCGCAGCATGGGGCAGCCGGACTACTACCCCTTCGTCCTGCCGCGCGCTGCCGTCGGCAAGCTGCAGTTCATCCACGAGGTGATCACCGAGCAGCGGGCGCGCGGCGGGCTGCCGGCGATGGTGTCGCACAACGACCTGGCTGCGCCGGCCGAACCGGTTGCTGAGCCGGCTGCGGATGCGCCGGATACCGTCCAGGCGCCGGCTTCTCAGTCCTGAACCACCGCCAGCGCGGCGCATCGCGCGCAGATGCAGGCGAGGCGGCGCTTCTCGGCAGGCACCCGCGCGAGCAGATCGGCGCTGAAGTCGGCTTCCATGCACCAGCACGGCGGCTGCGCCTGGCCGGTCTCGCGCGCGAGTTCCATCGCGCAGCGATTCGTTTCGCCGCACAGGGGGCAGCGGGACGGATCAGGCCCTGCAACTTCGCGCATCACTTGACCTCGAAGGCCGGCAGCTTCTTGTCGACCGCGATGTTTTGCAGCGTGACGTAGACCGGCAGGCCGTCGCGGTAGGCCGGATAGTCCTCGCCCTGGATCAGCGGCAGCAGATAGCGCCGGCACTTGTCCGTGATGCCGTAGCCATCCTCCGAAATGAAATCGCGCGGCATGAACTTCTCGGCGTTGGCCACCGCATCGAGCGGCGCCGTGCCGATGCTGTACGCATAGGGCTCGTCGGAGGTCCGGTCGATTGTCGGCATCACCGAGTTGCGGCCTTCGAGCGCGAGCTCGACTGCGCGTTGCCCGAGTTCATAAGCCTGGCGCACATCGGTGGCCGATGCGATGTGCCGCGCCGAACGCTGGAGGTAATCGGCCACCGCCCAATGAAACTTGTAACCCAGCGCCTCCTTGACCATTTGCGCCACCACCGGTGCCGCACCGCCGAGCTGGGCGTGACCGAAGGCGTCCTTGGTGCCCTGCTCCGCGAGGAAGGTGCCGTCCGGGTGATGGCAGCCTTCGGACACCACCACGGTGCAGTAGCCGTGGTACTTCACGAACGCGTCGACTCGCGCGAGAAAGGCCGGCTGGTCGAAGGGAATCTCCGGGAACAGGATCACGACCGGAATGCCGTGGTCCGCCACGAGCCCGCCGGCAGCAGCGATCCAGCCCGCATGGCGCCCCATCACCTCGATCACGAACACCTTGGTCGACGTAGCCGCCATGGAGCGCACGTCCAGCGAGGCTTCGAGCGTGGACACCGCCACGTACTTCGCGACCGAGCCGAAGCCGGGGCAGCAGTCGGTCAGCGGCAGGTCGTTGTCGATGGTCTTCGGCACGTGGATCGCCTGCAGCGGATAGCCCAGCGATTGCGACAACTGGCTTACCTTGAAGCAGGTGTCTGCCGAATCGCCGCCGCCGTTGTAGAAGAAATAGCCGATGCCGTGCGCCTTGAAGACCTCGATCAGGCGCTCGTACTCGCGCCGGTTCTTCTCGAGCGACTTGAGTTTGTAGCGGCACGACCCGAAGGCACCCGAGGGCGTGGAGCGCAGGGCCGCGATCGCCTCGGCCGATTCGCGGCCGGTGTCGATCAGCTCCTCGGTCAGCGCGCCGATGATGCCGTTGCGGCCGGCGTACACGTTGCCGACGCGATCGGGATGCTGGCGCGCCGTCTCGATCACGCCGCAGGCCGAGGCGTTGATCACGGAGGTGACGCCGCCGGACTGGGCGTAGAAGGCGTTGAGGATGGGCATGCGGCATTGTCCCGCAGCCCTCCGTCGGATGCCAGTGCCCAGGCTTCAGCGTCCGGGCAGGCCCATCGAACGCGTGATCACCTCTTTCATGATCTCGTTCGTGCCGCCGTAGATGCGCTGCACCCGCGCGTCGGCATAGGCGCGCGTGATCGGGTACTCCCACATGAAGCCGTAGCCGCCATGCAGTTGCACGCATTCATCCATCACCTTGCACTGCAGATCCGTGGTCCAGTACTTGGCCATGCTGGCGGTCGCAGTGTCGAGCTTCTCCCGCATCAGCAGTTCGATGCACTTGTCGACGAAGACCTGCGCCACCTGAACCTCGGTCTGCAACTCGGCCAGCGTGTAGCGCGTGTTCTGGTAGGCGCCCACGGGCTGGCCGAAGACCTTGCGGTCCTTCACGTAGGCCACCGTCTGGTCGATGGCGGCCTGGGACGCCGCGACCGCGCTGATCGCGATCTGCAACCGTTCCCACGGCAACTGTTCCATCAGGCAGACGAAGCCGCGGTTTTCCTGCGCCGCGCCGCCGAGCAGCGCATCGGCCGGCAGCCGGACATCGTTGAAGAACAACTCCGATGTGTCCTGCGCCTTCAGGCCAAGTTTCTTCAGGCGCTTGCCTTTCTCGAAGCCCGGCATGCCGCGCTCTACCAGGAACAGGCTGGTGCCCTTGGCGCCGCCGGCCGGGTCGG
Source organism: Variovorax sp. J22R115 (assembly GCF_030317005.1). Taxonomy (NCBI): domain Bacteria; kingdom Pseudomonadati; phylum Pseudomonadota; class Betaproteobacteria; order Burkholderiales; family Comamonadaceae; genus Variovorax; species Variovorax sp. J22R115. The sequence goes on along the minus strand of NZ_JASZYM010000010.1, from coordinate 129,501 downwards.
TCTTGGCAACCACGATCACCAGATCGGCGTGCCAGCCGTTGGTGATGAAGGTCTTGCTGCCGTTCATCAGGTAGCTGCCGTCCGGCTGCTTCAGTGCGGTCGTGCGCACGCCTTGCAGGTCGCTGCCGGCGGCAGGCTCGCTCATCGCGATGGCGCCGATCATCTCGCCGCTAGCGAGCTTCGGCAGATAGTGCTTCTTCTGTTCTTCCGTGCCGTAGCGCAGGATGTACGGCGCCACGATCTCGCTGTGCAGCGCGTAGCCGATCCCCGTGAAGCCGCGGACCCAGAGTTCCTCGAACTGGATCACCGAATAAAGCAGGTCGGCGCCCGCGCCGCCGTATTCCTCGGGCAGAGCCATGCAGAGAAAGCCGTTCTCGCCGGCCTTGTCCCAGACCTTGCGGTCGACGTAGCCCTGCTCTTCCCACGCGTCGTGGAAGGGTGCGATCTCCTTGTCCATGAAGCGGCGGAAGCTGTCGCGGAAGGCCTCGTGGTCGGGCGTGAAAAGGGTGCGTTCAATCATGGTCATGAGCGTTTCGGAAACACGGGAGCGCGTTTTTGCAGGAAGGCCATCACGCCCTCCGCGAAGGTCGGTTGTTCGATCAGCTCTCGCTGGCGCTCGCTCTCGTAGTGGAGCTGGTCCGGCAGCGAGTGGCGCTCCGACTGCTCGATGGCCTTGCGCGCCTCGATCACTGCATGCACCGGCAACTGCGCCAGCCGTTGCGCGATCTTCGAGGCTTCGAGCAGCAGCAACTTGTCGTCGATGCAGGCCCAGATCAGTCCCCACTGCGCCGCCGTTTCAGCGCCGAGCTTCTCGTCGAGCAAGGCCATGCCCATGGAGCGCGCAGGTCCGACGCGACGCGGGATGAACCAGGTGCAGCCGAGGTCCGGCACGATGCCCAGCTTGGGCAGGAAGGGCAGGTAGAAATACGCGCTGCGCGCAGCCACGACGATGTCGCACGCCAGCGCCAGGCCCACGCCCGCGCCGGCCGCGGGGCCGTTGACCGCGCAGACCACCGGCACTGGCAGCGCGCGCAGTTCCTCGATCAGGGGGTTGCTCATCGACTGCATCCAGTCGGCCGTCTGGTCGCCGAGCGTTTTCCCCTCCACGGGTTCTCGCATCGCGCTGAGGTCGGCGCCCACGCAGAAGGCCTTGCCGGCGCCGGTGAGCACGACGGCGCGCACGCTGCGGTCATGGCGCACGCGCGCGAATGCCTCGCGCAGTGCCGTCTGCAGTTCGAGCGCGATCGGATTGAGCTTGGCCGGCAGGTTCAGCGTGATCGTCGCGATGCCGTCGTTCAGTTCGTAGAGGACGGGGCTCATGTCAAAGCCTTTCCACGATGGTGACGTTGGCCATGCCACCGCCTTCGCACATGGTCTGCAGGCCGTAGCGCTTGCCACGCTGGCCGAGCGCATTCACCAGCGTGGTCATCAGCTTGGTGCCCGAGGCGCCCAGCGGATGCCCCAGCGCGATGGCGCCTCCGTTCACGTTCAGCCGCGCGGCGTCGGCGCCCAGTGTCTGCAGCCAGGCCAGCGGCACCGGCGCGAAGGCTTCGTTGACTTCGTACAGGTCGATGTCCTCGATCCTCATGCCCGCTTTCGCGAGGGCGCGTGCGGTCGCCGGAATCGGCGCCTCCAGCATGATCACCGGGTCGTGTCCCATCACGCTCATGTGGTGGATGCGCGCGAGCGGCTTCACGCCCAGCGCCTTCAGGCCGCGCTCGTTGACGACCAGAACGCCGCTGGCGCCGTCGCAGATCTGGCTGGCGGTGGCGGCGGTGCAGCGCCCGCCCTCGGCGATCAGCTTGACGCCGGCGATGCCTTCGAGCGTGGCGTCGAAGCGAATGCCTTCGTCGACGGTGTGCATCTCGCCGCTGGCCGAACCGTCGGCCAGTCGGATCTCTACCGGCACGATCTCGTCCTTGAACGCGCCTTCGCGGCTGGCGGCGATGGCGCGCCTGTGGCTCTCGAAGGCATAGCGGTCGAGCGCGTCCTTCGAGAGGCCGTAGTTCTTCGCGATCATCTCGGCGCCGGTGAACTGGCTGAATTCCACGCCGGGATAGCGCCGCTGCATCGCGGGACTCATGTAGATGCCGAGGCCGGCCTTGGCCGGCAGCGCGTTGGGCGTGAACATGGGGACGCGGGTCATGCTCTCGACGCCGGCCGCGATCACTGCGTCCATGCTGCCCGACATCACCGCCTGCGCCGCGAAATGCAGCGCCTGCTGGGAGGAACCGCACTGGCGGTCGACGGAAGTGCCCGGCACCGATTCGGGCAGCTTCGACGCCAGCACCGCATTGCGCGCAACGTTGGTCGCCTGTTCGCCGACCTGGCTGACGCAGCCGAGGATCACGTCCTCCACTGCGGCGGGATCGATGCCGCTTCGTTCAACCAGTGCGTCGATGACCTGCGCTGCCAGGTCGACCGGATGCCAGCCCGCGAGCTTGCCGCCGCGGCGGCCACCGGCGGTGCGCGCGGTGGCCACGATGTATGCCTCTGCCATGGAATGTCCTTCGTCCGAGAAATGGGGGCCCGGCGCGAAAGGTGCATCCATGGCCGCGAGCGTTGATGGTTCAACGCCCGGGCCCTGGGGTCAAGCCGGGGTCATCCCGTGGGGCCACAGTCGCCAGGGCGACGCAGAGCGTTCCGGCCGTGCGCGCTCCGCCGCCACCGTGAGGCGTTCGGCGGTGAAACGCACGCACGAGGGCTCCAGCGCTGCCACCAGCGCGCGCCGGTGCACGTCGCTGCGAAATCGCTCACCCTCTTCGAGGATGATGTCGCGCGGGTCGTGATCGAGCGTGATCCACAGGCTGCCGGCCTGGCATTCGATGTCCACGTCATGGGCATCGGGCAGGGTGAAGATGGCTTTCTTCGGCAGGCTCAGACTCAGGCGTTGCGGGCGGGTGTTCATCGCGGGCTCCTTGGCATTCGTCATGAGAATGAATATAGTGATCTGAGCCCTACGTGTCATACGGTCATTCGGAACTCGTTGCATGCATCCAGAGAATGCGAAGACCCCTGCGCCCGCGGTCGAACTACCCCCGTTGGAGCTGTTGCGCAGCTTCGAGGCTGCCGCGCGGACGCTGAGCTTCACCCAAGCCGCCGCCGAGGTGTTTCTCACCCAATCGGCGGTGAGCCGGCAGATCCAGCAGCTCGAAGCCAGCCTCGGCGTGCTGCTGTTCGAGCGCCGCCATCGCGCACTTGCGCTCACCGAGGCCGGACGTGTACTGCAGCGCGCCGTGGTCGAGAGCCTGGAACGTCTGCGCGACGCCACCGCCCGGCTCCGGGCGGCGCCGGCCATGCGGCAGGTCGCGATCACCACCACGCCGGGCTTTGCCTCTCTGTGGCTCATTCCCCGCCTCGCGCATTTCACGGCCGACCACCCGCTGGTCGACGTGCGTGTGTCCGCGACGCTCGACGTGCTGGACTTGGAGCGCAGCCGTATCGACGTGGCAGTGCGCTTCGTGCCGATCACGCGCGGCACCGGGGCGACGCTGTTCGAAGAGTCCGTCATGCCGCTGTGCGCTCCGCGCATCGCTGTCGCCTTGCACGTGCCAGGCGATCTGGTGGAACAGACCCTGCTGACTGTCGACATGCCCAACCATGCCGAGGCGCCCACGGTCGACTGGGAGCCTTGGCTCGAAGTGATGGGGCTGTCCGACCTGCGGATGAAGAACACCATGCGCTTCACGCAGTACGCCGACGCTGTCGCCGCGGCAGTGGCCGGCCAGGGTGTGGTGATCGGTCGTCTCCCGCTGTTGCGTGAGCTGGTTCAGACCGGGCAGTTGGTGGCGCCGTTCAGCGAGGGCGCGGCGTCGCGGCGCGGCTATTTCATCGAGACCTCGCGCCGTGCGGCAGGCAATCCTGACGCCCAGGACTTCGTGCGCTGGCTGCGCGCCGAAGCTGAAGCGGCGCAGAGGGGCTGAGGAAGGGGCTTTGCCACGGCATTACAGTCGGGGCAACGCATTCGCCCGTTGGGCCCCCGATTCCGCAGACAAGAAATCTCGATGACTCCGACCCCCGAAACCGTCCCCGCACCCGCGGCCGCCAAGAAAGGCGGCCGCGAGCGGCAGAACGCCAAGCCGAAGAACGCCAACCCGAAGGTGCCCCAGCGTGCGCGCAAGGTTCATCCCGCCCTCGAAAAGCTGTTCGAGCTGTATCCCAAGATGTTCGGTGCGCGCTTCCTGCCGCTGAAGCTCGGCGTGTACCAGGAACTGCTCGCCCTGCATCCGGACGAGTTCAAGAAGGAAGATCTCAAGATCGCACTCGGGCTTCATGCCCGCTCCACGCGCTACCTCGAGGCCGTGGCGGCCGGCGAGCAGCGCCACGACCTGAACGGGCAGCCCGTCGAACCCGTTGCGCCCGAGCACGTGCATCACGCCATCCTCGAAGTCTTCAAGCGGCGGCAGGCCCGCAGCAGCGAAGATCTTCGGCCCAAGCTGCGCGACCGTCTGGTCGAGGCCATCGAGGCCTCTGGTCTCACGCGCGAGGAATACGTGCTGGCTGTTCGCACGGGTGACGAAGCATCGAGCGCCGTGCTCGACGAGGCCTTTGCAGAAGTCGGCGCGCGGACCGCGAGGCGCGAGGCGTTGCTGCGCGCCTTCGAGGCCAGCGGCCGTCCAGTGGCCGAATTCGCGGAAATGTACGGGATGGATCCGGCCGAAGTCGGCAGAATCCTGGAGCGCGCGCGGCCTCGCGCGCAGTCCTAGTCAGCGGCTCAGGCGCCCGCCTTCACCTTCAACCGCCATGCGTGCAGCAGCGGCTCGGTGTAGCCGCTCGGCTGCTCGACGCCCTTGAACACCAGCTCCAGCGCGGCCTTGTACGCAGCCGAGGTGCCGAAGTTGCCCGCCATCTTCTTGTAGAGCGGATCGCCGGCGTTCTGCTGGTCCACCACCGCGGCCATGCGCTGGAAGGTCGCATCGACCTGCTCCTTCGTCACCACGCCGTGCAGCAGCCAGTTGGCGATGTGCTGGCTGGAGATGCGCAGGGTCGCGCGGTCTTCCATCAGGCCGACGTTGTGGATGTCCGGCACCTTGGAGCAGCCGACGCCCTGGTCGATCCAGCGCACGACGTAGCCCAGGATGCCCTGCACGTTGTTGTCGAGTTCCTGCTGGCGCTCGGCGTCGGTCCAGTTCACGTGCGGCGCGACCGGCACCTTGAGCAGGTCGCTCAGGATGTTGTCGCGCTCGGCGTTGGCGTCGATCTTCTCCAACTGCTTCTGCACATCGGCCACGCTCACCTGGTGGTAGTGCAACGCATGCAGCGTGGCAGCCGTGGGCGATGGCACCCAGGCGGTGTTCGCGCCGGCCTTGGGATGGCCGATCTTCTGTTCGAGCATTGCGGCCATCAGGTCGGGCATGGCCCACATGCCCTTGCCGATCTGCGCCTTGCCACGCAAGCCGCACGAGAGGCCGACCAGCACGTTGTTCTTCTCGTAGGCCTGGATCCAGGGCGTGGTCTTCATGTCGCCCTTGCGCAGCATCGCGCCGGCGTACATGGCGGTGTGCATCTCGTCGCCCGTGCGGTCGAGGAAGCCGGTGTTGATGAAGGCCACGCGCGCGGCGGCCTCGGCGATGCAGGCCTTGAGGTTCACGCTGGTGCGGCGCTCCTCGTCCATGATGCCGAGCTTCACGGTGTTGGCGGGCAGGCCGAGAATTTCCTCGATGCGGCCGAACAGCGCGCTCGCGAAGCCCACTTCGGCGGGGCCGTGCATCTTCGGCTTGACGATGTAGACGCTGCCCGTGCGCGAGTTGCCCTTGCGCTTCAGGTCGATGGTGGCGATGGTCGTCGTGATCACCGCGTCCATGATCCCTTCGGGGATCTCCTTGCCGCCGGCGTACAGGATGGCCGGGTTGGTCATCAGGTGGCCGACATTGCGCACGAACATCAGCGAGCGGCCATGCAGCTTGACCGGCTTGCCGTCGGCGCCCGTGTATTCGCGGTCCGGGTTGAGGCCGCGCGTGAAGGTCTTGCCGCCCTTGGCGACTTCCTCGGTCAGAGTGCCTTGCAGGATGCCGAGCCAGTTCGAATAGGCGAGCACCTTGTCCTCGGCGTCGACCACGGCCACGGAGTCTTCGAGGTCGAGGATGGTCGAGAGCGCCGATTCGAGCACGACGTCGCTGATGCCCGCCGCATCGCTCTTGCCGATGGCGGTACTGCGATCGATCTGGATGTCGACGTGGATGCCGTTGTGCTTGATCAGCACCGACTTCGGCGCGGCCGCATCACCCTGGTAGCCGATGAACTGCGTCGGGTCCTTGAGTTCCGTGCTGCTGCTCTGCAGCGCGATCACCAGCTTGCCGTGTTCGACCGTGTAGCCAGTCGCGTTCTTGTGCGAGCCGTTCTCCAGCGGCGCGGCCTGGTCGAGCACGTTGCGTGCGAACCCGATCACCTTGGCGCCGCGCGCCGGGTTGTAGCCCTTGCCCTTCTCGGCGCCGCCGGTCTCGGGAATCGCGTCGGTGCCGTAGAGGGCGTCGTACAGCGAGCCCCAGCGTGCGTTCGCCGCGTTGAGTGCATAGCGTGCGTTCAGGATCGGCACCACCAGTTGCGGACCGGCCTGCAACGCCAGTTCGGCGTCGACGTTGGCCGTGGTGGTCTGCACGTCCTTCGGTTGCGGCAGCAGGTAGCCGATCGATTCCAGGAAGCCGCGGTAGGCCGGCATGTCGGTGATCGGGCCGGGGTGGGCCTTGTGCCACTTGTCCATCTCGGCCTGCAGGCGGTCGCGCTCGGCGAGCAGGGCGATGTTCTTGGGCGCGAATTCGCTGACGATGGCGTCGAAGCCCTTCCAGAAGGTGTCACTCGCAACGCCGGTGGCGGGCAGGACGATGTCTTCGATGAAGCGATGGAGTTCGTTGGCGACCTGGAGGCCGTGAACAGTGGTGCGGGCGGTCATGGTTCTTTTCTCCTTGAGAGGTGCAGCCGGGAACTTTATTCGATACCTGACTGGCGAGTAAGAGCCGAAACTGTGAATGATCAGTGACTAAATTGAGGGTAATCGAAGAATCTGAAGCCTCAACGTCAAAGGGTACGCCCTGATAAGCGCCACGAACATCCTCGATATATTTAACTTGTTAAATATCACGTTGAAATCAATGATCCTCCTGGCCTCCAACGAAAACCCGCTCGGCATGCCCGAATCCGCGCGCCGCGCCGCGGCGGCAGCGCTCGAAGGCGCGGGCAACTACCCCGACAGCAACGGCACGGCGCTCAAGAACGCGCTGGCGGCGCGGCTCGACGTGCCGCTCGACTGGCTGACGCTGGGCTGCGGCTCCAGTGAAATCCTCGAGCTTGCGGCGCAGGTGAGCCTGAAGCCGGGCGAAGGCGTTGTCTATTCGCAGTACGGCTTCGTCGTCTATGCACAGGCGGCCGCGCACGCCCATGCGAAGAGCACGGTCGTGCCGGCGCGTGATTTCGGACATGACCTCCAAGCGATGCGGGCCGCGATCGGCGAAGACACGCGGCTGGTCTTCGTGGCCAACCCGAACAATCCGACGGGTACCTTTCTCGAAGCGGGCCCGCTGCTCGACTTCCTGCAGGCGGTGCCGACGCACGTCACGGTGTTGCTCGACGAGGCCTACACCGAGTACCTCGCGCCCGCGCAGCGCTACGGCAGCATCGAATGGGTGCGGCGCTTTCCCAACCTGATCGTGGCGCGCACCTTCTCCAAGGCCTACGGCCTGGCCGGGATGCGCATCGGCTACGGCGTCTCTCAATCGGCGTTGGCTTCGCGGATGAACGCGCAGCGGCCCCGTTTCAACGTGAGCAGTCCGGCCCAGGCTGCAGCGCTAGCCGCGCTCGCCGACGAAGCATTCCTGGCGCGCAGCTATCAGCTCAACATGGACGGTCGCGCGCAACTCGCGGCAGGCCTGGCCGAACTTGGCCTGCAGACCCTCCCGTCATCCGGCAACTTCCTGATGGTGCAGGTCGGCGACGGCCAGGCGATCTGCTCGCGGCTGATGGCGGCCGGCATCGCCGTTTCGACGCTCGACGGCTACGGCGTGCCGCAGTGGCTGCGCATCACCATTGGCTTGCCGGAACAGAACCGTGCAGTGCTCGCCGCGCTGCGCGACGCGATCGGCGCCCGTTGATCGACCCGCGCACAGAACAACAACCCCGAGGAGACCCACCGCATGAAACGTCGTGATTTCGCAGCGCGCGTCGCTGCCATACCCGTTGCGGCTGCCGTTGCAACCACGTTCGCCGCGCCTTTCGCGCTCGCCCAGGACCACACGACCCGAATCCTCGTCGGCTTTCCGCCGGGCGGTTCGGCCGACGTGGTGGCGCGCCTGCTGGCGGAGAAGATGCGCGTCTCCCTGGGGCAGAACGTCATCATCGACAACAAGCCGGGCGCGGCGGGCCGCCTGGCGCTGGCCGAAGTCAAGCGTGCCGCGCCGGATGGCAACACCTTGCTCTTCTCGCCAAGCGGCGCGCTGGTGATCCACCCGTGGCTCTACCAGAACCTCGGCTACGACACGACAAAGGACTTCACGCCGATCTCGCTGGCAAGCACCTTCGACTTCGCCGTGACCGCCGGACCGGGCGCTCCAGCGGGCGATCTCAAGACCGTGCTGGCCTGGATGAAGGCCAATCCGGGCAAGGCCAACTACGCCACATCGGGCGCGGGGACCGTGCCGCATTTCGCCGGCCAGCTTCTCGCCCAGGCTTCGGGCGTTCCGATGACCCATGTGGCCTATCGCGGCGGCGCGCCTGCCGCCCAGGACCTCATCGGCGGCCAGGTGCCGCTGATGGTCGACACGGCGTCGGAGACCATCGAGCACCATCGCGCCGGCAAGGTGCGCATCCTGGCCGTGACTGGCGAGCAGCGCAGCAGGGCGCTGCCGGATGTACCCACGCTCAAGGAAATCGGCATCGACGTGACGGCCGACGCCTTCTTCGGGCTCTACGGCCCGCCCGGCATGGCGCCGGACATGGCGCAGCGCATCGATCGCGCCGTTGCCAGCGCGCTTCGCGCCCCGGACGTTCAGGAAAAGATCTACGCACTGGGCCTGGTGCCCGCACATTCCGGACCGGCCGAACTGGCGGCCATCCAGGCGGCGCACCTCAAACGCTGGGAGATGCCGATCAAGGCGTCCGGGTTCAAGGCTGAATAGAGGCCGAGGGCCAACTAGACCTTGCCGCTCAGTTGGTGCGCGGCCGCTCGTACGGGCTCGATATAGCGCTCGTCGTAGCGGTGGGTCGGCATCGTCAGCGTGACCGCCGCGGCCAAGCGGCCGTCGGCATGGAACACCGGGGCCGAGATGCCGGCCAACTCGGCCGTGCGGTCGCCGACCAGGGCGCAATAGCCCTGCGCGCGGATCGATTCGTAGAACTCGCGCTCCTTCGCGCCGCGCGGCTGCTCGCCTTCCGGCCCGAAGGCGATCAGGATGCGCGCGCCGGCGCCGCGATCCGAGGGCAGCAGATCGCCCGCGCGGACGTGGTCGCGCACCACGTGCGGCGAGTCGATGCGGTAGAGGCACAGCCGTGCCCAGCCTGCGCCTTGCTGCAGGCGCACGTGGTACGCGGCGCTTTCGCCGGTGGCCGCCACGAGCTCGCGCAGCACCGGCAGCACCACGTCGTCCAGCGAGAAGGACGCCGCATACAGCGCGTGCAGGCGCGCGATTTCCGTCCCGAGCGCGTAGCGGCCATCCACCTGCCGGCGGATCAGGCGCGCATGTTCCAGCGAGGCGAGCAGGCGCAGCACCGTGCTCTTGTAGAGCTGCGTGCGCTCGGCAAACTGCGCGAGCGTGAGTGCGTCGTCGCCGGGCCGGAACGCCGAGAGCAGACTGAGCGCACGATCGACCGCCGCGGCGCCGCCGGGCGCTGCGTTCAGGTCGGATACCGATTCGGTTTGGGCTTTGCGTGGCATGGGATGGCCTTGACAGGACGTGCGATCACCGGTTTAATTCTGTTTAACGGAATATAGTTCTACAAGATAGAACTGTCAAACACCACCGCTCCAGGAGACGAATCCCGATGACTGTCCCCGATGTCCTCATCAGCGAGGTCGGCCCACGCGACGGCCTGCAGTCCGTCAAGTCCACCATGCCGACGGCCGACAAGCTGCGCTGGATCGACGCGCTCTACAAGGCCGGAATCCGCGAGATCGAGGTGGCCTCTTTCGTGCCTGCGCGGCTGCTGCCGCAGATGGCCGACGCCGCCGAGGTGGTGCGCCACGCCGTCACGCTGCCCGGCCTGACCGTGATGGCGCTCGTGCCCAACCGCAAGGGCGCCGAAGCCGCGCTCGCGGCCGGCGTGCACAAGCTGACGATGCCGGTCTCGGCCAGCGCGGCCCATTCGCTCGCCAATGTGCGCAAGACGCGCGAGGAGATGGTCGAGGAGGTCCGCGCGATCTCCGAGCTGCGCCGCGACATCGCGCCGCAGGTCCGGCTTGAAGCGGGCATCTCCACCGCCTTCGGCTGCACGCTGCAGGGCGAGGTGCCGGAGGACGAGGTCATCTGGCTGGCGGCGCAATGCGTGGCGGCCGGCGCCGACGAGTCGGGCCTGTCCGATACGGTGGGTTACGCAAACCCGGCGCAGGTCCGGCGCCTCTTCAAGCGCCTGCGCGCCGAACTCGGCGACAAGGCCGGCGCGGCCCACATGCACAACACACGCGGGCTCGGGCTGGCCAACTGCCTCGCGGCCTACGAGGAAGGCGTGCGCACCTTCGACTCGTCGCTCGGCGGCCTGGGCGGTTGCCCCTATGCGCCCGGCGCCTCGGGCAACGTCGTCACCGAGGACCTCGTCTTCATGTTCGAGGCCATGGGCGTGCGCACCGGCATCGACATCGACCAGCTCATTGCGGCCCGCGCGCCGCTCATCGCCGGCCTGCCGGGCGAACCGGTCTACGGCATGACGCCCGAGGCCGGCCTGCCCAAGGGCTTCGTCCAGGGTTTCCAGGGGGGCGCTCATGTCTGAGTCCACACCACTGCCTTACGCGGGCATCCGCGTCGTCGAATTCACCCACATGGTCATGGGGCCCACCTGCGGCATGCTGCTCGCTGACCTGGGTGCCGAGGTCATCAAGGTCGAGCCCATCGAGGGCGACAACACGCGGCGCCTGCTGGGCTCCGGCGCCGGCTTCTTCCCGACCTTCAACCGCAACAAGAAGAGCATCGCGCTCGACCTCAAGAAGCCCGAGGGCGTCGAAGCCGCGCTGCGCCTGATCGCCACCGCCGACATCGTGAGCGAGAACTTCAAGCCCGGCACGATGAAGAAGCTGGGGCTGGACTACGACAGCCTGCAGAAGCTCAACCCTCGCCTCATCTACGTGAGCCACAAGGGCTTCCTCCCCGGCCCCTACGACCACCGCACCGCGCTCGACGAAGTGGTGCAGATGATGGGCGGCCTCGCCTACATGACCGGCCGCGCCGGCGATCCGCTGCGTGCGGGAACCAGCGTCAACGACATCATGGGCGGCATGTTCGGCGCGATCGGTGCGATGGCGGCGCTGCGCCAGCGCGAACTCACCGGCAAGGGGTGCGAGGTGCAGTCGGCGCTGTTCGAGAACAACATCTTCCTCGTGGCCCAGCACATGATGCAGTTCGCCGCCACCGGCAAGGCCGCCGACCCGATGCCCAGCCGCATCTCGGCCTGGGGCGTGTACGACGTGTTCACCGTCAAGGACGGCGAGCAGATATTCCTGGCGGCGGTCAGCGACAAGCAGTGGAGCATCTTCTGCAAGGCCTTCGGCCTGGAAGAGATGCTGGCCGATCCGCGCCTGAAGACCAACAACGACCGCGTGCTCGCGCGCGAATGGATGATGCCGATCCTGCGCTCGCACCTGGCGGAGCACAGCGCGGCGGAGTTGAGCGCGGTGTTCGAGAAGAACGAACTTCCCTTCGCCCCCATCACCAAGCCGCAGGATCTGTTCGACGACCCGCACCTCAACGCGACCGGCGGGCTCGCGCCGATCCGCATGAACGACGGCAGCGAATCGAAGGTGCCGTTGATGCCCTTCACGCTCGGCGGCGAACGCCCGGGCATCCGCCTGCAGCCCCCGCTGCTGGGCGAGCACACCGACGCCCTGCTCAGGGAGGTCGGCTATACCGACGCGCAGATCGCGGCGCTGAAGTCGCACGACGTCACCTGCAGCACCTAATCCGGAAGGCCAGAAACACGAAGTGCGCGAGCCTGGGGGCGAGCTCAAATGTCCTCGTGCAAGCAGAGGATGTTGCCCTCGGGGTCCTCGAACCAGGCCGCCTTCTCGGAGCCGAGCACGCACACGTGCTCGACCGTCTTGAGCCCCGGCAGGTCGTAGTCGGCAAAGCGCACGCCGCGCTGCTCCAGCGCCTTCACCGCTTCATCGATGCGCTCCACGCGAAAACTCAGTGCCGTGTGTTCGGCCTTGGTGCCTTCGGGCTTGGGGAAGAGCGCGAGTTCGGTGCCGCCACAGTGGTAGATGAACTTGCCGTCCGGCTTGGCGCCGAGCGGCTCCAGGCCCAGCGAATCCTCATAGAAGCGGCGGGCGCGGGCGAGATCCTTCACGGGAAGCATGCAGGTGACGCGGCTGGAGGCAAGTGGGTTCACGATGGTGCTCCGGACAGTCCTGACAAACGCCTTGTAGGCCGATCGCAGTCCGCCCGCCATCCGTAGGAATGCTTAGGCGCGCCGCGTCAGCGTCGCCAGCCCGGCCGGGTTTTCAGCATGCGCTACGCATAATCGCCCGCCATGGACCGCCTGAAGCAACTCGAATCCTTCGTCGCGATCGCCACGCGCGGCAGCCTCACGGCGGCGGCCAAGGCGGAGGGCGTGGCGCCGGCGATCATCGGACGGAGGCTGGACGCGCTCGAAGAGCGGCTGGGCGTCAAGCTCCTGCTGCGCACCACGCGCCGCCTCACGCTCACGCACGAGGGCAGCGCCTTTCTGGAGGACTGCCAGCGCCTGCTGGTCGAGTTGGCGAATGCGGAAGCCAGCGTGAGCGCGGGCGGCGTGAAGGCCAGCGGTCACTTGCGCGTGACCGCGCCGGCCGGCTTCGGCCGGCGGCACGTGGCGCCGCTGGTGCCGCGCTTTCACGAACTGCATCCCGAAGTCACCATCTCATTGAACCTCAGCGACCGGCTGGTCGACATGGCCGGCGAGAGTTTCGATTGCGCGGTGCGCGTCGGCGACCTGCCCGATTCGTCGCTGGTGAGCCTGCGCCTTGCCGACAACCGGCGCCGCTGCGTTGCGACGCCTGGATTCATCCGCCGGCACGGCGCCCCACGTCATCCGGGCGAGCTGTCGCGCTTCGCCTGCCTCAGCCTGTCGAGCGATGCCTCGCAGACCCGCGGCTGGGCCTTTCGGGTGCCGACCGACGACGGCGAGCACGAGGTGATCCACCTGAAGCCGACCGGACCGCTCGATTGTTCCGATGGCCAGGTGCTGCACGACTGGTGCCTGTCCGGCCACGGCATCGCGTGGCGCAGCACCTGGGAGGTGGAGGCCGAGATCGATGCCGGGCTGCTGGTGCCGCTGCTGGACGAATTCGCCGCGCCGCCGAACGGCATCTATGCGGTGTTTCCCCAGCGCAAGCACCTGCCGTTGCGCGTGCGACTGTGGCTCGATTTCCTGAAGGCGCAGTACGCACGCCCCGAGTTCTGGGGCGGCACAATCGCTGCGCTCCCGACAACCAAGGAACCTCCACGATGACGCTCGAAGCCATCCTTGCCTACCTGCACCTGCTGGCCATCCTCACGATGGTCGTCTTCATCGCCAGCGAGGCCGCGCTGTGCCGCGTGGAGTGGCTTAACGCCGCGGTGGTCGAGCGGCTGGGCAAGGTGGACATGGTCTACGGCATCGCCGCGATCGCGGTGCTCGCCACCGGCGTCGCGCGCACCTGGTGGGGTATCAAGGGCACGGCGTGGTACTGGACCAATCCGCTGTTGTACCTGAAGCTCACGCTCTTCATCATCGTGGGCGTGATCTCGATCTTTCCGACGCTCACCTACTCCCGCTGGCGCAAGGCGCTGCGGTCGAGCGGCTCGCTGCCGGCCGAGGCCGAGATCCGCAAGACGCGCAAGCTGGTGATGATCCAGGCGCACTTGATCGCGCTGATTCCGCTGGTGGCAGTCTTTCTCGCGCGCGGTTTCGGCGCCAGGAGCTAGCGTCCCGTGCGGCCGGCAAGCATCAAGGCGCTGTTCGCCGGCACGATCTTCACGAGCGCCTTCCTGCTCTTCCTGGTCCAGCCGCTGATCGCCAAGCAGATCCTGCCGTGGTTCGGCGGCTCGGCCGCGGTGTGGTCGATCTGCATGGTCTTCTTCCAGGTCGTGCTGCTGGCGGGCTATGCGTATTCCGACTGGATCACGCGCCGCCTCGCCGCGCGGGCGCAGGCCAGGTTGCACGTCGGGCTGCTGCTTGCGAGCCTGGCCTTCCTGCCGATCGTGACGAACGCGCGCTGGAAGCCGACCGGCGCGGAGGACCCGACGCTCTGGATCCTCGGGCTGCTGCTCGGGACCATCGGCCTGCCCTATTTCCTCCTATCGACCACCGGGCCGCTGGTGCAATCGTGGGTCGCGCGCACGCCCTGGGGTGCGCAGGTGTACCGCTACTTCTCGCTCTCCAACTTCGCATCGCTCGCGTCGCTTTTGAGCTATCCGGTGCTGATCGAGCCCCGCAGCACGCTGGTGCAGCAAGCCTGGGGATGGTCGATCGCGTACGGCGTGTTCGTGGTGCTCTGCGCCGGAACGACGCTGTACGTGGCGCGGCACTGGGCCGCCGGTGCGCACCCCGCCACGCGCAAGCCGGGCGTCGAGGGGATGCCTGCCGCGAAACCTCGAATCGCCGACTACCTGACGTGGCTCGCCCTGCCGGCCCTTGGCTCGTGGCTGCTACTCGCCATCACGAATCACATCACGCAGAACGTCGCGGCCATCCCTTTCCTGTGGGTGCTGCCGCTCTCGGTCTACCTGTTGAGCTTCGTGCTGACTTTCGAGAGCGACCGCTGGTATCGCCGTGCGGTCTTCGTGCCGCTGGCGGCTGTGATGCTGGCGTTGTGCGCATTCGGGCTGCAGGACAGCCTCGGCTCGAACCTTCGGACCGCACTGCCGATCTACGTCGTCGGCCTGTTCGCGCTGTGCATGTTCCTGCATGGCGAGATGTCGCGCCTGCGGCCGGGCAGCGCGTACCTCACGCGCTTTTACCTCATGCTGTCGCTGGGCGGCGCGCTCGGTGGCGTGAGCGTGGGGCTCGTCGCGCCGCATGTGCTGCCGGCGTACTACGAACTCGGCGTGGGCCTCACGCTGTGCGCGCTGATCGCGGCCGTCCTGTGGCGACAGCGACGCGTTGGCATGGCGGCCTCGCTCGCGCTGGCGGGCGCCTGCGCGTGGTTTCTCGCCTTGCAGGTGGAAGGGGACGCGACGGGTGCGCGCCGCATGCAGCGCAATTTCTACGGCACGCTGGTCACCCTCGACACTTTGCGCGGCGAAGCGAAAGACCACGTGCGCCAGATGTACCACGGCTCCGTCAAGCACGGAGAGCAGTACCTCGCACCCGCGCGACGGCGCGAACCCACCACGTACTACGGACCGAGCTCCGGTGTCGGGCTGGCCATCGCGGCCGCGCCTGCCCGATCGCGACGGATCGGGCTCATCGGACTGGGCGCTGGCACCCTCGCCACCTACGGCCGACCCGGCGATGTGTACCGCGTCTACGAAATCAATCCGGAAGTATTCGATCTGGCCGACAGCGAATTCAGCTTCCTTGCCGACAGTCCGGCTCGCATCGAGCGCGTGCTCGGCGACGCACGCCTGGCGCTGGAGCGCGAACCGCCTCAGGCCTTCGACGTGCTGGCGGTTGACGCGTTCTCAGGCGATTCGGTCCCGATCCACCTCATTACCTCCGAGGCGATGGATGTCTACCTGAGACACATGCGTCCGGAAGGCATCGTCGCCTTTCACGTCACCAACCGCTTCCTCGCGCTGGCGCCCGTGGTCGAGAAAATCGCGCTGGCAAAAGGCCTGCACGTCGCCCTGGTGCACGACGAGCCGAGCGCCGAGGGGCTGCGGAACACCGACTGGGTGCTGGTCGCTCGCGAGCCCGGCCGGCTCGCCAACGGCGCCATTCGGCTGGCCAGTTCGAAGATCGAGCAGATCGCGGGCCTGGAGCCCTGGACCGACGACTACAACAACCTCTTCGGCGTTCTGAAGTAGCGAGTCGCCGCCGTGGTCAGCGCAGCTCGGCCCGATGGGCGAGTTAGCCTTTCGCGTCGCTTTCGCACTTCTTCATGAAGCTGTTCTTGGCGGCACCCGCCAGCGGCTTGCCGTTCTTGTCGATCGCCTTCGCGGCGCAAGCGGGCGCCGCTGAAGCCTTGGCGTCCTTTTCGCACTTCGTGACGAAACTGGTCTTGGCGGCGCCATTCAGCTTCTTCTCCGCGGCCTGCGCGTCACAAGTGGATTGCGCATGTGCAGCACCGAACGACAGGGAGGCACCCAGAGCCAACAGGGAAAGGAGCTTTTTCATGATGGAGTAATTCCTTGACGAAGGGTTGTGACAGGTCTTCCCCGCCCCGGGGCTTGTCCATCCTAACGGTCGTCGTTCACTGTTGGATGACGATCATTGATGATCGTTACTGGCGAAGGTTTTGCCCCCGGTAAAATTCGCGAATGCTATTGGTCAAACAGGAGCTGCTCGCGGCGCTCGCGAACACGCTCGAATCCCTCTCGCCCGGCGCCGGCAGCAAAGCCGCGTTCGAGTCGCCCAAGGTGGCGGCCCACGGCGACTTCGCAAGCACGGCGGCCATGCAGCTCGCCAAGCCGCTCCAGCGCAAGCCGCGCGAGCTGGCCGAAGAACTCAGTGCCGCCCTGCAGGCCACGCCGGCCTTCACCCGATGGGTCGAAGCCGTCGAGATCGCCGGTCCCGGCTTCCTCAACATCCGCCTCAAGACCGCTGCCAAGCAGCAGGTCGTGCACGAGGTGCTGGAGGCGGGCGCGGATTTCGGCAAGCAGCCGGCCCGCGACGAGCGTGTGCTGGTCGAGTTCGTCTCCGCCAACCCCACCGGTCCGCTGCACGTCGGCCATGGCCGCCAGGCCGCGCTCGGCGACGCCATCTGCAACCTGCTCGCCACGCAAGGCGACAGCGTCTGGCGAGAGTTCTATTACAACGACGCCGGCGTGCAGATCCAGACGCTCGCCACCAGCACGCAGCTGCGCGCCAAGGGCCTCAAGCCCGGCGACGCCGAATGGCCCGAGCAGGCCTACAACGGCGAATACATCGCCGACATCGCCGAGGACTTCAAGGCGAAGAAGACCGTGCGCTCCGACGATCGCGAGTACACCGCCAGCGGCGACGTGGACGATATCGATTCGATCCGCCAGTTCGCCGTTGCCTACCTGCGCCACGAGCAGGACCTGGACCTGAAGGCGTTCCAGGTGAAGTTCGACAACTACTACCTCGAGTCCAGCCTCTACACCAGCGGCCGGGTCGAGGCGACGGTGCAGAAGCTCGTCGACGCCGGCAAGACCTATGAGCAGGACGGCGCGCTGTGGCTCAAGTCGACCGAGTACGGCGACGACAAGGACCGCGTCATGCGCAAGGGCGACGGCACCTACACCTACTTCGTGCCCGACGTGGCATACCACATCGCCAAGTGGGAGCGTGGTTTCCACCAGGTGGTCAACATCCAGGGCACCGACCACCACGGCACGATCGCGCGCGTGCGCGCCGGCCTGCAGGCGGCCGGCGTCGGCATTCCCGCCGGCTACCCCGACTACGTGCTGCACACCATGGTGCGCGTGATGCGCGGCGGCGAAGAGGTCAAGATCAGCAAGCGCGCGGGCAGCTACGTCACGCTGCGCGACCTGATCGAGTGGACCAGCACCGACGCGGTTCGCTTCTTCCTGCTGAGCCGCAAGCCCGACACCGAATACACCTTCGACATCGACCTCGCGCTGGCGCAGAACAACGACAACCCCGTCTACTACGTGCAGTACGCCCATGCGCGGATCTGCTCGGTGCTGGCAGCGTGGGGCGGCGATGCGGCTACGCTCAAGGACGTGGACCTGTCGCCGCTGCAAAGCCCGGCGTCGCAGGCCCTGCTGCTGCAACTCGCGAAATACCCCGCCATGCTGACCGCCGCGGCGAAGGATTTCGCACCGCACGACGTCACCTTCTACCTGCGCGAACTGGCCGCCAGCTACCACAGCTATTACGACGCCGAGCGCATCCTGGTCGACGACGAGCCGGTGAAGCGGGCCCGCCTCGCGCTGGTCGCGGCGACTGCGCAGGTGCTGCACAATGGCCTCGCTGTTCTCGGCGTGAGCGCGCCGCGAAAGATGTGATTTCGACCTCCACCATGAAACAAAGACAAAGCGGCAACATCGTCATCGGCTTGATCATCGGGCTGGTGCTCGGGCTCGGCGTGGCGCTCGGCATCGCGGTCTACGTGACCAAAGTTCCGATCCCGTTCATGACCAAGACGCAGCGCGGCGGCCCCGAGCAGGACGAAGCCGAGGCGCGCAAGAACCGCGACTGGGATCCGAATGCGCCGCTCGCGGGCAAGTCGGCGCCGCCGCCCCGCGCCGCCGCGGCGACGCCAGCAACGCCCACGCAGCCGGCCAGCGTCGGCCCTCTCAACCCGCCGGCCGCGCCCGTGCCAGTGGTGGTTGCCCCGGGTTCCCGTGGCAGCGACCCGGCCACCCCGCCGCGCACGGCACGCCCCGCGCCCGTGCCGGCCGAGGCCAACGCCACGCCGTCGAGCGACCCCCTGGGCGATCTCGCCAAGGCGCGCGCGGGCACCAGCAGCAGCGCGAACGCCGCCCCCAGCACCGACCCCTTCATGTACTTCGTGCAGGCCGGCGCCTTCCGCACCTCCGAGGACGCCGAAGCGCAGCGCGCCAAGCTGTCGCTGATGGGGGTGGAAGCCCGCGTGACCGAACGCGAGCAGGCCGGCCGGACCGTCTACCGTGTGCGTGCAGGCCCGTTCAACAAGAAGGACGACGCCGATCACCTCAAGGAACGGCTCGACAGCGGAGGGCTCGAATCGGCCCTGGTCCGCGTCCAGCGCTGAACCTTCGCTTTTCTTTACTTCGCGCAACCGGGGAACTCCACTCCGGGTCGCGGGCTCTTTCAGCCGACAGGAGAACCTCTCAATGAATCGTCGTGACTTTTCGCTGGCCGCTGCCTCGCTGGGCCTTCTTCCCCTCGTGGCGCCTTCGCACGCGCAGCAGCAACGGCTGCCCAAGGCCGGCGCCGACTATGTCGTGCTCGGAAAGCCCGCGCCGGTCGACACGCCGGCCGGCAAGGTCGAAGTGGTCGAATTCTTTTCGTACAACTGCCCGCACTGCGCGGCCTTCGAGCCGCAACTCGAAGCCTGGGTCAAGAAACTGCCGCCGTACGTCAATTTCAAGCGCATTCCGGTGCCCTTCGTGGGCAACGATACGGAAGCCAAGCAGCGCCTGTACTACACGCTCGAAGCCATGGGCAAGGTGGACGAGTTCCAGCTGAAGCTGTTCGACGCCATTCACAAGCAGCGCCAGCCCCTGACCGGCGACGCGGGGATCCTGGCGTGGGCCGAAAAGCAGCCGGGCCTGGATGCCAAGAAGTTCGCCGAGCTGTACAAGTCCTTCTCGGTCTCCGGCAAGGCGAAGCGCGCAGCCCAACTCACGAGCGACTACCAGGTCGCCGGCGTGCCGGCCATCGGCGTGGCCGGTCGCTGGTATGTGGACGGCGACACGGCCGGCTCGCTGGACCGCGCGCTGCAAGTCACTGATTTCCTGATCGGCGAAGCCCGCAAGGGCTGAAAAACCGGGTGGTTTCGCCACCCGCCCGCTCAAGAAGGCCCGCTTCTGCGGGCTTTTTCGTCAGGCCTCGCGAAACCGCATCCGCCGGCCGCATACAATCGTCAGAGCAAGTTTCGTGCCTCTATGATCTCGCCACTCCCATCTTCTCTCCGCCATCTCAGCCGTGCGCTGTTTTTCGCCCTGGCCCTGGCCGGCCTTGCGTCGGTTGCCCAGGCCGAGAAAGCAGACCGCACCAAGCCGATGAACATCGAGGCGGATTCGATGCGCTACGACGACCTCAAGCAGACCAGCGTCTTCACGGGCAACGTGGTCGTGAACAAGGGCACGATCATCATCCGCGGCGACAGGATCGACGTCCGGCAAGACCCCGAGGGCTACCAGTTCGGCGTGGTCACGGCGGCGCCCGGCAAGCTGGCCTACTACAAGCAGAAGCGCGACGCGGGGTCCGACGAGTGGATCGAGGGCGAGGGTGAAGTCATCGAATACGACAGCCGAGCCGACAACGTCAAGTTCATTCGCCGCGCGGTGATGCGCCGCTTGATCGGCGCTACGCCGAACGACGAGAGCAGCGGCCCGCTGATCGTGTACGACCAGAGCAACGACACGTTCACCGTCAACGGTTCGTCGGTGCCGCCGAACGCCGGCGTGGCGAGCCAGGGCGGCCGGGTCAAGGCGATCCTCACGCCCAAGCCTGCGCCGACCGCTCCCGCTGCGTCGGCTGCCAGCAGCAAGCCCGCTGCCCCGGCGTCAGGCACCGGCCTGCGCTCCACCACCACCCTCGGGGGAGAGCCCAAGAAGTGATCGAAACCGCTGGCATGAGTGAGGGCGCTGGCGCGCCAGGCAGCCGCCTCGAAGCGCGTGGGCTCCAGAAGAGCTACGGCAGCCGCAAGGTCGTCAAGGATGTGTCGCTGGGCGTGCAGAAGGGCGAAGTCGTCGGTCTCCTGGGCCCCAACGGTGCGGGCAAGACCACGTCCTTCTACATGATCGTCGGCCTGGTGCGGGCCGACGCCGGTGACATCACCATCGACGGCGAACCGATCGCGCACATGCCGATCCACCGCCGCGCGCGCATGGGCTTGAGCTACCTGCCGCAGGAGGCATCGATCTTCCGCAAGCTCACGGTCGAGGAGAACGTCCGCGCCGTGCTCGAACTGCAGCGCGAGCCCGATGCCGATGGACGGCCGGTGACGCTGTCGAAGCAGCGCATCGAGGAACGTCTCGCCGAACTGCTGGCCGACCTGCGCGTGGACCACCTGCGCGATTCGCCGGCGCTGTCGCTGTCCGGCGGAGAGCGACGGCGCGTCGAGATTGCCCGCGCCCTGGCCACGCAGCCGCGCTTCATCCTGCTGGACGAGCCCTTCGCGGGCATCGACCCCATCGCGGTGATCGAGATCCAGCGAATCATCAGCTTCCTGAAGGAACGCGGCATCGGTGTGCTGATCACGGACCACAACGTGCGTGAAACGCTGGGCATCTGCGATCACGCTTTCATCATCAGCGACGGGCACGTGCTGGCACAAGGCACGCCCGCGGAGATTGTCGACAACGCCGAGGTGCGCCGCGTGTACCTTGGCGAACATTTCCGCATGTGACCATGCCTAAGGCGAGGGTTTTCGGTTCTCCATGAAACAGGGTCTCTCGCTGCGCGTATCGCAGCATCTCGCGCTGACGCCTCAGCTCCAGCAGTCGATCCGGCTGCTGCAGCTTTCCACGCTCGAGCTGACCCAGGAAGTCGAGCAGATGCTCGACGACAACCCGTTCCTCGAACGCACGGCCGAAGAGGCCACGCGCGAGGAGTTCGGGCTGGAGACGGCCGATGCGCAGGTGCGCGACGACGATCGACTGGCCGAGGGCGACAGCGACTTCACGCCCGGCGCCTCGGCGTCCGTCTCCGAAGCCGCGGTCGCGACCACCAGCGACTCCGAAGTCGCCACCGCCGATACGGCCGATGGCGAGCCCGACTGGGAAGGCGACGGTTCCGTCGACCTCGCCCCCGACGACAGCGAATGGGGCGGCGACGCCCCCGCGCGCGCCAACAACCTGGGCGACGACGAGCGCACTGACGCGACCGAACTTGCGCGCAGCCAGGAATCGCTGCAGTCCTTCCTGCACCGTCAGGCGCTGGCCTTGCGCCTGAGCGAAACCGATCGCGCCGCGCTCCGCTTCCTGATCGAATCGCTCAACGACGACGGCTACCTCGAAGACTCGCTGCCCGCCCTCGCGTCCGGCCTGGCGGGCGACGACAACGACCAGTTCGATGACCTCGTGCATCACTTCCAGGTCGCGCTCGGATTGCTGCAAAGCCTGGAGCCGGCCGGCGTGGGCGCGCGCAGCCTCGGCGAATGCCTGACCATCCAGTTGCGAGCCCTGGCGCACGAGGATGAGACCGACGATGAAGCGCAGGTGCGCAAGACCGCCATCGCCATCTGCAAGCAGCCGATGGAACTGCTTGCCCGGCGCGACTTCAAGCGCCTGGCCACGCTCGCCCGCAGCAACGAGGAAGAAGTGCGCGCGGCGCTGCAGCTCATCGCGCGGCTCGAACCCAAGCCGGGTCGCCGCTTTGTCGATGTCGAGCGCAATGTGGTCGTGCCCGACGTGATCGTCACGCGTGTCGGCAACGGCACCCACACCAAGTTCCGCGTGATGCTCAACCCCGAAGTCATGCCGCGCCTGCGCGTGCACGACATCTACGCCGGTGCGCTCAAGCAGCACAAGGGCGAGGGCAGCCAGGCGCTCTCGCAGCGGCTGCAGGAGGCACGCTGGTTCATCAAGAACATCCAGCAGCGCTTCGACACCATCCTGCGCGTGTCCAACGCCATCGTCGAACGGCAGAAGAGCTTCTTCGTGCACGGCGAACTCGCCATGCGCCCGCTGGTGCTGCGCGAGATCGCTGACGAACTCGGACTGCACGAGTCGACCATCAGCCGCGTGACCACCGCCAAGTACATGGCGACGCCCTACGGCACCGTCGAACTCAAGTACTTCTTCGGCTCGGCGCTGGGCACCGAAACCGGCGGCAATGCGTCGAGCACGGCGGTGCGCGCGCTCATCAAGCAGTTCGTGAGTTCGGAAGACCTCAAGAAGCCGCTGTCCGACAGCCAGATCTCCGAGATGCTGAAGGAGCAGGGCATCGAGTGCGCGCGACGCACCGTCGCGAAGTACCGCGAAGCCTTGCGCATCGCCCCCGCCAATCTGCGCAAGGCCCTCTGAAGGGCGATTGCCGATGACAAGTCGCCCAGCCCTGTTCACGAATGGGTTGCGGCTGGGTTGGGTGTGGATCATGGCGCTGCTGCTCGCGACCGGCTGCGCGACCTTGCCGGACGAATTCGAACGCACGCCTTCCACCGCGATCGCCGCCTCGGCCGACACCGCGCTCGGCAGCATGGCCAAGGCCTCCCAGCCCGACCCGGACCTGAGCGGCTTCCGTCTCATGCCCGGCGGCGATTTCGCGCTCCACACGCGTCTTGAACTCGCACGCCGCGCCGAGCGAACGCTCGACGTGCAGTACTACCAGATCGCCGACGACGAGACCGGCCGCTATTTCCTGCGCACGCTGCGCGACGCGGCGAATCGCGGCGTGCGCGTGCGATTGTTGATGGACGATCTCTACACCTCGGGCGAGGATGAACTCCTGCTCGGACTCGCCGCCGTGCCCAACGTCGAACTCAGGCTGTTCAATCCGTTCCCGGCCGGGCGCGGCAGCATGCTCCAGCGCTTTTCGAGCTCGCTCTTCGACTTCGATCGCGTCAACCGTCGCATGCACAACAAGCTCTTCATCGCCGATGGCGCGATGGCGGTGGCAGGCGGTCGCAACATCGGCAACGAGTACTTCACGCAGACGGCCGGCGAGAACTTCCTGGACATCGACACCTTCGTCTCCGGCGCCCTGGTCGCCCGGCTGGAAAGCCTGTTCGACCTCTACTGGAACAGCCCGTACGTGCGGCCGATCGGAAGTGTCGTGACGAGCGGCCTGTCGGGCGAGGAACTGGCGCGTCGCTTCGACGAGGCGACCGGCCCGGCCACCACGCCCGCGCCGCGCCCGTCCGCGCCCAACGACGTGCTCGGCTACGGCCCGATCGCGGAAGAGATGAAGACCGGCAAGCTTGGCCTGATCTGGACCCGTGCCGAGGCTTATGCCGACTCGCCCGAGCGCGTCATCGGCAAGATCGCGTCCTATGGCGGCGTGCCGCTGCTCGACGTCGACAGCGTGCGCTACAACGTCATCGAGCAGATGCGGCGCGCGCGCTCCGAAGTCACGCTCGTCTCGCCCTACCTGATCCCCGGCAAGGCCGGCCTGGAAGTGATGCGCGAGATCCGCGGCCGCAACGTCCACGTCAGCGTCGTCACGAACTCGCTGGCGGCCACCGATGAGCCCGTGGTCCATACCGGCTACCGCCGCTACCGGCCCGACATGCTGCGGCTCGACGTGGAACTCTACGAACTGAGTTCGGCACGCACGCGCCGCAGCGTGCGACTCGGCCTCTTCGGCTCGCAGGTCGGCCGTCTGCATGCGAAGTCGGCCATCTTCGACCGTCGCACGCTCTTTCTGGGCTCGATGAACTTCGACCCGCGCTCCGACACGCACAACACCGAGATCGGACTCATCATCTTCAGCCCCGAACTGGCGCAGCAGGTGCTGAAGCTGCTCGATGTGCTGAAGCAGCAGGGTGCCTACCGCGTGCGTTTCGCGCAGGGCAGCGAGAAGCTCGAATGGGTGAGTACCGAGGATGGCGTCGAGACCGTGCTCACCGTGGAGCCGGACTCGAACCTGTGGGACCGCGTGATGCTGGAACTGCTGGCGCCGCTCGCGCCGGAGAGCCTCTTGTAGGCTATCTGATATTCACGGCCTCTACCTGTACCAGCAGCCGCACCTTGTCCTCGAAGCCGAAAGGAATGCCCCAGGTGATTCCCCAGTTGCTGCGCTCCACCGTGGTTTCGAAGTCGCCACCGCAGATCTGGCGATTGATCAGCGGGCTCAGGTAGCAGTTGAAGCGGTTCGCCTTCAAGGTCACCGGCCGGGATTGGCCCATGAGCGTGAGCGTGCCTGCGACCTCGGTGACCTTGTCGCCATTGAAGGCGATCTTGTCGGCTACGAAGCGGCCGGTCGGAAACTCGGCCACGTTGAAGAAGTCTTTGCTCTGCAAGTGCCTGTTGAGCAGGTCGACGCCGGTGTTGATGGAGCTGATGTCCATCGTGATGTCGACCTTGCCGCTGGTGCCTTCCGGGTCGATCTTCACGCTGCCGTCCTTGGTGCTGAAGCGGCCCCGGTTGGTGGTGGTGCCGTAGTGGCCCATCTCGTACATCACGAAGGTGTGCGTCGGATCGACCACGTAGGTGGCCCCCTTGACGGGCCCTCCGGCCGGCTTGGCCGCTGCTTCCGGCGCCTGCTGGGCGGCAGCCAGGGTGGTTGCCATCGTCAGCAAGGCGATGGTGATGATCTTCTTCATGTCGGGCTTTCGGATGGCGTTGAAACGGGAGGGCGCGGTCACAGGGGGGCCAGGCCGATCAGCACCAGCTTGAACCGGACCTGCACGTCGTCGCCCACCATCGACGTGTCGGTCCATTCGCCGTCGCCTATCTTGAATGCGAGGCGCTGGATCGTGAGGCTTCCGGTGGCGGTGGATTGGCCGTGCGACTGCACGATCTCCACCGGCACCACCACATACTTGGCGCTGCCCTTGATCGTCAGCTTGCCGGCGATCTCGTAGTGTCCGCTGCCGACGGCCTTGATGCCGCTCGACTGGAAGATCGCCTTCGGAAAGCGCGCCGTGTCGAACCACGCCGGCTTCGGCAACTCGGCGTCGACCTGCGGAAGGCCCAGCGTGGCGCTGCCGACGTCGATCTGCAACGCGACGGAACCGCCTTCGGGCTTGCGGGGATCGAAGGCGACCTGCGCATCGAAGGTCTTGAACGTGCCTTCCACGGGCACGCCCATCTGCTTTGTGACAAAGCCGATCTGGCTCTGGCCGGGAACCAGCTTGGCCGTCGGGGCGGGCTCTGCGGCGGCCGATGCGACGAAAGCAATCAGCGCCGATGCGCACAGCGCGCGCCATGCGAGGAAAGGTCTCTTCATGATGAACGTCCGTGACGCGGAAGCGGCCACATGCGGTCGAGCAGGCCGTCGCGGTCGATGAACCGGTGCTTGAGGGCAGCGGCGACATGCAGCACTGCCACCGCCGCTAGCGTGAAGGCGCCGGCCTTGTGCATCGGCTTCAGCACCGTCTCGGCGAAATCCTTGTCCACCGGCAGCAGGTCCGGCAGCGGCAGCACGCCGAACCACACGATGGGGAAGCCGAGCGCGGAGCTGTAGGCCCAGCCCAGCAGTGGCACGGCGAAGAACAGCACGTACATCGCGAGATGCAGGGCACGGTGCGCGCCGAGCTGCCAGCCCGGCATGGCGGCCTCGATGCGCGCCGGCAAGGGCGGCGGACGATGCGAGAGGCGCCACAGCAGGCGCACGGCCGACAGGCTCAGGATGGTGATGCCCGCCCACTTGTGCCAGTTGTAGAGCTTCAGCCGCAGGGGCGAGAACGGGAGCGCCACCATCGACACGCCCACGCAGAACGAAGTGACGATCATCAGCGCCAGCAACCAGTGCAGCGCCATCGCGACCCGGCCATAACGCGGCGGATCGGAGGAGTCGGCCAGTGGATTCAGCGGCTCGGCGGGCATGCGCAAAGCATAAGCCTGCGTTCAGCCCTGCGCCCGCAGCAGGAGCGCACGCAGGGCGGCCGGCTGGACGGGTTTGCGCAGCGCCTCCCAGCCGCGCTCGCGGGCGACTCGCTGCATCGTGTCGTCGATGTCTGCCGACACGAGCGCGATGGCCAGGTCCGGCCGGAGACGCTGCAGTTCCTTCGCGAGCGCAATGCCGTCCATCTCGCCCGGCAGACGGATGTCGCACAGCGCGACGTCGATCGTCGACAGATCTGCGAGGCCCAGCGTCTCCGCCGCGCTGGCGTAGAGGCGCGGACTGGCGCCCCACAGCCGCAGCAGCGCCGCGATGCTGTCGGCCACCACGGCGTTGTCCTCCACCACCAGCACGGCGAGGCCGGGGCGCAGCATCGTGGCGCCCTGCGTTCCCTTGGCGATCTCGGTGGCCGAGACGAGCGCAGGCGCCAACGGGGCGCCCTGCGGTGCGGCGGGCAGCACGAAGCCGAACACCGAACCTCGCCCCGGCACGGACCGCAGCGTGATCAGCAAACCCAGGCGCTCCGCCAGCCGCCGCACGATGGCAAGCCCCAACCCGTGCCCGCGCTGCAGGTTTCGCTCGACGTTGCCGACCTGCTCGAAGTCGCCGAACACGCGATCCTGTGCTTCCGGGGCGATGCCGATGCCCGCGTCCCGCACCTCGATGCGCCAGCCCTCGCTGCGCCGCCTGCAGGCCAGCAGCACGCGGCCGTGGGGCGCGAACTTGAGCGCGTTGTCCACCAGGTTGCCGAGGATGCGCCGCAGGGCGACCGGGTCCGTCCACGCCGCCGCGTCGGCCGGGCAGCGCACCCGCACGCGGCCGCTGCCGGCCTGGCGTGCGAACTCGTGCAGCAGCGGCGCGAGCGCGACCGCGGACGGCGTGATCGGATCGGCCGCGGCCTCGATGCGTCCAATCTCCAGCAGTTGATTGGTGAGCGCCTCGAGCGCCTGCTGCGCCCGCGACAGCGCCGCGACGGTGTTCTGCACCGTGAGCCGGTCCTCCCCGGCGTCCAGTTGGTGGCGCAGCACCTCGGCCTGCAGGCCCATCGCCATCACCGGCTGCCGCAAGTCGTGGTTGGCCGCCGAGAAGAAGCGCAGGCGCTCGGCCTGGGCCTGCTGCGATTCGCGCAGGCCGGCCAGCGCCTGTTCGCGCAAGGTGCTTTCGTTGTGGCGAAGGCCGATGTTCTCCTCGAGCTGGCGCGAGCGCTCGGCCACCAGCTTCCAGACCATGGCGAGCAGACCGATGCCGAGCACCGAAAGGACCATCATGGCGGGCGATCCGGTCGCGAGCCCCATCACGATCACCGGCGCCAGCAGCAGTGTGATGGCGAGCTGCATCGCCGGCGTGTAGTACGACACGGAGAACACCGACGACAGTGTCATCGCCATGATGACCAGGCCGAGCATCAGTTGCGCCGTGCTGTCGGCCCGGTTGAAGAGCAGGACGCCCGCCGCGCCGTGCGCGCCTTCGTGCACCGCGATGCGCAGCGTGTGCAGGCGCAGCGCCGGCGGCAGGTTCTCGGGTGTCAGCGTCTCGGGCAAATGTTGCGGAAAGAAGCCCCGGTAGGCCGTGGTGATCGCGATCACCACGATCCAGATGCCGGCATGCAGCACCGAGTACTGCCACGCGAACAGGGCGGCCACGCCGCAGTCGAGCAAGAACTGCACGAGCAGCACGGGCCCGCTGGGCTGGGCACTGAGCCGAAGCACCTCGCAATGGATCGCGAACCGATCGGCCGGCGAAGCCTCGGGGTGTGCGGGGGCAGCGGGCGCGGAGCTCATCGGCGAACGCACTATAGAGCAGCTACAAGGGGAAGACACATGGAAAAGACGGTCCCGGCGACAATCGCACGGTGAACGACCTTTCTCTTTTTCTCCCTTGCGCCGCCGGCGTCGAGGAATTCCTGGCGCAGGAAGTGCATGCGCTGACCGGACGCGTGGGGCAGGACCTGCTCACCTTGCGCGGCGGCGTTCGCGTGCGGGCCGACTGGCGCGACGCGCTCAAGCTCAATCTTCATTCGCGGCTCGCCCAGCGCGTGCTGATCGAACTGGCCCATGCGCCCTACCGCAGCGAGAACGACCTCTACGGCATCGCGAGCGGCGTGGCCTGGGAAATCTGGTTCACCCCGAAGCACACTTTCAAGATCGAGACCACCGCGCAGCACAGCCCGCTGCAGAGCCTCAACTTCGCGACCCTGCGCATCAAGGACGCGATCGCCGACCGCTTTCGCGCCAAGGCCGGCGGCGTGCGGCCCAGCATCGAGACCCAGTGGCCCGACACGCGCGTGTTCGCGCATCTGACGACCGACCTCTGCACCCTCTACATCGACACCTCCGGCGAACCGCTCTTCAAGCGCGGCTGGCGCCAGGACAAGGGCGACGCCCCGCTGAAGGAAACGCTCGCAGCCGCCATGCTGGCCGCGAGCGGCTGGTGGAACCCGGAAACCGGTGAGGTGTCGGCCGAGCCGCTGTACGACCCCTGCTGCGGCAGCGGCACCATCGCGATCGAGGCGGCGCAGATCGCGGGCGGCATCGCGGCCGGCTCGCTGCGGCGCTTCGGCTTCGAGAAGCTGCTGCCGTTCCAGCCGCACGTCTGGGCGGCGCTGAAGGCCGAGGCCGAGGCCGCGCCGGAGCCGGACGCCGGCGCGAAGGTGCCGGCCATTTTCGGTTCGGACGTGTCGCACCGCATGGTCGACTTTGCCGAACGCAATGCCGAGCGTGCCGGTGTCGCGCAGGCCGTGCAGTTCCGCGGCGGCGATGCGTTGCAGCGCATGCCGCCGGTCGAGTCGGGCGTGATCGTGCTGAACCCGCCCTATGGCGAGCGCATCGAGGTTGGCGGCATCGCGCGCGGCAGAAGCGGTGATGGCGTGCCCACCGCAGCACGCGGGCGCGAAGAGGCGCAAACCGAAGACGGCGGCGAGTTCTTCGTCCAACTCGCAAGCCACTGGAAGAAGAACTACGCCGGCTGGACCGCCTGGGTGCTTACGCCGGACCTGCAATTGCCCAAGCGCATGCGCCTGAAGGAATCGCGCCGCGTGCCGATGTGGAACGGGCCGATCGAGTGCCGGTTGTTCAAGTTCGACATGGTGGCCGGATCAGCGCGCACCCGGCCCTGATCCCGGCGCTCGCCGTTCATCCGTAGCGCTTGCGCGCCAGCGCTGCGCCCTCGGCCAGCGCCTGCAGCTTCTGCAGCGCCACTTCTCGATCCATCGGCGCCAGTCCGCAGTTGGTGCAGGGCAGGAGCCTTTGCTTCGGTACGTACTGCAGCGCCTGCCCGATGGTGTCGGCAATCTGCTCGGGTGTCTCGATGGTGTCGCTCGCCACGTCGATCACGCCGACCATCACGTCCTTGCCTTCGAGCAGGCTCATGAGGTGCGGTGGCACATGGGAGTGGAAGCACTCCAGGCTCACCTGGTCGATGCTGCTCTTCGCCAGCGCCGGGAACACCTCCTCGTACTGGCGCCATTCCTCGCCGAGCGTCGCCTTCCAGTCGACATTCGCCTTGATGCCGTAGCCATAGCAGATATGGACGGCCGTGGTGCAGGTCAGTCCCTGCGCGGCGCGTTCCAGCGCCTGCACGCCCCAGTCGGCGGCGTCCTTCATGTAGACATTGAATGCGGGCTCGTCGAACTGGATGATGTCCACGCCGTCGGCCTGCAGCGCGAGCGCCTCCTGGTTCAGCAGTTCGGCGAAGGCCATCGCCATCTTCACGCGATCGCCATAGAACTGGTCGGCCACGGTGTCGACGATGGTCATCGGGCCGGGCAGCGTGAACTTGATCTTGCGTGGGGTGTGGGCGCGCAGCAGCCGGGCTTCGGCCGCATGCACCCGGCCCTTGAGCCGCAGCGCCGACACCACCTGCGGCACCATCGCGTCATAGCGGTTGTCGCGGATGCCCATCTTCACCTTGTGCTCGAAGTCGATGCCCTCGACCTGTTCGAGAAAGCCGTGCACGAAATGCTGGCGCGACTGCTCGCCGTCGCCGATCACGTCGAGGCCTGCATCTTCCTGCGCCTTGATCCACAGCAGCGTGGCGTCGGCCTTGGCTTGCGCGAGTTCGGCGCCTTCCGATTTCCATTGCGGCCAGAGCTTTTGAGTTTCGGCCAGCCACGCCGGCTTGGGCAGGCTGCCCGCGATCGTCGAACTGAAGAGGGGTCGGGTGGTCATGTCGTAGTCTCCGAAAAATCAGGGCCAGATGAAGCAGGGCCAGAGCGTAGCGAACAAGCAGCCGACGCGCACCTGGGACAGAATGCACGCCCATCCCGAACCGAACACGCATCACCTCATGACCGATCTGTCCGCTTTCACCATCACGAAGAAATGGCCCGCCCAGCATCCGGACCGGCTCCAGCTCTATTCGCTGCCCACGCCCAACGGCGTCAAGGTGTCGATCATGCTGGAAGAGACGGGCCTGCCTTACGAGCCGCATCTGGTGAGCTTCGAAACGCACGACCAGATGTCGCCGGAGTTCCTCTCGCTCAATCCCAACAACAAGATTCCGGCCATCCTCGACCCCCACGGGCCGGGCGGCAAGCCGCTGGCGCTGTTCGAATCGGGCGCCATCCTGATCTACCTGGCCGACAAGACCGGCAAGCTCATATCCCGGGACGCCGCGGGCCGCTACGAGACCATCCAGTGGCTCATGTTCCAGATGGGCGGCATCGGGCCGATGTTCGGCCAGCTCGGCTTCTTCAACAAGTTCGCCGGCAGGGACTACGAGGACAAGCGACCACGTGACCGCTACGTCGCCGAATCGAAGCGCCTGCTCAACGTGCTGGAGCAGCGCCTGAAGGGCCGCGCCTGGATCATGGGCGATGACTTCACCATCGCCGACATCGCGACCTTCCCGTGGGTGCGCAACCTGATCGGCTTCTATGAAGCGGGCGATCTGGTGGGCATCCAGGACTTTCCGAACGTGAATCGCGTGCTGGCGGCCTTCGTCAGCCGGCCCGCGGTGGTCACGGGCCTGGGCATTCCGCGCCGCGGTTGACTGCAGAGCGCGCGTCCCGCATGACCGTTGTCCTCGACACCAACATCGTCCTGGATCTGCTGGTGTTCGACGATCCCGAGCGTGCCCCGCTGGCCGCGGCGCTGGCGGTCGGTGAACTGCACTGGCTCGCCACCCGTGCGATGCGCGATGAACTCGCGCGCGTGCTGGACTATCCCCTGATCGCCGAGCGCCTCGCAGCCAAGGGGCGGGGCGCCGACGAGGTGCTCGCGGCCTTCGATGCACAGGCGAAGTTGCTCGACGGCGTGCCCGGCCGCGCATCCTGCATCTGCCGCGACCCCGATGACCAGATCTTCATCGACCTCGCGGTCGCGCACCGTGCCCGGCTCCTGAGCAAGGACCGCGCGGTGCTTTCAATGCGCAAGCGCCTGGCGGCGCTGGGCGTCACCGTGTCACGGGACTAGCCTCGACCTGGCATCGGCATTGGCGGCAGAGCTGGCGCAACTAGCTGCCGTACCAGCGCGCCAGCAGGCTCGCCACGGCACGCACGCGCTGCGTGTCGCGCCCCCAGCGCCGGCCGGAAGGCAGGTGCCGCAGCCAGCGCATGCGTCGCGCCGCGACGGCGAGGCGCTGGCGCACCTCGTCGCTGGCATCGGCCAGCATGCCGTGCCAGTGCGTGGCGGCCGCGTGCGGGGATGCCGCATCGACCAGCATCGCGGTGGAGTGCAGGTAGCTGAGCCAGTCGCGCGCCTGGCATTCGGCCAGCGGCAGCGTCTCGCCCGGGTCGTCCTCGAAGTCGATGTAGCCGATGGTGCCGTCCGGGCACTGGACCATGTTGCGGTCGAAGGCCTGGCTCAGATAGGCATCGCGCGCGTGCACAGTGGCGATCGCGGCGAGCCCTTCGCGCCAGACGCCGAGCAGCGCGGCCGGCCCCGCGGCGGCGGCCTGGTCGAGCCGCTCCTGCAGCACCACGGACGGGCGGCCGCTCTCGCCCAGGTCGGAAATCAGCAGGCCGTCGGGCTGCTGCGCCAGCACCGCGGGCACGCGCAGACCCGCAGTGCCCAGCGCCTTGAGTCGGCGCGCCTCGATCTCGATCGCGGCCTCGCCGCCCGGATTGGGCACCGGCGATAGCACGTCGAGCCGCAATGTGCCGGCGATCGCCGCTAGCAGGTGGTAGCGCAGCTTGCCGTGCCGCGGACCGGCCTTCTTGAGCCATACGCGCTCGTTGCCGAAACGGTGGCTTGCCACCTGCTTCGCTTGCTGTGGCAGCGTGATGCGCAGGAATTCCGCGTAGTCCTCGGGTTGCGGCGGCGGCGTGCCGGGCTCGAGCGGCGCCGGGGCCGAGGCCATGCCCTTGCGCATCTGGACGCGGGTCGACCCGCCCCGTCTCACTGAATTCATGGGGACAGGGGCAGGGTTGCGCCCGGCGCGGGCGTGGTGTAACGCGCCGGAAACGGCGGAATCGTCAGGGTAGAAATAGAGGGTCTCCGGGAGCCTTGCTGCATCATAGAGGGCTGTCTCCGCAATCCCATGACAACCCAAGCCGACACCCCGACCCCCGCCCAGCCCGACAACGCACCGCTCGGCCCCGACGATTTCGACGCCCTCGACCACGCCCTCGACGCCATGCGGGAGCATGACGAAGAGATCCCGCAATGGGAATTCTGCGAGGGCTTCATGGCTGCCCTGGTCTGTTCGCGCCGGCCGATCGAGCCTTCCGAATACTGGCCCGTGCTGCTGGGCGACGGCTTCGTGCCGGCCCGGCACATGGAATTCATCTGGCGCTGGAAGCGGCGCTGGCGCGAGATCGAGGTCGGCCTCGACGCCGACGTGCAGTCCCTGGACGACGAGCGCACCTGGCAACCCGAGGTGCTGGACACGCGCGGTGCGATTGCCGCGCTGCCGGACGAAGAGCGCGCCGGGATGGAGGGCGAGGCCATCCCGTCCTTCGCGCAGGTCTGGGCGCTGGGCTTCATGTTCGCGGTCGAGAACTGGCCGGACGATTGGGCGCCGCCGCGCGACAAGGAAGCCGCGCAGATGCTCGACGAGGCGCTCGACGCGATCGTGACCCTCACCGAGGACGACAAGGGCAAGCCCGTGCTCTCGATGTACGCCGAGGACGGCCCGCCGAGCGTGAGCCAGGAGCGCGTCGATGATTTCGGCGCCGCGATCTGGGCGGTGTACGACCTGCGGCAACTCTGGCGCAGCATGGGCCCGCGTGTCGAAACCATCCGCAAGGAAGCGACGCCCGGCCGCAATGACCCGTGTCCCTGCGGCAGCGGAAAAAAGTATAAAAAGTGCCACGGTGCCGGCTGAAGCTCCGCTGAGCCGCGTGCCGGCCACGCTTTCGGCGCGCACCGCCTGGACCATGGTGCTGGCGCTGTGCACCGCGTTCGCGTTGAGCCAGGCCTACCGCACGGTCGGCGCCATCATGGCAAGCCAGTTGCAGGCCGAGTTCAAGCTGTCGGCGCAGGCGCTCGGAGTCTTCTCGGGCGCCTTTCATTTCGCCTTTGGCGCGATGCAGCTCTTCATGGGCATCGGCATCGACCTGCACGGCGTGCGCCGCACGGTGCTCACGGCCTTTCCCCTCGCCATCGTCGGTGCGGTGATCTCGGCCGTCTCGACGAACTACCTGGTGCTGGTGGGCGGACAGGTGCTGATCGGCGTCGGCTGCGCGCCGGCCTTCCTGGTCTGCACGGTGTTCATCGCGCGGCACTTCCCGGCGGCGCGCTTCGCATCGGTGTCAGGGCTGGTGCTCGGCATCGGCGGTCTCGGCATGCTGCTCACCGGCACGCCGCTCGCATGGCTGGTGCAGGAGCGCTCATGGCGCATGGGCTTCGTTGTGCTGGCCATGGCTTCCGCGCTGGCGTGGCTGTCGATCCTCTGGTGGGTGCGCGAGCCGGCGCGGCAGGGGACGCAGCCTCGCGAGTCGGTTCTGGGCGCTTTGCGGCAGTTCGGTTCGCTCTTCGCCATGCCGCACACGCTCGGGATCATGGTGCTCGGTGCCGTGACCTACGCCGCCTTCATTTCCCTGCGCGGCCTTTGGCTCGGGCCCTTGCTGATGGAGCGGCACGGCTATTCGCTGGTGCAGAGTGGCAATGTGGCACTGATCGTTTCGGTGATCTCTCTCTTCGGGCCACCACTCTTCGGTCGGCTGGACCGCGACGGGCCGGTGCGGCGCCGGCGCATCGTGGCCTGCAGCCTCGCGTATGCGGCCCTTTTCCTCGCCATCGCCTTTGGCACCTCGGCGTGGATCGACGTGGGCGGCACCATCCTGATCGGGTTGCTCTCGGGATTCATCGTCTGGCAGTACGCCGATGTGCGGGTCGCATACCCGGCGGCCATCACCGGGCGTGCGATGGCGGTCTTCACGATGGCGATGTTCCTCGGTGTCGCGTTGATGCAATGGATCACCGGTGTGGCGGCTTCGGTCGCCATCGCGCATGGCGTGGAGACGTACAGCGCAGTGCTCGCGACCATTGCCGTGCTGCTGGTCGTCGCGACGATCGCATTCGCCCGCCTTCCGACGCCGCGCCCGTAGACCTCACCACCAGCGCCGGCGATCGAACTCCAGGTCGTCGCCGACGTTGTAGTGATCCACCCGGCCCGTCGGATCGACGTAGATGTACAGGAAGCGGCGGTTGTTGATCTGCAGATACCGCCATGACCAGACGGTGCCGTTGAACGAGGTCACACGTGTCTGCTGGTACGGCGGGCCATAGGTGAAAAGCACGTCCTCCACGCGCCATTCGCCGGGCTTGATGGTGCTGGCGAACAAGCCTTCGTTGAGTTCCTGCCGCACCGAATAGACACGGCCTGCACTGTCGAGATCCACGTTGCTCACCTGGAAGCCGGCCGGCCCGCGCGAGTACTGCATGCGTTCGCCGGCGGGTGTGCGATAGATCGCAGTCGGTGTGCCCAGCTGCTGCAGGACCTGGTCGCGACCCGTTCCCGGCTGCACGCGCGACGGATCGCTCGCGCAGGCCGTCAGCAGCGCGCACCCCAGCGCGAGGGTCCATAGCATCTTCGTCGGAGTGGCGGAGGGATGTTCCATGATGGTCTCACTGTGCGAGGTCGCGCGCGCGTCGGCTGTCGGACGAGTGGCTTCCCTGCTGTCGGAAGTCGGTAGAGTCGCGAAGTTCCTGTTCTCAGCCTTGCTGCAATGCCCTTTCCGATGCACCGATTCGCCCCTCTTTCCATTTTGATCCTCGTGACGCTGGTCGCCGGATGTGCGTCGCGGTCCGCTCCCCGCGTGACCTGGCTCGGCGATGGCGTGTTCAGGTCGCCCACGGCGCAGGAGGCGGAAGCCTACTGCCGCAATTTCGGCGCTCCGATGCGCTTCCTGGGCCCGAAGGCACCGGGCGTCCCGACGGGAGAAGTCACCTATCGCTGCGACTGACGCCCTTCACGGTTGCTGACGTTTGGCAACCAACTTCACAGGACCAATGTCTGCCGCTTCGGAGGGACGCACGTTGTGTAGGGCATCGGGCGGCCTTCGCTGCCTCCGGAGTCTCAGTGAATTTCAATTCCTTCTCGAGGTGGGCTGCCGCCACCGCCGTTGCGACGGGCGCGCTTTCCGCCGCCGCGTCGGCGAATGCCGAGGTGAACTGGTCTGTCGGCATCAACGTCCCGGGTGTGGCCGTCGGTGTCGCCGAACCGGCCCCCGTGTACTACGAGCCCGCTCCCGTGTACTCGCGTCCCGCTCCGATCTACTACCAGCCTGAGCCTCCGGTGTACTACCAGCGCCCGCCCCCGCCGGCCTACTATGCGCCCGCTCCCGTGTACTACGGCCCACCGGTGCCGTACTACGAGAGACGAGGCGAGCGTTGGCGCCATCGGCATCACCACGGTCGTGACGGGGAAGGTCGGGGCGATCGGGACTGAGCCTGGCTCGGCGATGAGCACCGCAGTGAAAGCCTTCTTCTTGGCTAAGTGGCGGTATGCGACGCTGATTTCGTGAAATTGTTGCGCCCCGACCTGCTGGGTCTGGTGCGCGAACGGGAATCGTCTCATTGGCCACGTTGCGTGCGCTTTCTAGACTGGGCCTTGCGATTGCGGACAACTGCCTTAGTGCTTGTCGTCGGTTCGCTGCCGGACGGGAGACACCACGCGTTCGTCGACTCCTTGTCGGCTTATGCGTCGCCCTGAAGGGCGCCCTTCCTTTGAGATTCCCACATGACCGCATCCATCCCCATCATTTCTGCAACGCCGGCGTTCACCGACGCATATGAGCGTGAACTGGCCAACGACATCATCTACAACCTTGGCCGCGACGAGCCGTCGGTCCTGCTGTCGGCGTTCCGGTCGATTGCAAATTGCACCGCCCGACTCTTGCGCCTGCTCCCTGTCACCAGGCTGGCCGGAGGTGATGTCAAGGCCACATCCAATTCGTCTATTCCCGACGCTTTCACGGAGACTCAGGCTCGCCTGATCCTCGCGCTGGTAAAGCTCAAGGCCACGCATAGCTCCACCATTGAGCAGTTGGTGGAGGTCTTTACGCCCACGCGATTTACCCGGGCCCAAGCCGCTCGCGTCCTTGAGATCCTGGCCCTCGACACGGACTATGGCAGGGCGACACTGGCCGATGCCATGCAACCGTGTGAACTGCGTCAGAGCCTGCGCGCACAGGGAAATCTTTGAACCGCTGCGGTCGGTCGTCAATGTCCGCGATCGGCGAATCCGCGCGCAGCGCGCTCGTGCCTCCTGGTTGGTCCTGAAGGCGCGAAGACGCTATAAGGTGATGGTCGGCGGGTAGCTCAAGATCGCCCCGGGGCCAGGCGGCGAGGCTTTTGACGCGTCGAGGACCAGCATGAATATTCCCTCCAGCATTGCCACGTTCTGGGACGGCTTCTGCGCCGAGGCCGGCGAAGACCGCTCCGATCGGTTCTTCGAGGCCTTTCACTTCGATGACAACGAACGCGATGCCAACGCACTCGCGGACTTGGTGTTCGCAGGCGCCAAGCGGGCAACCGCCAGCCTTGTTTGGACTTTCGAGCAGGCAGGCGGCTCGCTGCCCCGGCCCGGCGCCCTCAGTGTCGTCACGTACTGGAATGGAAGACCGGCGTGTGTCATCGAGACGCTGGCAATCGAGATCCTGCCATTTGAGCAAGTCAGCGCCGAGTTCGCCGCCATCGAGGGCGAAGGCGATGGGTCCTTGGAATACTGGCGCCGCGTTCACTGGTCCTACTTTGGCCGCGAGTGCGCAAGCGTCGGCCGAGAACCCACTAAGGCCATGCCGATCGCGTGCGAGCGCTTC
The DNA here is from genome assembly GCF_030317005.1 of Variovorax sp. J22R115. Classification (NCBI taxonomy): domain Bacteria; kingdom Pseudomonadati; phylum Pseudomonadota; class Betaproteobacteria; order Burkholderiales; family Comamonadaceae; genus Variovorax; species Variovorax sp. J22R115. The sequence goes on along the minus strand of NZ_JASZYM010000010.1, from coordinate 91,901 downwards.
AGCGTCATTTACAGAGCCAAGGCCTGAAGCGCGTCTGTCTCTGGATTCGGCCCGAAGCCTGAGGGACAATTTCCATCACGCCACGACAAGGAGTCGCACCCATGGCCGCATCGCCGGACGTCAGCGTTCGACCACAGAAGCAACTTCTCGCGCAGCACGTCGAGTTTGGCAACGCGGGCGAGATGGACACCCACGGCACCGGCTGGTTCGTCGGATTCAGCGACTGGACCCAGGGAGGGACAAGCGGTCTTCGCCATGTTCCGACCAACGAAACTTCCGCTGGCCTTTGCGTCAAGTGGTTCTCACACCCTGTTGGGAATCCGGACGGCGAGTCCAAGCCGCTGAGCGACGGCCGCACGATGTCCGTGCTGGTGAGTCCGGCCAGCGAGTTCAGGATCGAGTTCTCGTTCGCTGCGGACTTCGCGCCGGAAGCGACACTGGTCCATACCTTGCGCCGTCATGGTGACTTCGTCATCTGGGGCCCGGGCCTGTACCACCGTGCATTTGGCGTCCGGCCGGCATCGATCCTGACGGTGCGCTGGTCGCCTTCGAAATAGACGGGAACGCGTTTCTCAGATCTTGAAAGCCCTCTGCACGTCCGCCCGCACCAGGTCCGCATAGTCGCGGTGCTTGCGAATCCAGCCCGCAATGAACTGGCAGACAGGGATCACGTGCTTGCCGTCCGCACGCGCCGCGTCGAGCACGTGCCGGGCGATGGCCGACCCGACTCCCTTGCCTTCGTGCGCGGGCATGACTTCAGTGTGGGTGAACATGATGGCTTCGCTCAGCAGGTTGTATTCGCAGTAGCCCGCGAGTTCGCCGCCGATGGTGGCTTCGTAGCGATGAAGGTCGGGCTTGTTGGTGATCGTGATGTCGGTCATGCGATGGTCGTGTGGTTGGATCAGGATGTGCGTGCCAGAAAGGTCGCCAGGTTCGCCGCCGCGGTGGCGCGCACCTTATTCTTCATCATGGGCGACCAGCCGAGCAGCAGGCCCGGCGTGCCGAGCGCCTGCCGCGACCAGCGCCAGAAATCGAAGCGGTCGCGTTGCGTGGCGATGAGCCCCTCGGGCGTGAAAGTGAAATGCGAGTCGATCGAGTTGTCGACGATGCGCCCGGTCGCGCTGAAGAGGTAGTGCGCATCCCAGTGCGCCCGGCCGGTGCGGGCATCGGCCTGCACGTCGCGGTAGCTCAGCTTCCAGACCGCGGCGCCCTTGGCCTGGGTAGCGCTGCAGAGCATCTTCCACATGCCGCCGATCTCGCGTGCGCCGCGCAGCGAGAAGGCCTCGTCGTCGAAGGTCGCGTCCGGCGCGTAGCAGGCCGCCATGGTGTCGGCGTCAAGCTTCGCGAAGGCGTCGTAGAAGCGGCGGAGGGTCTGTTCGTTGCTCATGGATTCCTTCGTGCCCTGCGGCGGGTGCGGGCATCGTAGCCGAGCATTTCCCGGCTCAAGCCTTGACGAGGTCGACCAGCGTCTGCAGTGCGTACCGGACTGTGGCTGTGCGCACGGCAGCACGATCGCCATCGAAGCGACGGCGCTCGGTGCGCACATGCCCTCCCACCGACCAGCCGAACCACACCGTGCCGACCGGCTTGTCGCGCGAGCCGCCCGTGGGGCCGGCGACGCCGGTGACGGCCACAGCGACCTGCGCCCTGGAGCGTGCAACCGCGCCTTCCGCCATGGCGCGTGCCACCTCTTCGCTGACCGCGCCGTGGGCCGTGATCAGCGTCGCATCGACGCCGAGCAATTCTGTCTTGGCCTCGTTCGAGTAGGTGACGAAGCCACGCTCGAACCAGTTGCTGGAGCCTGAGAGATCGGTGCAGGCGCCCGCGATCAGCCCGCCGGTGCAGCTCTCGGCGGTCGCCATCATTCGCCCCTGCTGCTGCAGCGCGTCGGCGAGCAGGTTCACCAGCGCGGGGATGTCGTGTCCGGAAAATGATTCGTTCATCGTCTTCCTCACCATGCGCGCCATGCGGCGATCACCAGCAGCGTGCAGAACGCCGCGACCAGGTCGTCGAACAGGATGCCGAAGCCCGCCGCACGCCATCGCGTGGCCTCGCTCCCGGAATCGCGCTGTTTGAACAAGCGGTCGGCCCAGCCCACCGGCCCCGGCTTGGCGGCATCGAAGAACCGGAACAGCGCGAAGGCGAAGATCTGCGCAAGCAGCCCGCCCGGCATCACGAGCCACAGCACGATCCAGAACGCGACCACCTCGTCCCAGACGATGCTGCCCGGATCGGCGACGTTCATGTGGCGCGCCGTCACGGTGCACGCCCACCAGCCGACCGGCAGGGACACCAGGATCACCCAGCCGATCGTTGCCGTCGAAAGCCAGCGCTGCATGATCAGGAAGGCGACCCAACTCCACAGCGTGCCCACGGTGCCGGGCGCGTAGCGCGGGAGGCCCGAGCCGAAACCCAGCGCGATGAGATGCGCCGGATGCGCGAAAAGGAAGCGCACCGTCGGGCGGCGTGGGGGCGGGCTCGGCATGGCGCCGGAAGGGGGAGCGGATTGCATGACGCGACAGTGTCGCGCATCCGCGGCCGCCCCTGCCGGTGGCCGGTGATCACGCGCTGGCGTGCTCCCTCGATTCTGCGAGGCCAGCCCGCTCGCGCGGCGTCTGGCCGCGCAACCGGGCCACGAGACCGGCCACGTCCGAAGGAAGACGATCGCCACGCCAGGCCACATGCTGGTCGGCACGGCACAGCACCATGCGGTGCCGGTACGCGGGAGGTACTTCCGGCGCGTCGACATCGAGTATGACGAGCGGCATGCCGGAGGATTCCGCAGCCTGTTCCAGCGCAGAGGTGTCCGTTCGGCGATCGAAGCGAAGCAGTGTGTAGCCGGGGCCGAAGGCGTCGTAGAGCGAGCGGCCGTCCGGCAGCCAGAAGTGCGGAGCGCGGCAGCCCGGGACCGTGGAGGGCGTGAAGTCGCCCATCGAATACGGTGGCGGCGCCTCGCCGTCGGCCGAGATGATCGGCGAGTCGGTGTAGAAGTAACCGAAGTTGAGTCCGGCGCAGCAGAACTGCTGCACGTTGAGCTCGTAGGCCTCTCGGCCGACCTCGGCACGCAGCGCGTCGCCCTCGTCGCCGGCGGCTTCGATATCGGCCGGCACGGCGCGCCGCGCGCGGATCATCTTCTGCGCATGGTCCATCGCGAACTGCGATACCTGTTCGGTGATCGGCTGCCGCTCGGCCTCGTAGGCGTCGAGGATGCCCTCTGCGGCCCAGCCCTGCAGGCAGGCCGCGAGCAGCCACGAGAGGTTGATGGCATCGGCGATCCCCGCGTTCATTCCGTACCCGGCATAGGGAACCCAGAGGTGCGCGGCATCGCCGGCGAGGAACACCCGGCCATCGCGGAAGCGGTTTGCCACGAGCCGGCGACCGACCCAGTCTTCCTTGCTGATGACGTCGTAGCGGAAATCGTCCCCGACGCCCAGGATCTCGCGGATCGAGCGGTCACGGTCGACCGAGTCGAACTCGGGTTCTTCCGCGTTCAGGTGGTTGTGCACCAGCCAGGTCTCGTGGCCGTCGATGGCGAACATCGTGCCGCAGCGCCGCGGATTCACCGAGTAGTACGACCACGCCGGCTTGCCCGGGATCATCTCGCGCAGGCGAGGTGCGCGAATGTAGGTCGATTGCACGCGCTGGATGACGGCCGTGCCTTCCAGCTTCGCACCCATCTGCTTGCGCACGCCTGAACTCCCGCCGTCGCAGCCCACCATGAAGCGGCAGCGGATGGTGCGCGTGGTGCCTGCATCGAGATCGGCAGCGGTCGCGACCACGCCTTCATCGTCCTGGGTGAACGCCGTGACCTGCGTGCGATTGAGGAGCGTCACGCCCGGAAGTGCAGCGGCGTGCTGCAGCAGGATCGGCTCCAGGAAGATCTGGTTGATGCGGTGCGGCGGCTCCGGCGTGGGCCACCACGCGTCGGGCCCTTCGGTCTCGCTATAGCGGTCGCGGCGGCAGGGGATCGGGATGCGCGTGAGTTCGATACCCGTCACGCTCGTGCGGAAGACCACATCGTTGGGGTAGTCGGCCGGCAGCCCCGCATCGCGCAGCTTTTGCGCGACGCCCAGCCGGCGGAACTGCTCCATCGTGCGTGCGGACACATGGTTGCACTTCACGTTGGGCGGCTCCGCGTAGCGGCGGATCTCGGCGATAACCACTTTCACGCCGCGCGAGGCCAGGTCCATCGCGAGCGTCAGGCCCACGGGACCGGCGCCGACGACGAGCACGTCGGCTTGGAGTTCTTCGTTGTTCATGCTGCTTCTCAGTCGAGTTTGATGCCGGCCGTCTTGATGACCTGCGCCCACTTCCGGGTCTCTGCGCGGATGTAGTCATCGAAGGCCTTGGGCGTGCCCGGCGCGGGTTCCACGCCGAGGTTGCGCATGGCCGCCTTCACTTGTTCGTCGTTGAGTGCGGCGACGATCTCGGCATTCAGCCGCGCAATGATTGGCGCGGGAGTGTCGGCCGGCGCGACCACGCCGAACCAGCCGGTGGAGTCGTAGCCCGGCAGGCCGGATTCGGCCACGGTCGGCACGTCGGGCAGCATCGGCAGGCGTTGCGGGCTGGTCACGGCATAGGCGACCAGCTTGCCGGCCTTGATCTGCTGCAGTGCGGAAGGCAGGTCGACCACGGCCAGGGGAATCTGGCCGGCCATGGCGTCGAGTGCCGCGGGGCCCGAGCCGCGATACGGCACTTCGACCAGCTTCACGTCGGCCATCTGGCCGAACAGCGCGGCCGATAGATGCATGGCCGTCCCGTTGCCGCCGTGCCCGATCGACAGCTTGCCCGGCTGGGCGCGCGCCAGCGCGATCAGTTCGCGTTGCGTCTTCGCCGCGAGCGAGGGGTGGCCCACGATCACGAACGGAATGGCGGCCAGCATGGCAACCGGCCGGAAGTCCTTCAGCGGATCGAAGGGCATGTTGGGATAGAGGCTCACATTGGCCGACAGGGCGCCGGCCGCACCGACGCCGAGCGTGTAACCGTCTCCCGGCGCCTTTGCCACTGCCGACAGCCCGACGTTGCCGCCCGCGCCGGGCCGGTTGTCGACGACGACCGCCTGTCCGAGCTTGTCGTTGAGCCTGGGCACCAGCATGCGCACCACCGCGTCGGCGCTTCCGCCGGGCGGGAAGGTCACGATCATGCGGATCGGCTTGTTGGGAAAGTCCGCCCCGGGGGCCTGACTGTGCGCGGAGCCTGCGAGCAGCGAGCAGGTCGCGGCGAGCAGCGCCATGGCGCGGGCGAAGTTCTTCATCTCGGTTCCTTGCGTGTGTCTCGAGCGGACATTGGACGGCACGCATATTCATTCGTAAATCAATAAATTCAGAATGAAATATCATCTTTGCTGATGAATCAGAAGTTCTCCCCCACCATCAGGCAGTTGCGCGCCTTCCTTGCCGTGCACCAGCTGCGAAAGCTCAGCGCTGCCGCCGAGAAGCTGTTCGTCACGCAATCCGCCGTGAGCATGCTGATCCGCCAGCTCGAGGAGGGGCTCGGTGCACGGCTCTTCGATCGGACGACGCGCTCGCTGCAGCCCACGGCAGCGGCGGAAGAGATGCTCGCCACTGCGGAGCGCATCCTGCGCGACGTCGATTCGTTGAGTGCGGGGTTTCGCGAACTGTCCGAACTGCAGCGCGGCCGGGTCTGCCTCGCCATCACGCCGACGCTGGCCTCGTTCCTGATGCCGGACGCGATCCGGAGTTTCAGCCGCGCGCATCCGCAGGTGCGCGTCGTCGTGGACGACTGCGCGCCCGACCAGTTCGTCTCGCGCATCATCGGCGAGCATGTGGATTTCGGGATCGGCACGCCTGAGCGGCCCGGTGCCGAGGTCGAGACCCAGACCTTGCTGCGTGATCACCTGAGCCTGGTCTGCACGCGCGAACATCCGCTGGCGGCCGCGAAGAAAGCGGTGCGCTGGGCCGACCTGGGCGGCCATCCCTTGATCACCGTGCGCCCGGGCTATGGCATCCGGCCGCTGATCGACGGCACGGCCGCCGGCGCCGGCGTGGTGCTCAACGTGGTCAACGAAGTGTCGTTCCTGTCGACCGCCATCTGGATGACGGCCAGCGGCATGGGTGCTTCGATCATGCCCTCGGCCTTTGCGAAAGCAGTACGCGATCCTGCGCTGGTGATCCGTCCGATCACCGCACCGCGCGTATCGCGCGATATTTCGGTCGTCACCAAGCGCGGGCGATCGTTGTCAGCCGCGAGCCGCAGCTTCATCGACGCGCTGCGCCGGGAGTTGAAGGCAGGGCTGAAGGAGGGGTGAGTGCGCGGATCTGCGCTCAGGCCGGCTGGAAGTGCTGCTCGATGCGTTGCGCCACGGCCTTGGGGTTGCTGCGCAGGGCGTCGGTGGCGCAGGCACCGAGGAACATGCCTTCGAAGTTGATCTCGACGCGCGGAAAGTAATGGTCCAGCGAAGCGCCCGCGTCGAAGAGGCATTGCTCCAGCGAAGCAAACGTGCAGCCCGTGTCCTGCGCATCGGCGCCCTTGGCGTTGATGCGGTAGACGTAGGCATCCGTTGCGATGCGCTGGATTTCGATCAGGGGCTTCATTCGGCGCGTGGAGGAGAGGAATTCGTCGAGAAAGAGCTTCGGTGATTGAATGGTCGCGCCAAGCGCCCGGCGGGTAAATAGTCCATTTGGACCGAGCGGACTTCGCGCAGAATATTTGCCTGATGCTCCCCGCCCGAATTCTCCTCGTCGACGACCACGCCCTGTTCCGTTGCGGGCTCCGCATGGTGCTCAGTTCCGGCATTCCCGACCTGGAAGTGGCTGAGGCGGCATCGCTGGAAGAAGCCATGCGCTGCACCATGGCCGACCCGGCACTGGTGTTGCTGGATGTCCAGCTCCATGGGCTCAACGGCCTCGAAGGCATCGCGCTGGTCAAGCGCAAGTGGCCGGCCGCCGTGGTGGTCATCCTGTCGTCCGACGCCGGTCCGCAGAACGTGCGGATGGCGCAGGAGCGCGGTGCCGCGGCCTTCGTCTCCAAGGCCGACTCGGCGGACAACATCCTCGCGGTCATCGAGCAGCTGCGTCACGGGCTGCCCATCCTGTCGCCGGCTCATGCGTCGGCGCCGGTCGGCGGCGGCGATGCGTCACGTCAGCTCCTCACACCGCGCCAGTTCGAGGTGCTCGACCTGCTGTGCCAGGGCCTTCCGAACAAGGTGATCGGCCGCCGGCTCAATCTGTCGGAGAACACGGTGCGCGGCCACGTGCAGGCCGTACTCGCCGCGCTGCAGGTGTCGAGCCGCTCGGAAGCCGGCTTCGCCGCGCGCCGCAGGGGTCTCGTCAGCTGATGAAGAACCCATTGCGCCTGGCCGATGGGCGCACGCTTGTCGAGCAATTGCGGCTGCAACTCGGCAACGTCGGAAGCTCGGTGATTCCTACCATCCTGGTCGCGCTGATTCTGGTGTGGGTGCTGTCCAACGAACACAACGCCCTGGCGCTGCGCTCGTGGGCCGGCGCGGTGATCCTGATGAAGCTCTACCTGGCGCGGGAGGCGCGACGCATCCTGTCGTCGGAGATCTCCTTCGATCGCGCACCTGCTCTCGTGTGGCGCCAGATCGTGCTGAACTCCATCGACGCCGCCATCTGGGGCGCGCTCGCATGGGTCACGCTGGGCACGACCACCGTCGCCGGCAGCATCCTCGTTGTGGCCGTGCTGGCGGGCGTGGCCGGGAGTTCCATGTCCTCGCTGGCGCCGGTGTTGCCGGTGTTCATTGCGTTCGGCGCGGTCGAACTGGTCGTGGTGGCGACCAAGCTGTGGACCCTGGGCGACCCGGCCTACAACGCGCTGGGCGTCGCCGGCGCCCTGTACGTCGTCACCTTGCTCGGGCAGGCACGCAACAGCGCGCGGGCGGCGCGCGCGGCCATCGACCTGCGCTTCGAGAACATCGAGCTGATCGAGCGCCTGCGCGTGGAGACCGAGCATGCGCAAGCCGCGCACCAGAAGGCCGACGAAGCCAACCTCGCCAAGTCCAAGTTCCTCGCCGCCGCCAGCCATGACCTGCGCCAGCCGATCCATGCACAGGGGCTCTTTCTGGAGGTGCTGGCGCGCAGCAAGCTCACTGCCGCGCAGTACGACGCGCTGGCCAATGCGCGGGCCACCTGGCAGGCCTCCGCCGAGATGCTCGACACGCTGCTGGACTTCTCGCGCATCGAGGCGGGCGTGGTCGAGCCGCAGATGCAGGACTTTCATCTGCAGCCGCTGCTCAACAAGATCGAGAACGAGTTGGCGCCACAAGCCGACGCCAAGGGCATCGTCTACCGTTCGCGCGAAACGCACGTCGCGGTGCGCTCCGACCCGGCGCTGGTGGCGCTGGTCTTGCGCAACCTGGTCTCGAACGCCATCCGCTACACCGAGAACGGCGGCGTGCTGGTGGCCTGTCGCGCGCGCGGCGACGAGGTTCAGCTCGAAGTGTGGGACACGGGCATCGGCATCGAGCCCGCCCAGCACGAGCACATCTTTCGCGAATTCCATCAACTCGGCAATGCGGAGCGCGATCGCCGCAAGGGCCTTGGCCTTGGCCTGGCGATTGCGCAGGGCCTGGCGCGTGCGCTGGGGCATGAACTGACGCTGGTCTCGCAACCGAGACGCGGCAGCGTCTTCAGGCTGAGCTTGCCCTTGGCGCAGATGGTCGTCGCGACCGGTGGCTTCGAAACCGCGCCGGGGCGTGCCCGGGTCTTCGACGTGCGCGTGCTGGTCATCGACGACGACGAGGCCGTGCGCGCCGGCATGCGCCAGTTGCTCAGCGCCTGGGGCTGCGAGTGCGACGTGGCCGATTCCATCGAGGAGGCGCAGGCGCTGGCGCGCGCCCATCCGCCGGGGCTGGTGATCAGCGACTACCGGCTGCGTGAACTGCGCACGGGCGCGGAAGCCATCGCCGCATTGCGCGCGGAATTCGGCGAGAAGCTGGCTGCGCTGCTGATCACGGGGGATACGGCGCCGCAGCGATTGCGCGAAGCGCGGGCGACCGGCGTGCCGCTGCTGCACAAGCCGGTGTCGCCCAACCAGCTTTATCACGGGCTCATGTGCGTGCTGAACGAGGTCGAGATCGATTCGTCGTTCGCGCTGCTGGAAGCGGCAGCGGCTCCGGCGAACTAGCGTCAGGCGAAGTGATCGAAGGATGCGAAGCGCTGCACCACCGGTGCGCCTTGCGCGTCCACGATGCGCAGACCCGCTTCCATCTCGATCCGGCCAATCCGTGTCACCGGGGTGTTTGCCGCATGGCCGGCCTGCTCCACGGCTTTGCGCGCTGACTCGGGCGCCGTGAAGGCCAACTCGTAGTCGTCCCCGCCTGCCAGTGCGCAGGCGCGTCGAGCTTCGCGGTCCAGACCCGCCGATGCGCCAGTCGCGTGGGCCACCAGCGCCAGCCGATCCGCGGCCGCATCGGCATCGAGCCGCCCACCGACACCGCTCGCGCGCAGCACATGCTCCAGGTCGCCCACCAGCCCATCGCTGATGTCGACCGCCGCCGATGCAATGCCGCGCAGAGCCAGCCCCAATGCGACGCGCGGCGTGGGCTGCTCCATCCGTGCCCGCGCCAGTTCAAAGAGTTCGGCGGGCAGAGAGAGGGTGCCGCGAAAGACTTCGAGTGCCAGACGCGCATCGCCCAGCGTGCCGCTGACCCAGACATCGTCACCCGCCTCGGCGCCCGAGCGCAGCAAGGCACCTCCGGCCGGCACTTCCCCGAACACCGTGATGCAGATGTTGAGCGGGCCGCGCGTGGTATCGCCGCCGACCAGTTCGCAGCCATGCGCGTCGGCGAGCGCGAAGAGCCCGCGCGAGAAGCCTTCGAGCCAGGCCTCGTCCATCGTGGGCAGGGACAGCGCCAGCGTGAACGCCAGCGGCTTCGCCCCGCAGGCGGCGAGGTCGCTGAGATTCACTGCCAGCGCCTTGTGCCCGAGCTTCGCGGGGTCGACGGTGGAGAGAAAGTGCCGCCCCTCGACCAGCATGTCCGACGACACCGCGAGTTGCATGCCCGGCGCCGGCGCAAGCAACGCGCAGTCATCGCCCACGCCCAGGGTCGCGCGCTTGGCGGGGCGCGTGAAGTAACGCGCGATCAGGTCGAATTCGCCGGCGACGCTCATGCTGTCCTCACACCTCCGGGCTGCGGAAGCGCAACGCCGCCTGCCGCACCACTTCGGCCAGCAGGCGCTCCTTGCCTTGTTTTTCGCGCAGCCAGCGCGCGTCGTTGCGATTGGCCTCGACGCTGGTGCGCAGCTCGCCGAGCGCCTGCGTGGCGTTGAGCGCCTCGCTGTGCCATTCGAGCTGCGTCATCGTCATGAGAATGTGGTCGCGCAGCGGCATGTGCTCGCCACTCGCCGGGTCGACGTACAGCGCGTCCAGCCCGAAGCGACAGGCCTGGAATCGGTTGTAGGTGTAGACGAGGTAGTCGTCCTCCGTCGGCGTGAAAGGCTGCTCCTGCAGGAACCAGGCCGCCAGCGACTGCACGTAGCCGGCCAGCGCGGCGGCGCGTTCGACGGTGAGGGGTGTGTCGAACACACGGATCTCGATGGTGCCGAACTCGGGCTTGGGCCGGATGTCCCAGTAGAAGTCCTTCATGCTGCGCACGACGCCCGTGCGGGTCATGCGCATGAAGTAATTCTCGAACTCCTTCCACGACAAGGTGAAAGGCGCGCGGCCCGACAGCGGAAACGCGAACACCGAATTGAGCCGCGCCGAATCAAACTGGGTGTCCTGCCCCTGCACGAAGGGCGAAGACGCCGACAGCGCGATGAAGTGCGGGATGTAGCGCGACATGCGGTGCAGCATCAGCAACGCCGCGTCGGCGTCGGGGCAGCCGATGTGCACGTGCTGCCCGAAGATGGTGAACTGCTTCGACAGGTAGCCGTAGAGTTCCGACAACTCGCGAAAGCGCGGCTTGTCGTAGATGCGCCGCTCATGCCATTGCTGGAAGGCATGCGTGCCGCCGCCGACCACCGCGATGTTGAGTTTGTCGGCGTTCTTCACCAGCGCATCGCGGATCGGCGTGAGCTGCTCGATCACGTCCTGCGCGGAGTGGCACACGTCGGTCGAGATCTCGATCATGCTCGAGGTCATCTCGGGCACCACGCTGCCGGGCAGGGGTGTTTGCGCCATCAGCCGCAGCATGTCCTCGGCATAGGGCGCGAGGTCGTAGTCGTGGGTGTTGACCAGTTGCAGCTCCAGCTCGACGCCGAGCGAGAGCGCGACGGACTTGTTGAAGCGTTCCAGCGGCACGATGCGGCTCGCCGGCGTCGAAGGCGAGCCGTCCGCTTGCAGGTCCAATGGGCGTGTGCTCATCGTTGCGTGTCCTCCACCGTGCGGAATGCCTCGGGCATCCAGGGTCTGGAACTCTCGCCGGCGCCGTGGATGGCGACGGTGGCGATCACCGCGCCGAGCACTTCCATCAGCAGGATGGCGGGCAGGGCGATCTGCGTGATCATCGCACCCAGCAGTGGCGATGCGGTGACGAAGGCGGACGTGATCAGCATCGCGATCGACGACAGCGGCGACATCGCGCAGCCGACCCAGAAGGCCTGCTTCCAGCTGGCGCCGCTGCCCGGATTGGCGATGGCGACACCGGCCACCTTGGCGAAGGCGCGCACGCCGATCACGGTCAGCACCACACTGGCGACCGGCAGGCTCCAGTCGGCCTGCGCGGCCACGACCGAGACCAGCACGAACATCAGCATCGTCAGCAGCGAAGCCGCGGTGCCGAGCTGACGCGGCCAGGCCCAGGGCTTGGGATTCAGCGCCTTGAGCAGCACACCGCCGATCAGCGCCGCGAGCGGTGCCGAGCCGCCGAAGTGCGCCGCCAGCGCGGCGCCGGCGGCAATGATGGCCAGCAGCAGGATGGAGGTGTTCTCGCTGGTCGGGCTCATCACGCGCAATGCCGAGCGCAGCGACAGCGCCATCAGCGCGCCCACCACGAAAGACATGCCGAGCACCACGGCCACGGGGTATAGCTTGTCGAGCACGCCCAGGGGCGCGCGCTCGATCAGCCCCGCCTGCGCGTAGCCCAGCGCGAGCGCATAGAAGGTGTTGAGCGTCGCCAGCGTCATCGCGCGCTCGGTCACCGGGCCCGAGGCGCGCGTGTCGATCACGACGCGACTCAGCACGGCGGGCGAGGCGACGATCGCCATCAGCGCGATCGGGTTGGCCACGGGATCCGGGATGCCGAGCCAGTGCAGCGCCCAGAACACGCTGAAGTAGGTGAGGGTGGCTTCGAGCAGGCTTTGCACCAGCACCATCGGGTTGTGGCGGAACCAGCGCAATGGCAGCCGGCCGCCCGACTCGAAGAGCACGATCGCCACGCCCAGTTCGACCAGGAAGAGGCTGATGCCTTGCAGCGGCCAGATCGCGCCCTCGAAGCCGGCGAAGCCGACCACGGTGCCAACGATCGAATAGCCGACCACCTTGGGCAGTCCCATGTAGCGCCGCACCAGATGGCCGGAAGCAGCAGCGGCCGCCAGCAGCAGCGACCACAGCACGGTCGGCAATCCCGCCGAGGGTCTTACCCACTCGGACCAGAAGCCCAGCAGATCATTGGGAAAGAAGGATGTCATCAGGCAACAGATTCGAACAAGTTGGCGCCCGGCCAATCTTCCAGAGCGCGCAAGGCGTTCATGGGTCGAGAGAAGAAAGCGGGCTCAGTGCAGCACGCGCGAGGAGGGCGCGCCTCCCGCGTCGGCTTCCAGCACGAACATGGCAATCGGAACGTCGAAGCGTTCGCCATGTTCGGTCACGATGAAGAAACTCCCGTGCATGGTACCGCTGGGCGCCTGGAGGCGACAGCCGCTGGTATAGCGGAACGATTCGCCCGGCGCCAGCAGCGGCTGCTGTCCGATCACGCCGAGGCCCTTGACCTCCTGCGTGTGCCCGGAGGCATCGTTGATGATCCAGTGCCGGGCGATCAGTTGCGCCGCCACCTGGCCGATGTTGGTGACGGTCACCGCGTAGGCAAAGGTATAGACGTGGTCTTCGGCGGAAGACTGGTCAGGCAGGAATCGGGGCTCGACCTGCACGGTCATCGGAATGCTGGTCATCGGGACGATGGTAGTGCATTGCTTCCACCTGCCCCCACGCTCCGTTACTGCGTGTACTCGCTGGCCCCCGGCACGTGCCTCCTGCGACAATCGGGCCCCATGAGCAGCCCATTCCGCATTGCCCCCTCCATCCTTTCTGCCGATTTCGCGCGCCTTGGCGCCGAGGTGAGCGACGTGATCGCGGCCGGCGCCGACTGGATCCATTTCGACGTCATGGACAACCATTACGTGCCGAACCTGACCTTCGGCCCGATGGTCTGCCAGGCGCTCAAGCCGCATGCGAAGAAGCCCGACGGCACGCCTGTTCCCATCGATGTGCACCTCATGATCCAGCCGGTCGACGCACTGGCGGCGGCTTTCGCGCAAGCGGGCGCCGACTACATCAGCTTTCACCCTGATGCTTCGCCGCACATGCACCGCAGCATCCAGGCCATCAAGGCGGCGGGCTGCAAGGCGGGGCTGGTCTTCAACCCCGGCACCGGCCTCGAGGCGCTCGACTGGGCGATCGACGAAATCGACCTCATCCTGATCATGAGCGTCAACCCCGGTTTCGGCGGCCAGAGCTTCATCGATTCGGCGCTGCGCAAAATCGAACTTGCGCGCAAGCGTATCGAGGAAACCGGACGCGACATCCGCCTCGAAGTGGATGGCGGCATCAAGGTCGACAACATCGCGCGCGTTGCGAGCGCAGGTGCCGACACCTTCGTCGCCGGCAGCGCGATCTTCAATGCCAAGGATTACGCGGATGTGGTGACTGCGATGCGCGAGCAACTCGCCGCCTCGCTCAGCGCTTGACCTTGTCGTTGTACACGCGGTCCGCCTCCGGGCCGCGATCGGTGTCGACCACACCGCGCTCGACGTCATTGAAAGCCTGGCGGCCCACACGCGGCGCCGTGCCGTCCTGGTTCTGCTGACTGTCTGAAGACTGATCGTGCTCGTGCGGAAGACGGGGCGCGGACTCGCCGCCCTGCTCGACCTTGGTCTTGCCTCCGCCCGCGTCCTTGAGCGCATCGGTCTTCGCGGGGTCGGGGGTCTTCCTGGTGGCCATGCCTTGCTCCTGTGACATGCCCCAGGTTGTCGCACGGTATGGCGGCAAACACGGTAGGACCGCCCTACGACGCGTTGTAGGATGGCCGACGAGATGACAGCCCCCCGCACCGAGTCCGCCGCCAACGACACCCTTCGCATCCACGGCTTCTCGGCCTTGCAGCCCGGGCCGCGGTTGATCGTGCTGGGCGGCGTGCACGGCGACGAGACCTGCGGCACCATCGGCATCGAACGCGTGGTCGCCGAGCTGGATTCGGGGGCATTGCACTTGCGGTGCGGACAACTGACTCTGGTGCCCGTCGCGAACCCGCTCGCGCGGCGGCTGCTGAGGCGCGAGGGCGAACGCAACCTCAACCGGCTGTTCCGTCCGACCCAGCCGGGCGACGAGCCGGCAGACTACGAAGCCCGCATCACCAACCTGCTGTGCCCGCTGCTCGACCGGCACGAGGTGCTGCTGGATCTGCATTCGTTCCAGAGCGAGGGCGAAGCCTTCGCGATGATCGGCCCGCGCAACAACACCGGCACGCTCGAACCCTTTGCGCGCGCTTTCGAGGAAGGCCAGCTTGCGCTCCACCTCCGGACCTCGCGCGTCGTCGAAGGCTGGCTCGACATTTACGCCGCGGGGCTCGCTCAGCGAGCGGGCGGGCAACCGGCGGACGATGCCGCACTGGCCTTCGGCTGGGGCACCAACGAGTACATGCGCAGCCGCGGCGGCTACGGCGTCACGCTCGAATGCGGGCAGCACGAGGACCCCGCCGCGCCCGATGTGGCGCATGCGGCCATTCTTTCGGCGCTGCGCCTGCTGGGCATGATCGAGCTCGATCCGGCCGCGCAGCCGCCTTCGCCGCCCGCGCTGCTGCGGCTCGTCAGCGTGACCGACCGCCATCACGAGGACGACCAGTTCGTGCGCGAGTGGGCCACCTTCGATCCGGTCGCCAGCGGCGAGCCCATCGGCGTGCGCGAGGACGGCAGCGTTCTGCATGCCGACCGCGATGGCTTCATCGTGTTTCCGAATGCGGAGGCACTGCCGGGCACCGAGTGGTTCTATTTCGCCGTGACCAGCGATCGCGATCTGACGCGGCAGGGCTAGGTGAGGTGCAGGGCAGATTGCTCCTACATCGCGCATCCCTTCGCCCTGACATTCATATTGCGCCCGGACTCCATGCTTCATTCGAAG
This sequence comes from Variovorax sp. J22R115, assembly GCF_030317005.1. Lineage (NCBI taxonomy): Bacteria > Pseudomonadati > Pseudomonadota > Betaproteobacteria > Burkholderiales > Comamonadaceae > Variovorax > Variovorax sp. J22R115. Next base: position 76,646 of record NZ_JASZYM010000010.1, on the reverse strand, counting down.
GCTGTCAATCCTGGCAGCAAAGGAGTCTCGATGAATTTATACAGTCTCGATGCGACGCCAACCGTCGCGGACGAAGTGAGTGCGGTCGTGGATGACGCACAGGTGATCGCCAAGACGCTGCCGGCGAAGCGGCTTGCCGAGCCCGCCCGTACCCTGAGGGGGCTTTGGGATCAGGCGCTCGATACGACGTGTGCTTTCGTCGACAGGCAGCCCATGCAAGCCGTGATGATCGCCGCGGCAGCGAGTTCCGTGCTGACCCTGTTCCTGACCAGGGGCCGCCCGCGGCGGGAACGCGTGACTGGGCGCTCCTACGATGCCTATTGAAGTGAAATGACCTTGCCCGTCGGAGTGGCGTCGAAGATGAGCGTCGAGGGCCAGGGGCGCCAGGTGACGCCCAGGGCGGCCGGCGCGTTTGGATCGCCCCGTCTGGCAAAGGCGCCCAGACTCTTCATCATCGCGTCGGACAGATCCAGCCGGCCCGGCTTGTTGGCCGTGGAATTCGCGACGTTCGAGAACAGCGAGGGTCCGAAATTGCCGAAGATGAAGGACAGGTCGAACGCGTGCGCAGCGCCGTAAATGTCATTCCAGGGCGCTGGCTCCTCGTCCCAGTCGAAGCGGTAATACCAGACGTCGTTCTGCTGCGCCTTGAGCGCGTTGAGGACGTTGTCGCGGCTCGCGATGAAGAAGAGCTGGTTCAGCAGGTCGGTCCTCGCGTTGAAGCCCGTGACCGGCGTCGCCACCGGAAGGTATTGCGCCGGAATCCACTGCTCGATGCTCACCGTGGGCGGGCCGTCCGGCTGGTAGCTGAACTGCGTTGAAAACAGCGTTGCATCGTTCACCAATCGACCGCTGACGCCACCGAGCGCAGGCGAAAGCGCCAGGAAGCTGGGGAACAGCTTGGCTTCGTCACGTGTGTTTCCCGCAAGAACAGGCACGCGCAGATAGTTGCCGGCCTGGATCGCGGCGATCGGGTCGACCGGCACCACGATGCCGTCGGGGATCGGACCCGATCCCGCCAGTCCGAGCAGCGATAGCTTGGTAAGTAACGTGGTGAAGAGCGCCGCCGGACTCTTCGAGCGCAGATAGGCCGCGATCTGCTCGGGCGTCTGGCTGGCCGCGTAGGCGGCGGCCGACGCGGCATCGGTGGCGAGGCCGTCGGCGATCAGCTGGTTGCTGAGCAAGGCACTGCCCTGGGCCACGTATGTCGATTGCGGACTGAGCGTGGGGAAGCGGCCTGGGGGCAGGTTCGTCGCCAGCGATATGCCGCCGCTGAGCGGCACCACGCGATGGAAGAGGGGGTGACGCGCGTTCGTGACCAACGGGGAGGTCTGCAGCGCGTAGACATTGATGGCTCCCGCCGATTGGCCCATCAGGGTGATGTTGCGCGGGTCGCCGCCGAACGCATCGATGTCGCGGCGAACGAACTCGAGCGCCTTGATGATGTCGAGCAAGGCGAAGTTGCCGGAGTCTCCCACGCCATTCGTGCCGGCCTTGAGTTGCGGCAGATCCAGGAAGCCGAAGATGCCGACGCGGTAGTTCACCGTCACGACGACCGCATGCGCCGCCTTGGCGAGCGCGGCCCCGTCATAGACCGGGTCCGCCGTGTAGCCGGACACATCGCTGCCGCCGTGGACGAAGACGATCACGGGCAGATCGTCGTCCTTGTCATTGCCGCGGCCCCTGTCGTTGTCCCTGTCGCGACCCTTGCGGTCATCCTTCGCCGGACGCCAGATGTTCAGATACAGGCAATCCTCGCTGCCAACCGCCTGGTTCAGCGTGGTGCCGATCGTCGCGTCATGGCGGTTGTTGGCGCCGGGGCCATAGATGCGGCCGTACTGCGCACACGCATTGCCGAACTGCTGCGTTGCCCTCGTCCGATTCCAGCGGTCCGGGTCGACCGGGGCCTTCCAGCGCAGGTTGCCCACGGGCGGCTTCGCGAAGGGCACACCTTTCCATGCGTAGGTTCCTGAGACGTCGGAATCGTCGACGCCGACGATCTTCCCGAAGTGCGTGTTCCGCTCGAGGTCCGCCGTGCGCCCGTGCGCCCAGCACGGTGTCTGAGAAAGAAGCGCGGCACACGCCGCTACCCACCAGGCAGTACGCATCATGGTCTTGTCTCCTCCAGAAGGCCGCAACGGTAAGGGCCGCAGATGGGGGCGCCTACCGGGGAAACCCGACTCGCGGCGTGCGCGAAGCCTGCACGCCCTCTGCTGCGCACGAAACGAAAAGGCGCATCGTGTCCAATCCGGTCTATCGTCACCGTCGTTCAGGAGGTAGGAGATGAAGATCAAGACGATCGCCCTCGGGGCGCTGGTCGCCCTCGCGGCAATTGGAAGCGTGGGCTGGTTCAGCCTCGACAAGGAGACGCGCGGACTGCTGGCGACGCTGCCCACCAACCGCGACCTGCTGTTCTGGAGCCAGCCCCAGCGCGATGCGGCATTTCGAGCACTGGATCGGCTGCCCATACTGGCGAAATCGCGCATCGTGAAGGCCGGAGACCATCCGATGCCGCTGCCTCCGGGCCCGCCGTTGAAGCTGCCGCTCGACCTCGACGCCTACATGGCCGGCCAACGCAGCGCGGCCCTCCTGATCTTGCATGACGGAAAGCTCCGACTGGAGCGCTACGGCCTGGGCTTCGACGGCAGCGGGCGGTGGACGAGCTTTTCGGTGGCCAAGTCCATCACCTCCACCTTGGTCGGCGCCGCCATCCGTGACGGCTTCATCCGGAGCATGGAAGACAAGGTCAGCGACTACATCCCCGAGATGAAAGGTTCGGCGTACGACGACGTCAGCATTCGTCAGCTTCTGACGATGACTTCGGGCGTCCGATGGAACGAGGACTATGCCGATCCGAACTCGGACGTGGCGCGGTTCAACAACCATCAACCCGAGGAAGGCGTCGATGCACTCGTGAGCTACCTTCGACGTCTTCCGCGCGAGGTGCCGCCCGGCACGCGCTGGAACTACAGCACCGGAGAAACCAATCTCGTCGGCATCCTGGTCGGCCGGGCGACGCAAAGGCCCTTGGCGTCGTACCTCTCGGAGAAGGTCTGGGCGCCAGCCGGCATGGAGCAGCAGGCCACCTGGCTCCTCAGCCGAACCGGCCAGGAGATCAGCGGCTGCTGCATTCAGGCTGCGACACGGGACTTCGCGCGCTTCGGGCTCTTCATTCTCAACGGTGCCCGTGTCAATGCCCAGAGCATCGTGCCGGAAGGCTGGCTGGAATCCGCCACGACCGAGCGCGCGAGCATCGGCCGGCCCGGCCGCGGCTACGGTTACCAGTGGTGGACATACGCCGACGGCACCTTTGCAGCGCGCGGCATCTTCGGCCAAGGCATCTTCATCGATCCGAAGCGCAAGCTCGTGATCGCGTCCAACGCCGACTGGGCTGGAGGCGCGACGGACCGCACCGCGAGCGAGGCGAGAGAGACCTTTTACAAGGCGGTGCAGAAAGCCGTCGATGACGAGGCTGCGGCCGGGTCAGGCAGCTGACGCTTCCCGCTGAACGTTGACAACGGTGGCCTGCATGAAGGCGACCACCTTGTGGGCATCCCCGGTGCCGGAGAAGGCCCGGACTTCGCCAGAGCAAACGGTAAGAAGCTTCCCCGCGTTCTGCACCCGGCCGATCGCCAGGAAGCGATGGCCGACGGCGGGCCGCACGAAGTTGATCTTGAACTCCGCCGTGACGACCTCGAACCCGGATGGCGCCTTCGTCAACGCTGCGTACCCGCATGCGCTGTCCACGATGCTCGTGACCGCGCCGGCATGCACATACCCATGCTGCTGAGAAAGGCCGATCGAGAACGGCATCTCGATGTGAACCTCGCCATCTGCGATCAGGGCAAGCCTTGCACCGATCGTCGACATCAGCCCTTGTGCATGGAAGCTGTCCGCGATTCGTTTGTGGATTTCGGTCATCGGGGTGTCGAGTGGATGAGAGGGAAGGCCAAGGCTAGCGCTGCTGCAGGCGCTGAAGCAACTCCGCGCTCGGATAGCCGTCTGCAGGCAAGCCGACACTGCGTTGATAGCCGCGCACGCCTTCACGGGTTGCGGGGCCCATCACGCCATCGGGCGCTCCGCTGGCAAAGCCGCGCTGGTTGAGCGCGGTCTGGAGTTCGATCATCTGGCTGCGCGAGAGAGCAGCCAGATCGCGCGGCCAGGGCGACTGCACGTCGGGGCCGCCGGCGAGGCGTTGCGCGAGGAGACTGACGGCCAGCGCGTAGCTGGTCGAGTTGTTGTAGCGCAGGATCGCCCGGAAGTTCGGCCCGACCAGGAAGGCCGGCCCTCGCGCGCCCGCAGGCAGCAGGATCGTTCCGTCGGCGAACTCCGGCAGTGGCTGACCGCTCACGGCCTGCACCCCCTCGGTCGCCCACTGAGCGGAGGGCTGGCGCACCGCGGGGTCGGCGCGGCCGTAGTCGAAGCCAGTCGGCAAGCGAACCTCTACGCCCCAAGGCTTGTCCGCCTGCCAGCCCGAGCGCGAGAGAAAGTTCGCGGTCGAAGCCATGACGTCGGCCATGCTGCCCCAGATGTCGCGCCGGCCGTCGCCGTCGGCATCCACTGCGTAGGCCAAAAAGTTCGATGGCAGGAATTGCGTCTGGCCCATGGCGCCCGCCCAGGAGCCGATCATGTGTTCGCGGTCGATGTCGCCCTTGTCGAGGATCTTCAATGCCGCAAGCAACTGCTGACGCGCCCAGTCCTCGCGGCGCCCCTCGAAGCCGAGCGTCGCCAGCGCGTCGATGGTGGGCGTGCTGCCGTAGTTGCCGCCGTAGTTGCTTTCCATGCCCCAGATGGCGACCAGGATGCTCGGCGGCACGCCATAGCGCCGGGCCGCCGCATCGGCTTCGGCGCGCACCTGCAGCAGTTTGTCCTGGCCCAGCGCGACGCGTTGGGCGGTCACGGTGTTGTCAAGGTAGTCCCAGACGGTCCGCGTGAACTCGGGCTGCGCGCGGTCGAGCTCGATGACGCGCGGCAGGAACTGGACGTTGTCGAATGCGGTGCGCAGCGTCGCCTCGCTGATGCCGCCTGCGCGCGCGCTGGTGCGGAAGTCCGCGACCCATTGTTCGAAGCCCTTGTTCAATTCGGTGTCGCTCGCAGCGGCTGGCGCCGGCTTTGGCGGCGGGAGCGCTGTTGCGGCGCGCGCGCCCGCGGTCGATGGCGGCGATGGTGCTGCGGATGGCGCCGTGGATGGCGGGGAAGCGCATCCTCCCAGAAGGAGAAGGGCGATCGCAGATGCCATCAGGGCCAAGCGCGAGGCACTGGAGAACCTCGGCGACGGAAAGAGGATTCGGTGCATGACCGGGATTCTCACCTCCGTGCGGGGACCGCGAAGTTCGCCATTCCCCAGCCCGAGGGTAGGAAATGGTCACCAATTCGCCAGCGCGCATCAGGATTTCCGCGAGGAGCCATTGCGCCGCGGAACTGCGAAGCTCCGCCGGCTATCAGGAGACACCTATGCAACGTCGAATCATGCTATGCGGGGCCTTCGTTGCTGCCGCTTCTGCCGTGATGCCCCTCCAGGCACAGGACAAGTGGCCCAGCAAGCCCATTACCTACATCGTGCCTTTCGGGGCAGGAGGAACCACCGACATCCTGGCGCGACTGGTCACGACCAAGGCGGCGACCTCGCTGGGCACGAGCTTCGTCATAGAGAACAAGCCGGGTGCGGGCGGAGGAATGGGAACCGACTTCACGGCGAAGGCCGCGCCGGACGGCTACACCATCCAGGGCGGCACCATCAGTTCGCACGCCATCAACGTGAGCCTGTATTCGAAGCTGCCCTACGACCCGATCAAGAACTTCCAGCCGATCACGATGATCGGATCCATGCCGAACGTGCTGGTGGTGCGCGCCGACAGCCCCTTCAAGACCGTGCAAGACGTGGTCGCGGCCATCCAGGGCAAGCCCGGCACCATCAGCTACGCCTCGTCGGGCAACGGCACTTCGCAGCATCTCTCCGGCGTGTTCTTCGAGCAGACCAGTGGCGGCAAGATGGTGCACGTGCCGTACAAGAGCAGCGCCGAGTCCTTGAATGGACTGCTCTCCGGCCAGGGCCCCGAACTCATCTTTGAGAACCTGGCGCCGGCGCTGCCGCAGATCAGGGCAGGCAAATTGCGCGCCCTGGCAGTCACGTCCGAGAAACGCGCCGCACAGCTGCCGGAGATTCCAGCGATTGCGGAAACCATGCCCGGATTCAGCGTGGTCTCGTGGCAGGCGATCTTTGCGCCCGCGGGCGTGCCGAAGCCCATCGTCGACAAACTCTCGACCGAGTTGATCAAGGTGGTGAACGACCCCGAGGTGAAGTCCAAGCTGGTGGAGCAGGGCATTGAGCCCGGAGGCATGACGCCTGCCGAGTTGGCGGCCTTTCAGAAGCTCGAAGTCGACAAGTGGGCGCGTGTCATCAAGGCGGCGAACATCAAGCTGGATTGAGCGTGAAGCCGCGGCAACTCAGCCCGCCTGCACGGCAACGAGCCAGAGCTGCGCCCCCTGCTGCGGGGTCGAGATCCAGGTCACGTTGTAGGTGCCGGCCACGCCCACCTGCCTGACGGCAACGGCGCACTGCACCAACGCACCGGCCCTCAGTACCGAATCGACCACCGTGAAGCCGTTGTTGGGGACAGCCGTCTTGTCCAGGTCGACACCCGCATCGCCCCACCACCATGCGACGAGCAGCGCGGGGCCGGTGGTGGTGACACTGGCACTGGTCAAGGGTTGACCAGACAGCACCTCGCGCCACTGCACATCGCGCACGGAGCCACCACTGGTGATCTCGATCACGCTCAGGGTCGTTTCGTCGGTGACTTTCGGCTTTGCCACGGTGACCGCGTGACCGGCCACGCCTTGGGCCTTCTCGCAGGCATACAAGGCCGTTCCCGAGCTTGGCCAGAGCGTGTAGATGTGCGGCACATCGAGTTGGACGAAGGCATTGCCCGCGTTGTCCGTCGGCGTGCCGGCAGCAAGCAAACCCCGCCCGACGCAGGTCAACAGTGTGCTTCCGGTCGTGCGCGTGGACATGCCCGGCGTTGACAGCGACGGGGACGTCACGCCGTCGAGATTGAAGTTGAGTGCATGGGCGCCGAGGGACGGCGCTTCGGGTGCGGGTGCAGGCCCAGGCGCGGGCGCGGGGGCGGGCGCAGCTCCAGGTGAAGGCGCAGGCGTCGCTGAAGGCGGAGATGGAGGAGGTGCGGCAGCGGCGGGAGCAGGCACAGGTAGGGCGAAAGATGACGACCCGCCGGAACCCCCGCCGCAGGCTGTGAGTGTTGCGCTTCCAGATGCCATGCTGACCGCGGTGAGCGCCCACATGCGGCACAACAGGGTGCGGCGCTCGGTCAGCAGGGCAAGTTCGGCACCGTCGAGCGATTCGTTCATGGAGCCACTCCGTTCTCTGCAGTCTGCGATTGTGACAACGTAGCCTTCGAACCAACTCACACCATGGGTCATTCACGATCGTTCCTGTAATCTTCGACCGCGAGCGCCGTGTCGCAGAGTCTGGCCCGCCTGGCCGGGCGTTGTGCCTTGCCGTCACAAGTGATACGGTCAAAATTCTGTCCCTTGCCTGGACGATGCGCAAAGGAGATGTTCAATGGGAGAACAGAGGCGTCCTCTGCAACCGGGAGACCCTGCACCCGCGTTCGCCCTTGCCGCGGCCAACCGCGAGGGCATCGTCTCCCTGGACAGCTTGCGCGGTCGCGCGATCCTCATCGGCCTCTATCGCGGGCTGCATTGCCCGTTCTGCCGGCGCCAGGTGCTGCAGCTGGCCGGCGTGCAGGATGCCTTGCGCCCCATGGGCGTAGAGACCCTCGCCGTGATCAACACTCCGGTGGACCATGCCAGGCTGTACTTTCGCTACCGGCCGACGCCGGTAACGCTCCTGTGCGATGCGGATTGCGTCACGCACCACGCCTTTGGTGTGCCGTATCTGGAGTTCCTGCCTGAAGGCGGCGGCGAGCGTTCCGAATGGCCCTATCGCGCAAGCATGGCGCAGTTCGAGGCGGCACGCATCAATCCGACCGGCGAGTTGCCCGAAGCGGTGCAGCCGATGGAAGCCAACGCCGTCTTCAACGCCAAGGACGGGTTCGAGCTCGACGACATCGACAGCGCCATCTTCGAGAGCCACGGCACTCAGCTCGTCGGACACTTCCTGATCGATGCCGCTGGCATCGTCCGCTGGGTGCAGATCGAGGCGCGTGACGGCCCGAACAGCCTGTGCGTTTTTCCGGATGCGGAGCAGATGGTCGCCGCCGCCCGCAATCTCGAGGAGCCAGCCTGAGAGTCCTTCAAGCGCCCGGCACCCGGTAGTGATAGCGGTAGAGGTCCTCAAACCCCAGGTCGGCGTACAAGCGCCGCGCGGGTGCGTTCTGTTCGCGCACCTGGAGGTAAGCAGAGCTCGCGCCCTCTTCGCGGCCCCAATTCATTAGCGCGAGCGTCAGCGCGCGACCGTGACCGCGCCGGCGCTGGGTCGGCTTTACCACGATGTCATACAGGCCAACCGCGCCACGTTCCAGCACGGCCAGCCCGAAGCCAATGGCTTCACCCTGTTCATGCAGGGTGGCGAAAGCGCTCGGCAGCGCGATGGAGCGCACCATGGCACGGTGCAATTCATCCTGCAGGGCTGTCACGCCATTGGCTGCGTTGATGCCTTCCAGCCAGGCAGGCGACGCCGCGCTCGAAATGCTCACGGAAGGATGCCGCGCCGCGGCGGCCAGCGACGCACTGGCTACCTGCGTCGGGTCGAAGAGCGCGTAGCCCGCATCCGCCAACTCCTTGTCCGCCCCGGGAGCCGCCAACGGAGAGAGGCGGAACACGACCGGAACGCCATGCCGCTTGTAGAAAGCTTCGGCTGCCCCGCGCACGCCTTCGAAGGATGCGCCTGGGTCTGCGGCATTAGCCGAGTTGGCTCGCTTGGTATAGCCGCCGGCCAGGCGAAACAGCCAGCCATTGAAGAAGACGGTCTGCACCGCAGGCCACGCGTTGAAGCTGCGTTCTTCGAGAGCACGGATGGTGATGAGGTCGAGGTGGGTCATCGCAAAGGTTCAGTGGCCAGACATTTTCTGCGGCCGCGTTCCATCGGCGTAGCGGGGCGGCGCTGGCTTGATGGTCAACACGACGTCGAAGAACTCGCTGCTGCCGTCGTCGTTGTCGCTGACCATGGCACCGGTGGCGCGACGCCGCCCCGTGTGCGTCAACGCAATGGACTCCACCTTGGTCTTGAGCGGCGCCCCGGCCTTAGAGACGCGCTGCGCGCTTCGGGTCAGGTCCAGTGGCGCGCCTTCCATCAGCATGGACAGCGGGATCAACCCCAGGTAGCTGCCCAGCACTGCACCATCGTCGTAGGCGTTGCCGGACCCCTCCACGGAAGCGGTGTAGACCAGGCTTTCCATCTCGGGCCAGTAGTCGGCACCCGAGAATCCCGCCTCGATTCCCATCAGTCGCGGCAGCATGGCTTCATGCAGACGGATGTCCGCGATCTTTTCGGCCTTGCCGGTCATGTAGGCCATGAGGTCGCTGAGCGCAACCTTGAAAACAATGTTGCGGACCGCGTTGCCCCGGTTGAAGAAATAGGCATCGTCGTGGGTCAGGGCCAGGGCCTCGATGTTGACCGCCTGGCCACCCTTGAAGCCCGCGAGGGCGGCGAAGTCCCGGTACAGCACGGCCATGTCGCGTCGATGCGGGTCCGATTTGCCATCCGTGGGGACCAGGAGTCCGGCTTCCCGCGTCCCCCTCTTGCCGCCCGAGCCCAGAATCAGGTTCCAGACGGCCCCGTTCCACACGACAGTGGCCATCGCCTCGTAGTCCGGCTTGATGTCCTTGGCGATGCGGCCGTTTTGTTGAACCGGAAAGTCCTGCAACATGGAGCGATCGGTGATCGCGAACTTCCGATTCAGCGTGAACAGATAGGGGGAATCGTCCCCGACCACGAAATACCTTCCCGCGTGCCAAGTCATGCCGGAGCCAGAAGGAAGCCCCTTCTTGACCACGGGCCCGGCGATGCGGATGTCGACGTCGATGTCGGCGGCATGCGAACTCCACGCGAACATGGCCAGCACCAACGAAGCGGCAACACTCTTGATCATGTCAGCCATCCCTCTTGAAAAGAGGCCGCGAGCATAGCCCGAGAAGTCCGGGGCACGATGATCCAGTGCCTGTTTAGTGAGCATCGCGTTCGGACGCACTGCTGGAGCCGATCCCCCGCCTTTTGCATGTCGTTGTCCACAGGTCTGTCCACGGTCCACGTGGAGAAAATCCGTCCGACGGCCAGAGCAGGACGCAAACGAAAAAGCCCGCACGGGGCGGGCTTTTTGGGAAAGTGGTCGTGGGCACTTACGCGGCCCACGTTACGGCACATTCACATGCAGGAGTCACCTATAGTTTTTCTCGTCGTGGTGGCTCTTGTCCGACGTGCCGCCGTGAGAATCGGCGTTGCCTGCGCAGGCACCTCGAAAGGTCTGGCCGTTTCGAGGGAGGGCGGATTGTATCAGAACGGGCGAGCGCCTCAGCCCGGAATGTTCGGCTCGACCAACTGGGCCAGCGCGACAAGCGACTCCTGCCATCCCAGGTAGCACATCTCAGTAGGGATCACATCGGGGATGCCTTCCTGCACGACGGATATTTCGGTGCCACAGGACACTGGGGTCAGCGTCACGGTGGTCTTCATCGTGCCCGGCAGGTTGGCATCGTCGAAGGCCGCGTCGTATGCAATGCGCTGGCCGGGGACAAGTTCCAGGTACTTTCCGCCGAACGAGTGGCTGTGGCCGGTACCGAAGTTGGTAAAGGACATGCGCCAGGCGCCCCCGACCACGGGCTCCATGGTGTGGACCTGGCCGGTGAATCCGAAGGGTGGCAGCCAGCGCTCGAAAGCGCCGGGTTCCACGAAGGCACGGTAGAGCCGGTCCGGCGAGGTGCGCAGCACGCGGTGCAGACGGACGGTGTTGGTAGCCATGATTGCTTTCTCCTGAAGTGCGGAGGATGACCCTCCACTGACACGTCGAATGAGCCGGCGGGAAATCGACATGCCGCAAGCTCGCAGCCTACCTCGCCGGGGCTACCGGCTCAACGCGATGAGACTCCATACGATCGCCACGAGCTGGGCGACGTTGATCAGGATCGCGGTGATGTGTGTTCTGCGGAATCCTGGAATGGCATCCATGTAGTTGGACTGGATCTGCGCTCCGAGCGCGTCCATCTTGGGAATGACCTTCCTGCGCAGGACGATGGCAATCAACGCCAGCGCCGCGGCACCCGCCGCAAGCCCTGGGCGACCCGCAACCGCATAGCTGATCGCCGTTGCAGTCGCAGTAATGAATGCGGCGACGTAGTAGATGTTGAAGAAGCCACGCACAAAGCGGGCGTCCAGCGGCGAGTCATGCTTCAGGATCAGAAGTGGAATGGAGCCCATGATGAAGTAGGCCGTCGTGACGAGGAGTGCGACCGTAAAGCCCAGGGCGGCAAACATGGCAGCAGGCATCTTGATTCTTCCTTGAGGCGGTTCACGGCCGATTTCACCTCAGCGCCGCGATGGGGCGGATGCCTTGGCGGCCCGCCGATAGGTCCAGATCATGGCGGCCAGGCCCGCGAATGCGCCGATCGCCGCGGCGACGGCTGCCGCAAACAGCAATCCCGACACATGCTCGTCCGCCGCGAGAACTGCCAACACCATCGTCGCGGCCCAGAGACCGCCCCAGCGAAGGATGTACATGTCCATGTACGTCTTGAGCCAGACGTTGTTCCGGCGCCGGATCTCCTCGGCCTCCGTTGGTGAAGCGTCCGCCGGCACCTGCTCCAGCAAGCTGGTGGGCGACCAGAAGCGTTTCCAGATCGAGGGAGGGCGGGCCGGTGGTGGGGTCATCGGGACCGAGATTACCCCGCCGCGGACATCACTCGGCAAGGCGGAACATCTCCACCTCTTGATGGATGCACACCCGTTGTCTTGAGCCTAGCGTTCGTCTTCAACATCGAGAAGGCCACGATGCGCATCGCATTCACTTCATGCATGACGTCCTTTCACTTTCCGGTCCAACCGGTCTGGGACGAGATTGCTGCCGTAGATCCCGATGTCCTCGTGCTCCTGGGCGACTCGGCCTACTACGACGCCGACGGCTCCAGCATGTCGGCTGTGAAGTCGATGAGCGCGTTTGGATTCGCGACGCACGCCCACGGCCGCATCGAGAAGCAATTGCGTGTCGCCAACTTCCAATCGCTGGTTGCCCGCCCCGGCCTGACCACCTACGCCATCTGGGATGACCATGACTTCATGTTCAATGGAGCGTGCGGGGCCCAGATTGCGCGTCAGCCGGACTTGAGTCCCTTGATCGCGCCGAGTCGCGCAATCTTCAACGCGTACCGAGCGGCCTTGGCTTCGCGCCTGGCTCCGGGCAGCTTTCCCCGCGGGCCACCCGGCTTCGACAAGACCACGCCGGCGCCGGGCTACGGCAATCATCTGCTCGGCGAAGGCGTGTTGCTGCACTTGACCGATGGGCGCAGCTTCAAGAAGAAGGGCGGCAAGAAAGCATTGCTGGGCACGGAGCAAGTGGCCGCCATCGAGGCCGCATGCGAAGCGGCTGATGGGTCCACTGTCCACCTGATCGCCTCAGGCATCGCGTTTGACGCTCGAAACGGCGAAACCTGGCTCGACTGCGAGGACGAGTACGAGTGGATGCTGAAGCTGGCCAGGAAGCACCGGGTGCTGATCTTGAGCGGAGACATTCACGACAACAACCTTGCGACTTATCAACTCGGTGGCGGCAAGAACCTGTTCGAAGCGACCTCTTCGGGCGCGGCGATTGCCACGGCTGTAACGATCGGAGCGGTGCAGCGCAACTGGGGGCTGCTCGATATCGATGCTGACAGCGTTGGAATCCAGATTTTCAAGTCCGGAACACTGCAGTACCGCGGGACCATTGAACGCGGCCAGTGGCAGTAGCCCGCATCACCCCCGCTTCGTCGCAATCAACGGCTTCACATCCGGCGCCTGCACTCGCGGCCGATCGGCCTCGATCTCAGCCAGCGGTTCCACCTTCTTCATGCTCGCGAGACTGCGCCGCGTGAGGTCGTGGTACGTGCGCGTGCCTTCCAGCTTCCACGCCACTTCCTGATCGCTCAGTTCGCGTATCACCTTGGCCGGCATGCCGGCCGCGAGTGATCGCGCGGGAATCTTCTTGCCCGCAGGCACAAAAGCGCAGGCGGCCAGGATGGCCGCTTCGCCGATTTCAGCGTCGTCCATCACGACTGCGTTCATGCCGACCAGCGCGTTGCGCCGCACGATGCAGCTGTGCAGCACCGCACCGTGGCCGATGTGGCCGTTTTCCTCGACCACCGTGTCGTGCGCGGGAAAGCCGTGCACGACGCAGGTGTCCTGCAGGTTGGAGCCGCGCTCCAGCACGATGCGCCCGAAGTCGCCGCGCAGCACGGCGCACGGCCCGACGTAGCAATCCGGGCCGACGATGACGTCGCCGATCAGCACGGCTTCCGGATGCACATAGGCGCTCGGGTCGATGACCGGCACCACCCCTTCGATGGAATAACAAGGCACGGCTGTCTCCGTTATCAGGTGAGTGAGTGGGCGCCAAGGGTTTACCCCAGCGAGATGGGACTTGCGTCCCGTCGAAGTCAATCCTAAGATAAACCGACCGGTCGGTCAATAATACAAAGAACCCGCATCGACACGGCAGCTCCCATCCCCACACTGGAGACACAGCTTGTCCGATTCACTCGTCCTTGCCTCACGAGAAGGCCCGGTTCTGACCCTCACGCTGAACCGCCCTGCCGCGCTGAACAGCTTCACAAGTGCCATGCACGAAGAGCTTCGTGCCGCGCTCGATGCCGCCGCGGCCAACGCCGAAGTCCGCTGCATCGTCCTCACGGGCGCCGGCCGCGGCTTTTGCGCCGGACAGGATCTGGCCGATCCCATGGTCGCACCCTCTCCCGCCGGCGAACCGGCCAAGGATCTCGGACGCACGATCGAACTGCTCTACAAGCCTCTCGTGCAGCGCCTGCGCGCGATGCCCGTCCCGGTGGTCGCGGCCGTCAACGGCGTCGCGGCCGGTGCGGGCGCGAACCTCGCCCTGAACTGCGATCTCGTGCTGGCCGGCCAGTCCGCGAGCTTCATCCAGGCCTTCGCCAAGATCGGCCTCATTCCCGACACCGGAGGCACGTGGCTCCTGCCGCGCATCGTGGGGCGCGCGCGTGCCATGGGCCTCGCGATGCTGGGCGACAAGCTGACCGCCGCCGAGGCCGAACGTATCGGGCTCATCTGGAAATGCGTGGACGACGCGGCGCTGGCGGACGAAGTCAGCAAGCTCGCGCAGCGCCTTGCCGCGATGCCCGTGAAGGCGTTGGCCGAAACACGCCGCGCCATCGATGGCGCCCAACGACTCACGCTCGAAGAAGCCCTCGACGAAGAAGCCACCGTGCAGGCCGCCCTCGGCCGCGCGCACGACTACCTCGAAGGCGTCGCGGCTTTCTCCGCCAAGCGCGCACCGACCTTCACCGATCGCTGAACCGATATGTCCGCACTTCCTTCCGAACGCACGGCCCAGCAAACCGCAGAGATGGTCCGAGAGCGCATGTACGCCAACGACCGCGCCGTCCAGGGCCTCGGCATGGATGTCGTCGAAGTCTCGCCGGGCCACGCCACCGTCACCATGACCGTGCGCGACAGCATGCTCAACGGCCACGAGATCTGCCACGGCGGATTTCTCGCAACGCTGGCAGACACCGCGTTCGCATATGCCTGCAACTCGTACAACGAACTCACTGTGGCCTCGGGTTTCTCGATCGACCTGATCGCTCCCGCGCGCCATGGCGACGTCCTCACCGGGCGCAGCTTTGAGGTGTCGAAGGCCGGCCGCACCGGCGTCTACGACACCGAGATCACCAACCAGCGGGGCGAGCGCGTGGCCATGTTTCGCGGTCGCTCCTACACCATCAAAGGCAAGCCGGCCGTGGCCGAGTGAAGCGCCCGAGGAGACACACACATGCCCAAGAAACAACCCGCCCCCGGTGAACTCGACGCCATCGAGACTGCCAGCCGCGATGAGGTCCAGGCGTTGCAACTGCAACGCCTGCGCTGGTCGCTCAAGCACGCTTACGACAACGTGCCTCACTACCGCAAGGCATTCGACGACAAGGGCGTGCATCCGGACGATCTCAAGCAGTTGAGCGACCTCGCGAAGTTCCCCTTCACGACGAAGAAGGACCTGCGCGACAACTATCCCTTCGGCCTCTTCGCGGTGCCGCGCGAGCAGGTGTCGCGAGTCCATGCATCCTCCGGCACCACAGGCAAGCCCACCGTCGTCGGCTACACGAAGAACGACATCGACACCTGGGCCTCGCTGGTCGCGCGCTCGATCCGCGCTGCGGGTGGCCGTGCCGGTGACATCGTGCACATCGCGTACGGCTACGGCCTCTTCACCGGTGGCCTCGGCGCGCACTATGGTGCAGAACGCCTGGGATGCACCGTCATCCCGATGTCGGGCGGCCAGACCGAGAAGCAGGTACAGCTCATCCGCGACTTCAAGCCGGACCTCATCATGGTCACGCCCAGCTACATGCAGGTGATCATCGAGGAGTTCGTGCGGCAGGGGCTCGATCCGCGCGAAAGCTCGCTCAAGGTCGGCATCTTCGGCGCCGAACCGTGGACCGAGGCGATGCGCCACGAGATCGAAGGCAAGGCCGGCATCGACGCGGTCGACATCTACGGTCTCTCCGAGGTGATGGGCCCCGGCGTCGCGAGCGAATGCATCGAGACCAAGGACGGCCCGGTGGTGTGGGAAGACCACTTCTATCCCGAGATCATCGACCCCGAGAACGGCGAAGTTCTACCCGACGGCTCGGAGGGCGAACTCGTCTTCACATCGCTCACCAAGGAAGCGCTGCCGATCATCCGCTACCGCACGCGCGACCTCACGCGCCTGCTGCCGCCCACCGCGCGCTCGTTCCGGCGCATGGGCAAGATCGTCGGCCGCTCGGACGACATGCTCATCATCCGCGGCGTGAACGTGTTCCCGACCCAGATCGAGGAGATCGTCCTGCAGCACGCCAAGCTCTCGGGCCAATACCAGATCAACGTGAGCCGCGACGGGTTGCTGGACTCCGTCGAAGTGCGCTGCGAGCTGCAGCCGCTCGCGGCACCGAGTACCAGCGCCGACGAAGTGCGCGAGATCACGCAGTGGCTCCAGCAGCGGATCAAGACCCTGGTCGGCATCACGACGAGCGTGACCGTCCTCACACCCGATTCCATCGAACGCACGCTGACGGGCAAGGCCCGCCGGGTGATCGACCAGCGACCGAAATAAGGCCCCGCGCCTGAAAGGAACCTCATGTACACGCAAGCCATGGACACGATGGGCAAGGACGACGGCAGCAAGAAGGCCGTTCGCTCCGCCGAGGAAATGCAGCTGGAGCAACGCTTCGACGCACGCATTGATGAGGGCGACTTCATCGAGGCCAAGGACTGGATGCCCGAGCACTACCGCAAGACGCTGGTGCGGCAGATCAGCCAGCACGCGCACTCCGAGATCGTCGGCATGCTGCCCGAAGGCAACTGGATCACGCGCGCGCCCACGCTCAAGCGCAAGGCCATCCTGCTCGCCAAGGTGCAGGACGAGGCAGGGCACGGGCTCTATCTCTATTCGGCCGCCGAGACGCTGGGCACCTCGCGCGACCAGATGGTCGACGCGCTGCACACGGGCCGCGCCAAGTACAGCTCGATCTTCAACTACCCCACGCTGACCTGGGCCGACATGGGAACCATCGGCTGGCTGGTCGACGGCGCGGCGATCATGAACCAGGTGCCGATCTGCCGCTGCTCGTACGCACCGTATGCACGCGCCATGATCCGCATCTGCCGCGAGGAAAGCTTCCACCAGCGCCAGGGCTTCGAAGCACTGCTGACGATGATGCAACAGGGCACCGAGGCGCAGAAGCAGATGGTGCAGGACGCGGTCAACCGCTGGTGGTGGCCGTCGATCATGATGTTCGGCCCGCCCGACGACCAGTCGCCCAACTCGGCGCAGTCGATGCGCTGGGGCATCAAGCGCTTTTCCAACGACGACCTGCGCGCCAAGTTCATCGACGCCGCCGTCGACCAGGCCAAGGTGCTCGGCGTGACCCTGCCCGACCCCGAGCTCAAGTGGAACAAAGAGCGCGAGCACCACGACCACGGCCCCATCGACTGGAGCGAATTCTGGCGCGTCGTTGGTGGCGACGGCCCCTGCAACCGTGAACGCCTCGGTGCCCGCGTCAAAGCGTGGGACGACGGCGCCTGGGTGCGCGAAGCCGCGCTCGCCCACGCCGCCAAGCGCGCGACTCCTCAACCTCTTGCTGCCTAGGAACAACTTTCATGAGCACCCCCGATACCTCCACCGCCGCCGAATGGCCCCTCTGGGAAGTTTTCGTGCGCAGCAAGTCCGGCCTCGACCACAAGCATTGCGGCAGCCTGCATGCGGCCGATCCGAAGATGGCCATCCAGATGGCCCGCGATGTCTACACGCGCCGCCAGGAAGGCACCAGCGTGTGGGTCGTGCGCTCGGACCAGATCGTCGCGAGCGACCCGGCCGACAAGGACATGTACTTCGACCCGATGGAAGACAAGGTCTACCGCCATCCCACCTTCTACCGGCTGCCCGGCTCGGTAGATCACATGTGAGGATGCCGTGATGCAAGGTTCCATTGCCATCGACCAGAGCCCGAGCGTGCAGTACCTGCTGCGCATCGGCGATACCTGCCTGATCCTCGGCCAGCGCATCGCGGAGTGGTCCGGACATGCGCCCATCCTCGAAGAAGACATCGCCATGTCGAACATGGCGCTCGACCTCATCGGCCAAGCCCGCGCGGTGCTCACGCATGCGGGCAAACTCGAAGGCCGCGGGCACGACGAGGATCAGTTGGCGTTCCTGCGCGATGAGAAGGACTACCGCAATCTCACGCTCGTGGAGCTGCCGCGCGGCGACTTCGCCTTCACCGTGCTTCGCAACGCGATGGTCTCCACCTGGATGAAGCTGCTGTGGGAGCGCCTGCGCGATTCCAGCGACGCCGAGCTGGCCGGCATCGCCGGCAAGGCGATCAAGGAGGCGCGCTACCACCAGCAGCATGCGGCCGACTGGGTCGTGCGCCTGGGCGACGGCACGGACGAATCCCGCCAGCGCATCGAGAAGGCCTTGCGCGAGCTGTGGCTCTATGTGCCTGAAATTTTCGAATCCGACGCGGTGGACGATGCCGCACAGGCGCAGGGTCTGGGTCCGCGCTGGTCCGATTTGCGGGAGCCCTGGCTGGCGGAAATGGACACCATCCTCGATGAGGCCACGCTGACCCGCCCCGACGAGGCGGCCTTCCGCAGCACCGGCAAGCGTGGTGTGCACAGTGAGCACATGGGTTACATCCTTTCCGAGATGCAGCACCTGCAACGCGCATTTCCCGGAGGTGTGTGGTGAGCGCGCTTGCCGCCATGACTACCACGCGCTGCGAACAGGCGTGGGAGGTGCTCGGCACCGTGCTCGACCCCGAGGTGCCGGCGTTGTCGGTGCGCGATCTCGGCATCGTGCGCGATGTGATCGACCAGGGCGACGCGCTGGAGATCGTGCTGACGCCCACCTATTCAGGCTGCCCGGCCACGGAGGTGATCGAGCACGACGTGCTTGCCGCCATCGCGAAGGCCGGCCTCGGCCCTGCCCACGTCACCCTCCGTCGCGCGCCCGCATGGACCACCGACTGGATCAGCGCCGACGGCCGTCGCAAGCTTTCCGAGTACGGCATCGCGCCACCGGGACCGGCCGCGCCTGATGCCTCGGTGCCGATCCGCTTCTTCGGCCGCAAGGCCGATGCAATTGCCTGCCCGCGCTGCGGCAGCCTGCATACCGAGCGCCTCTCGGCATTCGGCTCCACTGCGTGCAAGGCGATGTACCGCTGCATCTCGTGCCGCGAACCTTTCGAGCACTTCAAGCCGATCTGAAGAGACACCCCATGAGCGTCATGTTTCATCCCCTGCGCGTGCGTGCGATCGAGCCCGACACGGACGAGGCTGTCATTGTCTCCTTCGACGTACCCACCGACCTGCGCGACGTCTTCGGCTTCACCCAAGGCCAGTACCTCACGCTGCGCAAGGACATCGACGGCCAGGACCTGCGCCGCTCGTATTCGATCTGCGCCGGTATCGACGACGGCGAATTGCGCGTCGGAGTGCGCAAGGTCAAGGGAGGCACCTTCTCGAACTGGATCAACGAGCAGCTTCAGCCCGGCGACACCATCAACGTGATGGCGCCGCAGGGCCGCTTCTTCGTGCCGATCGAGCCGCAGTCGCGCCGCCAGCATGTAGGCATCGTCGGCGGCAGCGGCATCACGCCGATCCTGTCGATCATGAAGACGGTCCTTGCGCGCGAGCCGAATTCGCGCTTCACGCTGATCTACGCCAACCGCAAGCTGCAGTCCACGATGTTCAAGGAAGAACTCGAGGATCTGAAGAACCGCTACATGACACGGCTCGTGCTGCATCACGTGTTCTCCGGCGAGCCGACGGATGCGCCGCTGAACATGGGCCGTATGAACCGCGAGAAGCTGGGCGAGTTCCTGTCGAGCGTGGTGCCCGCCGGCACCATCGACCATGTCTACATCTGCGGCCCCTTCCAGATGAACGACGAAGCCGAAGCCGCTTTGCTGGCCGCCGGGGTACCCGAGGAACGCATCCACATCGAACGCTTCGGCGTGGCCGCGCCGGAAGGCGCACCGGTGGGCGCCGTCATCCACGAGGCGCGCCCCGGCGATGCCGAGTTGGCGAAGATCGTCATCATCCGTGACGGCCTGCAACGAGAGATCGAGTTCCGCAAGGACCAGCCGAGCATCCTCGACTGCGCCTCGGCGGCCGGCATGGAAGTGCCGTTCTCGTGCACCTCCGGTGTGTGCGGAACATGCCGCGCCAAGCTCGTCGAAGGCAAGGTCCGAATGGAGCGAAACTTTGCACTGGACAAGAACGAAGTCGCGGCCGGCTTCGTTCTCACCTGCCAGGCCCATCCGCTCACCGAGCGCGTGGTGCTTTCATTCGACGAACGCTAGAAGCGGCAAGCAAGCAAGCAAGCAAGCAAGCAAGCAAGCAAGAAGGAATCCCATGGCCCGAGGACGCTCACCCGGATACGACGATCAGCGCGAAATGATCCTGGATCATGCCGCGCAGCTGTTCGCCAACCGGGGCTATTCAGCGACCTCGATGAACCAGGTGGCCGAGGCCTGCGGCTTCTCGAAGGCGTTGCTGTACCACTACTACCGCGACAAATACAGCCTGCTGGTGAGCATTGCCGAGAACCATGTGTCCCGCCTCGAAGACCTGGTGGCCGACGTCGAGGGCCAGAAGCTGCCGCCCGAGGCGAAGCTGCGTGAACTCATCCGGCGCTTCGTCGAGGAGTACGCCGGCGCCAAGCATGCGCACCGCGTGCTGACCGAGGACGTCAAGTTCATGGAAGACGCCGACCGCCAGCGCGTTCTCGGCACGCAGCGCACCGTCGTCAACGGTTTCGCACGCGCCGTGATCGAGCTGCGGCCCGACCTGAAGAAGGCCTCGCTCGCCAAGCCGCTGACCATGCTGCTGTTCGGGATGATCAACTGGATGTTCATCTGGATGCGGCCCGACGGCGACCTCGACTACGACGCCATGGCGCCCGTGGTGGCCGACCTGTTCCTCGGTGGACTTCCGGCCGTCAAGGTGCCTCAGCGCATCGTGTCTGTCGACATCTGATTGCTACCCCCTTTTCATTTTTCAATCAACCACAACGGAGACAACCGCATGAAATGCCTCAAACCCCTCGCATTGGCCGCGATGCTGCTCACCTCGGCGCTCGCGCAGGCCGACATCAATGTCGGCGTGACGGTCTCGGCCACCGGCCCAGCCGCCTCGCTGGGCATTCCCGAGAAGAACACCATCGCGCTGATGCCCAAGACCATCGGCGGACAGAAGATCAACTACATCGTGCTCGATGATGCGAGCGACACGACGGCGGCCGTAAACAACACGCGCAAGCTGATCTCCGAGAACAAGGTCGACGTGATCCTCGGCTCGACCACGACGCCGAACTCGCTCGCGATGATCGACGTGATCTCCGAAAGCCAGACGCCGATGATCTCGATGGCTGCCTCCGCGCGCATCGTCGAGCCGGTCGATGCCAAGAAGCGCTGGGTCTTCAAGACGCCGCAGAACGACATCATGATGTCGCTCGCCATCGCTGAGCACATGGCCGCCAATGGCGTGAAGACGGTCGGCTTCGTCGGCTTTGCCGACGCCTATGGCGAAGGGTGGTTCCAGGAATTCAGCAAGGCGGCCGAGCTGAAGAAGCTGCAGATCGTCGCCAATGAGCGCTATGCGCGCACGGACACCTCCGTCACGGGCCAGACCCTCAAGCTCATGTCGGCCAAGCCCGACGCGGTGCTGGTCGCCGGTTCCGGCACGCCGGCCGCGCTGCCGCAGAAGAGCCTCAAGGAGCGCGGCTACACCGGCAAGGTCTACCAGACGCACGGCGTGGCCAATGCCGACTTCCTGCGCGTGGGTGGCAAGGATGTCGAAGGCACCTTCCTGCCGGCAGGCCCGGTGCTCGTGGCGGATCAATTGCCCGCCGCCAATCCGGTGAAGAAGTCCGCGCTGGCCTACGTGTCGGCCTACGAGGCAGCCAATGGCAAGGGCACGGTCTCGACCTTCGGCGCGCATGCGTGGGATACCGGGCTGCTGATGGCTGCCGCGGTGCCTGTCGCGCTGAAGAAGGCGCAACCCGGCACGCCGGAGTTCCGCGCCGCGCTGCGTGATGCGCTGGAGCAAGTCAAGGAACTGCCCGGCGCGCACGGCGTGTTCAACATGACGGCCAACGACCACCTGGGTCTGGATCAGCGCGCACGCGTGATGGTCAAGATCGAGAACGGCGCGTGGAAGTATCTGCCGCCGAGCCCCTGAACACCTAAGCACACCCTCAGGCTTCGCGCACTTCGTGTCGCTGCGCCAACCCCCTTGCAGGGGGCAACACCAGCGGCCCGGCAAAGCCGGTTCCGCGGTGTTCCTGGCATAGGGCATGGCGACGCGGGTTGATGGATTGGAACCGACATGGATCTTCAGATTGCCCTGCTGCTCGGGCAGGACGGCATCGTCAATGGCGCGGTCTACGGACTGATGGCATTGGCCTTGGTGCTGGTGTTTTCCGTCACGCGGGTGATCTTCATCCCGCAGGGCGAACTGGTGGCCTTCGGCGCGTTGTCGATGGCGGCGCTCACTGCCGGGCGTGTGCCGGCCACGCTGTGGCTGCTGCTCGCACTGGCGGCCGCCACGCTCGCGGTAGAGGGCTGGCGCTGGAAGCGCGGCGCCACGGTGGAGTGGAAGGCGACGCTGGTGTGGACGGTTGCTTTCCCTGCCCTGGCCTCTGTGCTGGTGTTGGGCTTGCGGCCATCGTCGCTGGCGCTCCAGGCCGTCACCACCCTGCTGCTGATCACGCCGCTCGGGCCGCTGCTGTACCGGCTGACTTACCGGCCGCTGGCGGATGCGACGGTGCTGATCCTGTTGATCGTCTCGGTTGCGCTGCATGGCGTACTGGTTGGCCTGGGGCTGCTCTTCTTCGGTGCCGAAGGCTCGCGCACGCCGGCATTTTCGGAGGCTCCTCTCGATATCGGGGGCGTGCCGATCACCGGCCAGTCCATGGTCGTGGTGGGCGTCGCGTTCGCACTGGTGGTGCTGATGTTCCTTTTCTTCGAGCGTTCGATCATCGGAAAGGCGCTGCGCGCCACGGCGATGAACCGCGTCGGCGCGCGTCTCATGGGCATTCCGACGGATCTGTCGGGAGACTTGAGCTTTGCGCTGGCGGCGCTGATCGGCGCCGTCTCCGGCCTGCTCATCGCGCCGCTGACGACGGTCTACTACGACACCGGCTTTCTCATCGGCCTCAAAGGCTTCGTTGCGGCGATCGTCGGTGGGCTGGCGAGCTATCCCATTGCGCTGCTCGGCGCGCTGTTGGTGGGCCAGCTTGAAGCCTTCTCCTCGTTCTGGGCCAGTGCGTTCAAGGAAGTGCTGGTGTTCACGCTGATCATCCCCGTGCTGTGGTGGCGTTCGCTCCGCAGTCGCCATGTGGAGGACGAGGAGTGATCACCCCCATGCTTACCCACTTCGTGTGGCCGCACTCCCCCTCTCCGGGGGCAACACCAGCGGCCCGGCAGAGCCGGTTCCGCGGTGTTTCTGTCTTCATGCGCTGCACCCAGGAGCCATTGGCATGACAAGGCGTCACCTCACACTGCTCTTCGTCGCGGCGCTGGCGCTCAGCTGGGCCTGGCTGCCCGAGTTCACCGTCACGATGTTCAGCTACATCGGCCTCTATTCGATGGTCGCTGCGGGGCTGGTCATGCTCACCGGCGTCGGCGGCATGACGTCCTTCGGCCAGGCTGCATTCGTCGCCATCGGTGCCTACGCGACGGCATGGGTCTGCACATCGCCGGCCGCGGCGGCAGCTCTGGGCGGCGTCGTCGCTCCGGGCCTGTTGCCTTGGGTCGGACTGGTGCTGGGACTCGTGCTCACCTTCCTCGTCGCGTGGGGGCTCGGTGCCATCACGCTGAAGCTCTCCGGCCACTACCTGCCGTTGTGCACGATCGCGTGGGGGTTGAGCCTCTACTTCCTGTTCGGCAACCTCGAGTTCCTCGGCGGCCAGACCGGCATCACCGGTCTGCCGGCGCTGACGATCGCAGGCTTCTCGCTCGCATCACCGCGCGCGTTGGGCCCGCTGATCTGGGCCGCGCTCCTGCTGGCGCTGTGGGCGCTGCACAACCTGCTCGATTCGCGTGAAGGCCGCGCCATCCGTGCGCTGAAGTCCGGTCGGGTGATGGCCGAGTCGATGGGCGTCGACACCGCGCGCTACCGCGTCAAGGTGTTCGTGCTCGCGGCGCTGCTGGCGGCGCTGTCGGGATGGCTCTACGCGCACATGCAGCGCTTCGTGAACCCGACGCCCTTCAACCTGAACATCGGCATCGAGTACCTCTTCATGGCGGTGGTCGGCGGCGCGGGGCATCTGTGGGGTGCAGTGCTCGGCGCGACGCTCATCACGCTGGTCAAGGAGCAACTGCAGGACATTCTGCCGAAGCTGCTCGGCGCGAGCGGCAACTTCGAGGTGATCGTCTTCGGCCTGCTGATGCTCTTCGTGCTGCAGCGCTTTGCCGAAGGGCTGTGGCCGACGCTGGCACGCGTGTCCTCCCGCTTCCTGAAACCGGAGCCTGTGCGCGAGGCCAAGGCCATCGCGTCCCTTGCCAGCCGCAAGCTGCCGACATCTGGCGAAATGCTGCTCGAAGCCGACAAGGTCACGAAGCGCTTCGGCGGCCTCGTCGCCAACAATGCGGTCGCGATGACGCTGAAAGCGGGCGAGGTGCACGCGCTCATCGGCCCGAACGGGGCCGGCAAGAGCACCTTCTTCAACATGATCTCCGGGGTCGATGATCCTACCGAGGGCGAAGTGCGCCTGATGGGCGAGTCGATGAATGGCAAGCCCTCGCGCGACTACGCCGCGCGCGGACTCGGCCGTACCTTCCAGCACGTGCGCCTGCTCGGCACGCGCAGCGTGCTGGAGAACGTCGCGCTCGGCGCGCACCGGCGCGGGCACCGCGGCTGGCTCTCCGCGATGCTGCGGCTGGACCGCGCCGAGGAGGCCGCGTTGCTGGCCGAGGCACGCCGTCAGATCGAGCGATGTGGCCTGGCCGAACATGCCGATGCGCCGGCCGCGTCGCTCGCGCTCGGCCAGCAACGCGTGGTGGAGATCGCGCGCGCGCTGGCCGGTCAACCCGCGGCGCTGCTGCTCGACGAGCCCGCCGCAGGTCTGCGCCACCTCGAAAAACAGGCGCTCGCGACCCTGCTCTCGCAACTGCGCGCCGAAGGCCTGGGCATCCTCGTCGTCGAGCACGACATGGAGTTCGTCATGAACCTCGCCGACCGCATCACCGTGCTGGAGTTCGGCGCCGTCATCGCCGAAGGAACACCTGAACAGGTGCAGTGCAACCCCCGTGTGCTGGACGCCTATCTGGGCGGCAGCGACGAACCGATTCCGATGGCCGCATGACACTGACACTCACCCCCAGTCTCCGCGCACTTCGTGTCGCTTCGCCAACCCCCTTCCGGGGGCAGTACCTGCGGCCCGGCAAAGCCGGTTCCGCGGTATTCCCGGGCTTGGGCCATGCCGGTTTCATACGTCGCGGATCTCGTGACGACGAGATGGAGCACTGACATGAACCCGCTCTTCGAACTCCAGGATTTCAGCGTCGCGTACGGTGCCGTCGAGGCCGTGCATGGCATCGCGCTTCGCGTGGACGAAGGCGAGATCGTCACCGTCATCGGCCCCAACGGCGCTGGCAAGACGACCTTGCTGTGCGCAGCAATGGGGCTGCTGCCCTCCACCGGAAGCCTCACGCTCGCGGGCGAGCGCATCGCGCGGCCCAGCGTCGAGGCAATGGTTGCACGCGGCGTGGCGCTGGTGCCAGAGCGCCGCGAACTCTTCGGCGAAATGCCGGTCGAGGACAACCTGCTGCTCGGCGGCTTCTACCGCTGGCGCACCGGCAAGCGCGACCAGCGCGAGCGCATGGAGGAGGTCTTCGCGATCTTCCCGCGCCTCAAGGAGCGCCGTGCGCAACTCGCCAGCACGCTCTCCGGCGGCGAGCGGCAGATGCTCGCCATCGGTCGCGCGCTGATGGCCCGGCCGCGCCTGCTGATGCTGGACGAGCCTTCGCTGGGCCTCGCGCCGCTGATCGTGCGCGAGGTGCTGCACGTGGTGTCGTCCCTGCGCTCGCACGGCGTCTCGGTGCTGCTGGTGGAACAGAACGCGCGGGCCGCCTTGCAGGTAGCCGACCGTGGCTATGTGCTGGAGACCGGCGCTGTAGCGCTCACTGGCGAGGCCGACGCGCTGCTGCACGACCGCCGGATCATCGACACCTACCTCGGGCTGGGCAACAAGAACGCCGTTGCCGCCTGAACCACCCACCTTCGGAGAATTCCATGACTCAGATCCTTCAAAGCTTCATCGGCGGAAGCTGGCTCGGCGAACAGGGCGCGCAAGTGCTCCGGAGCGCCGTCAACGGCCGTCCGGTGGCGAGCACGCATGCCGAGTCGATCGACTTCGGCGAGTCGCTTCACCATGCGCGCAGTGTCGGCTTGCCTGCGCTGCTGGCCATGGACTTCCAGCAACGTGCCCAGCGCCTGCGCGCCATCTCGAAGTACCTGGCAGAGCACAAGGAAGAGCTGTATGCCATCTCGGCCCACACCGGCGCAACGCGCGCCGACAGCTGGATCGACATCGAAGGCGGCGCGGGCACGCTCGCGGCCTATGCGGGCATCGGCGGCGGTGAGCTGCCCTCGGGCAACCTCGTGCATGAAGGCCCGGCGATGCCGCTCGGCAAGAAGGGTGGCTTCGCAGGCACGCACATCCTGGTGCCGCGGCGCGGTGTCGCGGTGCACATCAATGCCTTCAACTTCCCGGTGTGGGGTCTGCTGGAAAAGTGGGCGCCCAGCTTCCTCGCGGGCATGCCCTGCATCGGCAAGCCGGCGACTTCCACCAGCTACCTGACCGAAGCGCTGGTGCGCCTGATGCACCGCTCGGGCCTGCTGCCGGAGGGCAGCCTGCAGCTCGTGATCGGCAGCACCGGCGATCTGCTCGACCGTCTCGACGGCTCCGATGTCGTCACCTTCACCGGCTCGGCCGACACCGCGGCCAAGCTGCGCGTGCACCCGAACATCGTTCGCCATTCGATCCCCTTCAATGCCGAGGCCGATTCGCTCAACTGCGCGATCCTCGCGCCCGACGTGTCGCCAGACGACGAGGAGTTCGATCTTTTCGTCAAGGAAGTGGCGCGGGAGATGACGGTCAAGTCCGGCCAGAAATGCACCGCCATCCGACGCGCCATCGTGCCGCGTCAGCATCTCGATGCGGTGGCCGAGAAACTGCGTGCGCGGCTCGCGAAGATGGTCGTCGGCGACCCGGCCCGCGAGGACGTGCGCATGGGCGCGCTCGCATCGCATGCGCAGCAGGCCGACGTGGCCGAGCGAGTCCGCACTTTGATGGAAGGTGCGGAACTGGTCTACGGCGAGCGCGACGGTTTCTCGCCGCAGGGCGAGGGCGTGTCCGAAGGCGCGTTTTTCTCGCCGACGTTGCTGCTGTCACGCGACCCGTTGCGTCATGACGCCGTGCATGACGTGGAAGCCTTCGGCCCCGTGAGCACGCTGATGGCGTATGACGGCCTGGACGAAGCGCTGGCCCTGGCCGCACGCGGTCGCGGCAGCCTTGTCGGCACGCTGGTCACCAAGGATCCCGCAACGGCCGCCAAGGCCATCCCCGTGGCGGCATCGCACCATGGACGTCTGCTCGTGCTGGACCGCGAGGCCGCGGCAGAATCGACGGGCCATGGCTCGCCGCTGCCTTTCCTCAAGCACGGCGGCCCTGGCCGAGCGGGCGGCGGCGAGGAGCTGGGCGGCCTGCGCGCGGTCAAGCACTACCTGCAGCGCGCTGCCTTGCAGGGCTCGCCCACCATGCTGGCGGCGGTCACTGGCGAGTACATGCGCGGCGCGAAGCTCAATGAGTCCGAAGTGCATCCCTTCCGCAAGCACTTCGAAGACCTGGAGATCGGCGACTCGCTGCTGACGCATCGGCGCACCGTGGGCGAGGCCGACATCGTCGCCTTCGGTGGCATCTCGGGCGACTACTTCTACATGCACTTCGACGAGGTCGCCGCGAAGGAGAGTCCCTTCGGCAAGCGCATCGCGCACGGCTACTTCGTGCTGTCCGCAGCGGCGGGTCTCTTCGTTTCCCCGGCGCCCGGACCGGTGCTCGCCAACTACGGGCTCGACACGCTGCGCTTCGTCAAGCCCGTGGGCATCGGCGACACGATCCGCGCCCGCCTCACCTGCAAGCGCAAGATCGATCGCCAGAAGAAGGATGCCAACGGCGTCGGCCAGGGCGTGGTGGCCTGGGACGTGGAAGTGACGAACCAGGACGGCGAACTCGTCGCGAGCTACGACATCCTGACGCTGGTGGCCAAGCGCGGCTGAGCCGGCTTGCCGTTCATGCCGCCGGGACAGGGAGACTGCGCAAGGATGTGACGCGCGACCCAAGAATCACGGAGGCTTGAATCGCGAACCCTGCAAGTGCCACGAGAAGGCAGGCGGATTCACCGTACGTCGATCCCACCAAGCCTCCCAGGGCAGCACCTAGGGGTCGCGCACCGGCGTTGGCGGTCAGGAAAACTGCCGAGACGCGGCCGAGCATGGGGCCCGCGGTCACGCTCTGGCGCAGCGTGGTGGAGGTGATCGTCCAGACCATCGGCCCGGCTCCGAACAGGACGAAAGACAGGGCTGCGAGCGCCGCGTGGGGGATCAGCAGCGTAGAGGCCATCGCCAACGCGGCAAGCACCGACACGACAGGTCCGACCTGAATCGCCCTGCCGAACGGCATTGCCGCGACAACGCGCGAGGTCAGCATGGCGCCTGCCACCATGCCTGCACCGAGCATCGCGAGAGTTAGGCCGATCGTCTCTGCACTCATGTCGAGGACGCGAGCCGCGTAAGGCACATAGGCCGCCTGAAGCACGAACCACGAGAGGTTGAAGATCACCCCGGTGACCAGCATCGGACGCAACATCGGCTCACGCCACACGAAGCTTGCACCTTCCCGAACGTCCACGAGCGGATGCCGCGCTGGCGATGCTGGACGCGATGGTTCAAGCAACCGCAGCAGCAGGAGGATCGCGAAGGTCGATAGCACTGCGGCCAGGGTGAACGCGGTAGCCGCGCCCGCCCAGGAAACCAGCGATCCCGCGAGTGCGGGCCCGGCGGTGAATGCTGCGCTCCGGGCGAGCTCGAGCCTGGAATTGGCCAGCGCAAGCGACCCGCGCGGCACGAGTGCGGGTACCAGCGCGGGGGCGGCGACGCTGAAGCCGACAGTGCCGATCGCTCCGAGGAATCCCAGCAATGCGAGCCACGCGATGGTCAAGGCAGACGAGAGGAGCGCTGCCAGCATGGCCAACAATGAGAAGGCTCTCAACCCTTCCGCCCACAACATCAGCTGGCGCCGTGGCATGCGGTCCGCCAACATCCCCAGGGGCATGGATGCCAGCAGGAATGGCAAGGTCTGCGCGGCCGCCAGCATTCCGACTTCGCCGGGTCCGGCGCCCAGCGCGAGGACGGCCACCAGGGGCGCCGCGGCAAGGCTCAGTTGCTCGGCAGACTGCGCAGCGAGGTTCGACCATGCCAGGTTCAAGAAGGGTCGTGGAAGGTGGGGGCGCATGACTGACCGAGGTTGGAGAGTGCCGCCGAAGTCTAGGCAGTCGCCATCCGACGCGAACTCCGCTTCTTGCGATTGAATTCGCGGGGCGCTCGTGGGCATAAGGCCTAGCCCTTTCGGCCATCGGCCGATGCCTTGCAATGGGCACATGGCTGCGCTCAAATCCGCGTGCTCCCAGGCGCACGATTCAACAATGGACCGACCTGCCCAACGACCCGTTGAAGCCGGATAGGAACTGACATGAATACCGAACTCAAGCTGTTCATGAGACGGGCCGCAGCCGGTGTCGTCACCGTGGTCGCGGTGGCGCTCCTCGCAGGCTGCGCCGGCACGAACGATGCGGTGAGCCAGGCCGCACGGGCGGACAAGGCGGCCCCCGGCCTCGTGGAGACCAAGGCCATCGCCGAGGAGGCTTTCATCTACGGTCTGCCGCTCGTCATGAACTATGCGGTCATGAACGAATACGCGGTCGACAAGGGTGGCCCGCAGTACAAGGCGCCCTTCAACGAGATCAACAACGAGGCGCGCGTCTACACCTACCAGGACACCGCTGTCGTCACGCCCAACAGCGACACGCCCTATTCCATGCTGTGGATGGACCTGCGGGCCGAGCCGATGGTGATCTCGGTGCCGGCGGTGGACAAGCGGCGCTACTACTCGGTGCAGCTTGTCGACGGCAATACGTACAACTTCGGCTACGTCGGCAGCCGTGCCATGGGCAACGACCCGGGGAGCTACATGGTGGCCGGCCCCGGCTGGAAGGGGCCGACGCCGCGCGGCATCCGGAAGGTCTTTGCCTCGACCACCCCGTTTGCCGTCGCCATCTTCCGCACTCAGCTCTTCAACGCGAAGGACATGCCGAACGTCGTGAAGGTGCAGGCCGGCTACAAGGCGCAGACGCTGTCCGCCTTCCTGAAGCAGCCGCCGCCGGCGGCCCCGGCGACGCTCAAGTTCCTTCCGGCCACGACCGCCGGGATCAAGGACAACTTCTTCGAGTATCTCGACGCCGCGCTCCTCTACGTTCCGCAGACGCGGGAAGACGCTGCCGTGCGGGCCCGCATCGCGCGCATCGGCGTCGGCCCGGGCAAGCCCTTCGAGTTCAGGGACCTCTCGCCCGGGCACAAGGCCGCCGTCGGTCTCGGGATGAAGGAAGGCGACGAGAAGATCGACAAGCGCCTCGACAGCGGGACGAAGGACATCAACGGCTGGAAAGTCGGGTCGGCCTTCGGCGACCGCGACTTCTACAAGGGCGACTGGCTGCTGCGCGCCGCGGCCGCCAAGGGCGGCATCTACGGCAACGATGCGGCGGAGGCCACTTATCCCGTGACACGCACCACCGCGACCGGCGAGCTGCTGGATGGCAGCAAGCACAACTACACGCTCACCTTCCCGGCCGGACAGTTGCCGCCGGTGAACGCGTTCTGGTCCGTCACGATGTACGACGGCAAGAGCCAGCTGCTCATCAAGAATCCGATCAATCGCTATCTGATCAACGCGCCCATGCGGCAGGGCATGAAGAAGAATCCAGACGGTTCGCTCACGCTGTACATCCAGAGGAAGTCCCCCGGCAAGGCGCTGGAGCGCAACTGGCTGCCGGCGCCCGACGGGCCCATGTACCTGGTGATGCGCCTGTACTGGCCGAAGACATCGCAGCCATCCATACTGCCGGCCGGCGAAGGGACGTGGAAGCCGCCGGCCGTGGTGGTGCTCTCGAAGTAGCAGCGTCCGGCCCTGACGCCCGCCGCCGCCGTGTTCCTACATCGGTTCGCGGCGTTGCAAGCTAGGGTGCCAGCCTGGAGAACTACGCCATGCCTGCATCCAAGCATTCCCCGAAGACCCCCGCCCCCCGCGTGCTGTGGAAAGGCGCGATCAGCTTCGGCCTCGTGCACATCCCCGTCGCGCTGTATTCGGCCACGGTCGACCACGCCATTGACTTCAACTGGCTGGACAAGCGCACCATGGATCCGGTGGGCTACAAGCGCGTCAACAAGAAGACCGGCAAGGAGATTGCGCGCGAGCAGATCGTGAAAGGCATCGAGTACGAGGATGACCAGTACGTGGTGCTCAGCGATGAGGAGATCGCGGCCGCCTATCCCAAGACCACGCAGACGGTCGAGATCGAGGCCTTCGTGCCGGCGGACAGCATTCCCTTCGTCTACCTGGAGCGGCCCTATTACGTGGCACCTATCAATCGCGGCGCCAAGGTCTACGCCCTGCTGCGCGAAACCTTGCAGCGCAGCGGCCGCGTCGGCATCGCACGCGTCGTGATCCAGACCAAGCAGCATCTGGCCGTGCTGGTGCCCACCGGGCCGGGGCTGGTGCTGAACCTGCTGCGATGGGGTGCCGACATCCGGCCCTGGAAGGACCTGCCCTTGCCCTCGGAAAGCGCCAAGAAAGCCGGCCTGACAGAGCGCGAGCTCAAGATGGCGAAGGAGCTGGTCGACGACATGAGCGCCGACTGGGATCCGGACGACTACAAGGATTCCTTCAAGGACGAGATCATGCGGCTGGTCGATGAGAAGGTGGAGGCCGGCCAGACCGAGGAAGTGACGCAGCCCGAGCCCGAGGAGGAAACCGGCAAGAGCAGCGCCAAGATCCTCGACCTCACGGAGTTGCTGCAACGCAGCCTGCGCAAGGGTGGCGGCAAGGCCGGCGCCGACGACAAGGACAAGGACAAGGGCAAGGAGGAGCCCGAGGAAAAGCCCAAAGCCCGCAAGCCCGCCGCCAAGAGCGCCGCGCGCAAGCGCACACCTGCCAAGACGGCCGCACGCCGCAAGGCCGCCTGAGGCAGCGCGACCGTGGCCAGGCCGAGTGAACGCGAAGCGCTGGCGCCGTACCATGGCAAGCGCGATTTCGAGAAGACGCCGGAGCCTCGCACGGGCGGCAAGGTGGGCGCCGGGGCGCCGACCTTCGTCGTGCAGAAGCACCATGCGAGCCGGCTGCACTACGACTTCCGGCTGGAGCTCGACGGCACGCTCAAGAGCTGGGCGGTGCCGAAGGGGCCCTGCCTCGATCCCGCGGTCAAGCGCATGGCCGTGCATGTGGAAGACCATCCGATCTCCTATGCGAGCTTCGAGGGCACGATTCCGCCCAAGCAGTACGGTGCCGGCACCGTCATCGTGTGGGACCGTGGCGAATGGGCTGCCGAAGGCGACGCGCGCAAGGCCCTGGCGGAAGGCAAGCTGAAGTTCGAGTTGCGCGGCGACAAGCTGCGCGGCCACTGGACGCTCGTGCGCATGCGCGGCAAGGGCGAAAAGCAGGAACCCTGGCTGCTCATCAAGGAAAGGGACGGCGAAGCGCGCCCGCTCGCGGACTACGACATCGTCGAGGTCCTGCCCGACAGCGTGCTGAGCGGCAGGGACGTGGACGACCCGCCGCACATCACCCATGGCAAGCCAGCACCACCCGAGAAGAAGGCACCCACCGGGCGCAAGAAGGCCGCCGCGAAAAGTTCTGAAGCTCCTGGACGCAAGGCCACATTGCCCGCCACGCTCGCGCCGCAACTGGCGACACTGGCATCGACGCCGCCCTCCGATCCGGACGACTGGCTCTATGAGTTGAAGTTCGACGGCTACCGTCTCCTGGCGCGTATCGACGGTGACAAGGTCCAGTGCATCACCCGCAACGGCCACGACTGGACCTCGAAGCTGCCGAAGCTGGCGCAGGCGCTGGCGAAGCTCCCCACGCGCTCGGCGTGGCTCGATGGCGAGATCGTCGTCGACAACGAGAAGGGTGCACCGGACTTCCAGGCGCTGCAGAACGCCTTCGATAGCGGTGCCACGGCATCCATCGTCTACTGGCTCTTCGACGTGCCCTTTCTCGATGGGCGCGACCTTCGCGATCTGCCGGTGGAGGAGCGTCGCGCGCAGCTCGTCCGCCTCCTAGGCAAGAAGCCGCCTGCCGCGCTGCGCCTCAGCGAGGCCTTCGAAGTGTCGCCGCGCGACTTGCTGGCGTCCTCCGCGCACCTGGGCTTCGAAGGCATCATCGGCAAGCTCAAGGGATCGAGCTATGTCTCGCGCCGCTCGCCGAACTGGATCAAGCTCAAGAACCAGCGGCGGCAGGAATTCGTCATCGGCGGCTACACCGCACCCAAGGGATCGCGCTCGGGCTTCGGTTCGCTGCTGCTCGGCGTCTACGACGAAGAGGGCGCGCTGCAGTACTGCGGCAACGTCGGCACCGGCTTCGACGGCAGCCGGCTGGCGGACATCAAGGCGAAGCTCGACAAGCACCAGGTCGACGAGAGCGCTTTCGAAACCCGCCCGGCCGGCGTCAAGGCGCAATGGGTCAAGCCCGTGCTGGTGTGCGAGGTGTCCTTCGGCGAATGGACGCGCGACGGGCGCATCCGGCATTCGGTCTTCCAGGGCCTGCGCGCCGACAAGCCGGCCCGCCAGATCCGCCGCGAGTCGGCGCAGGCGCCCGAACTCACGCCGGCGAGCAAGGCAGGCAAAGGAGCCACCAAGCCCATGACGCAACGCATCACCAACGCCGACCGCGTGATCGACGAGCAAAGCGGCACCACCAAGGGCGAACTCGCCGCCTTCTACCACCAGGTGGCAGAACTCATGCTGCCCCACCTCAAAGGCCGGCCCGTGTCGCTGGTGCGCGCGCCCGAAGGGGTCGGCGGGGAGTTGTTCTTCCAGAAGCATCTGAAGCAGGACGAGTTGCCGGGTGTCAAGCTGCTCGACCCGGCGCTCGATCCGGGCCACGAGCCGCTGCTGCAGATCGACACCGAGCGCGGCCTGTTGTCGGCCGCGCAGATGAACGTGATCGAACTTCACACCTGGAACGCGACCTCGAACGCCATCGGCAAGCCCGACCGCATGACCTTCGACCTCGATCCCGGCGAAGGCGTCGCCTGGGCCCGCATGCAGGAGGCTGCCATGCTGGTGCAGACCTTGCTCACCGAACTGGGTCTGCCGGCCTTTCTCAAGACCAGCGGTGGCAAGGGCCTGCACGTGGTCGTGCCGATCCGGCGCCACTACGACTGGGACACGGTCAAGGGCTTTTCGCAAGCCGTGGTGCAGCACCTGGCGGACACCATCCCCGAGCGCTTCGTCGCGAAGAGCGGGCCGCGCAACCGCGTCGGCAAGATATTCGTGGACTACCTGCGCAACGGCTTTGGCGCGACCACGGTGAGCGCGTGGTCCGCGCGCTCGCGTCCGGGGCTGGGCGTGTCGGTACCGCTCACATGGGACGAGCTGCCGACGCTCACGAGTGCGTCGCAATGGACCGTGAGGAACATCGCTCGCCGCGTGCCCACGGGCAACAAGCCATGGGAGGGGATGGAAAAGAGCCGCAAGTCCATCGGCGCGGCGATGAAGTTGCTGGGGTACGCGCCGGAGTGAAGTCGCCTCAGGCCGCCACAGGCAGCACTTCGTTCGTGGTCACCTCGAAGCGCTCCAGCGTATTGACACCGAACACCATCGTGATGGGCACGTCGGCCGCATCGCGGCCGCGCGCGATCACCACACGGCCGATGCGCGGGATGTTGTGGCGCGCATCGAAGGTGTGCCAGCGGTCGCCCAGGTAGACCTCGAACCAGGCGCTGAAATCCATCGGATAGGGAACGGGTGCGATGCCGATGTCGCCGAGATAGCCCGTCACGTAGCGCGCCGGGATGTTCATGCACCGGCACAGCGTGATCGCCAGATGCGTGAAGTCTCGGCAGACGCCCGTCCTCTCGCGATAGCCCTCCAGTGCGGTGCGCGTGGCCCTCGCGCGCTGATAGTCGAAGCGCAGGTGCCCGTGCACGAAGTCGCAGATGGCCTGCACGCGCTGCCAGCCCGGCGGCACGCCGCCGAACTTCGCCCATGCGAGTTGGAGGAGTTCACTGTCGACCTCGCAGTAGCGGCTCGGCAGCAGGAACTGCAGTGTCTCGACCGGCAGGTTGGCAGGCGCGTGCTCCACGGCGGTGGGGGAGACCGGGTCGGGCCAGCCGGTGTCGAACACCACGGCCTCGTTGCGCAAGCGCACCTTGCTGACGCCGCTGGGAACTTCCACCCGCGCGCAATGGTTACTGAATGCGTCGGTGTAGTGGTCGGTGCGCAGGGGCGGGGTGATGGTGAAGCTCTCCCCCGACTGGATGTCCGCCGCACGCGAAGGATGCACCCGCAGCATGTAGATCAGCGCTGTGGGCGCTGTGACGCCGAGTTCGATGTCGAAACCGATTTTGATGAGCATGGTTCGCTGACCTTGGGAGATGGTTCGAGGGGCGAAAGGGGGATCAAGCATTTTCGGTGCCCGATCCGATTCGTCCCATCCTAGTCCTGGGCGCTCTCGCCCGACGTCGACGATCCCGCGAAGCCGCGTAGTCCATCTTCAACGGGGGTTCTCGTCAGCGCGGTCCTACCGCCGACAACTGGGCGTTCCGACACGCCGGAGCGCGGCGCCACTACGGCCAGGACGGGCGGCCCTGCATAAGCTTGTAAGTCGGCCCAGAGCCGAAGCGCCCGACAAGCTGTGCAGCGCCGACCCCCTCCCTCTACCTACAAGCCTGGAGCGAAACATGGATCTTTCCACCCTGTTTGGCCTGTTCGGTGAATCCTGGATCGACGAATTCCTTATCTGGGTGGTGGCGTCGGCGGCCGCCATCGTCGGTGTGGTGGCAGTGGTCAGTGTGCTGAACATGCTTTTCGAAACGGAAACCGGCTGATTTGAAGGATCCCCGATGACGCAACAGAACAAGGCGGCCGCCGGTCGTCGCCCGACCAAGGGCGGTGATGGCAGCAATGCCAAACAAGAGCAACTGGCCGCCTTTACCGCCGACAACACGCCCCAACTCACCACCAACCAGGGCCTTCAGATACCGGACAACCACAACTCGCTGCGGGCGGGCGTGCGGGGCCCGACGCTGCTCGAGGATTTCATCCTTCGCGAGAAGATCACCCATTTCGATCATGAGCGCATTCCCGAGCGGGCGGTTCACGCAAGGGGATCGGCGGCGCACGGCTACTTCGAGGTCTACAAGTCGATGTCGCAGTTCACCTGCGCCGAGTTCCTGCAAGACCCGGCTGTGAAGACGCCCGTTTTCGTGCGCTTCTCGACCGTGGCCGGATCGCGAGGTTCGGCCGATACGGTGCGCGACGTGCGAGGGTTCGCCGTCAAGTTCTACACACAGCAGGGCAACTACGACCTGGTGGGCAACAACATCCCGGTGTTCTTCATCCAGGACGCGATCAAATTCCCTGACCTCATCCACGCCGTCAAGCCCGAACCGCACAACGAGATGCCGCAGGCCGCGAGCGCGCACGACACCTTCTGGGACTTCGCTTCGCTGATGCCCGAAAGTACCCACATGCTGATGTGGGCAATGTCGGACCGGGCCATTCCGCGCAGCCTGCGGATGATGGAAGGCTTCGGCGTCCACACCTTCCGCTTCGTCAACGCGCGCGGCGAGAGCCACTTCGTCAAATTCCACTGGAAGCCCAAGCTCGGCATCCACGGCCTGGCCTGGGACGAGGCGCAGAAGATCGCGGGCAAGGATGCCGACTTCCACCGGCGCGACCTCTGGGAAGCCATCGAGGGCGGAAACTTCCCCGAATGGGAACTCGGCGTGCAGATGGTCCCGCAGGACAAGGAACACGCCTTCGGCTTCGACCTGCTCGACCCTACAAAGATCATTCCGGAAGAGATGGTGCCGGTGCAGCGCATCGGGCGCATGGTGCTCAACCGCAACCCGGACAACTTCTTCGCCGAGACCGAGCAGGTCGCTTTCCATCCGGGCCACGTGGTGCCGGGCATCGATTTCACGAATGACCCTCTGCTCCAGGGACGCCTGTTCTCGTACACCGACACGCAGATCTCGCGGCTCGGCGGCGCGAACTTCCATGAGCTGCCCATCAACAAGGGCGTGTGTCCGTTCCACAACTTCCAACGCGACGGGATGCATCGCCAGACCATTGCGCGGGGCCAGGTGGCATACGAACCCCACTCGCTGATCGACGGCAAGG
Source organism: Variovorax sp. J22R115 (assembly GCF_030317005.1). Taxonomy (NCBI): domain Bacteria; kingdom Pseudomonadati; phylum Pseudomonadota; class Betaproteobacteria; order Burkholderiales; family Comamonadaceae; genus Variovorax; species Variovorax sp. J22R115. Next base: position 39,445 of record NZ_JASZYM010000010.1, on the reverse strand, counting down.
AATACCGGATCGATGGTGGCAGCGGCGGCTTCCAGCCATTCCCCGAGGCGCTGGAGCCGCCCAAGGTTCGGCGGCGCAGTCCGTCCTTCGATGATCACTTCACGCAGGCGAGGCTCTTCTTCAACAGCCAGAGCGCGGCGGAGAAGGAGCACATCATTGCTGCGTTCCGCTTCGAGCTGTCGAAGGTCGAGGTGCCGGCCGTCCGCCAGCGCATGGTGGACAACCTCGCGCACGTCGACGAGAAGCTCGCGCGCCGCGTGGCGGAGCCGCTGGGCATCAATGCGCCCGATGCGAAGGCCGCGGCCGGACGCGCGGGTTTCCGCGACCACCGCTTCACGATGCCGATCGACGAGTCGAGAGCGCTCAGCATGCTCGACACCGGTGACGGCTCGATCAAGACGCGCAAAGTCGCGATCCTCGTCGCGGACGGCGTCGATTCGGCCTCGCTCAAGCCCATTCGCGAAGCCATCGAACAGGCTGGCGCGCTGTGCAACTTGGTCGGCCCCCGGCTGGGCACGATCGCGAGCGCATCCAGGCGGCAGCTCGACGTCGACGCGACCTTCGTCAACATGCCCTCGGTCATGTTCGATGCGGTGCTGGTGCCTGCGGGCGCGCAAGGTGTCGAGGCGATGGCGCGCAACGGCGATGCGGTGCACTTCGTGCTGGAAGCCTACAAGCACTGCAAGGCGATCTGCACGGTGGGCGAGGGCGTGCAGATGCTGGCGACGCTCGGCATCGGGCATGACGGGAAATCTGCGGCCGCCGGTGTGATCGTGGCCGCCACGCCCGTGACCAATCTGGGCGACGACGCCGCCGCGCTGAAGATCGCCAACGACTTCATCGCGGCGATCGCGAAACACCGGCACTGGGACCGCGCCAATGTGGAGGGCGTGCCGGCGTAGTCGCCGACCGCGCGGTCAGCGCCTGGAATGCTGCGCAGCCCAGCGCGAGCGCGCGAGCGCCACCAACTCGATCGCGCCCCACAGCAAGGCAAACCCGACACCCCTGAAGGGATGGCTTGGACTCGGCGAGGAAGGATGGACGATTCGGGGCATGGTCACGTCACCGTAGCGGGCCTGTGTGACGGCTTGATGGCAGGCGCTGCGGCTATCCTGCGCGCACTTCCGCCATCCACTCGCCCGTGTGACTCCCACAGATCTGCCCGAACTGATCGAGCTGCAGCGACTCTCCGAATTGGCCGGCGTGCACATGTCGCGGCGCGTGCTGTGCGAGGTGTCGGCGGGCGAAGCGCGCTTTCCGGTAGAGGCCTTCATCCTGGGCAGCGCGAGCCCGCTGGCGCCAGCCGTCGGGTTCTTCGGCGGTGTTCATGGCCTGGAGCGCATCGGCGCAGAGGTGACGATCGCCTACCTGCGCAGCCTCGTGATGCGCCTGCCATGGGACGAGACGCTGCACCGGCAGTTGGAGACCGTGCGGCTGGTGTTCATGCCGCTCGTCAATCCGGGCGGCTTGTGGCGCGGCACGCGCGCGAATCCGAACGGCGTCGATCTCATGCGCAATGCGCCCGTGGAGTCCGCTGAACGCGTGCCCTACCTCATCGGAGGCCAGCGCGTCAGCGCCGCGCTGCCGTGGTACCGCGGGGCGCAGGGTGCACCCATGGAAAGGGAGAGCGCTGCGCTGTGCGAGCTGGTCGAGGCGGAGCTGACGGTGCGTCCCTTCAGCATCGCGGTGGATTGCCATTCCGGGTTCGGCCTCAGCGACCGGATCTGGTTTCCGTTCGCGCACAGCTCGCGTCCCATCGCCCACCTGCCCGAGATGCACGCGCTGTGCGAGATCGTGGATGGCGCGCTGCTCCACCATCGCTATGTGCTGGAACCGCAGAGCCGCCAGTACATGGCGCATGGCGACCTGTGGGACCACCTGTACCTGCGCGCGTGCGATGCCAAGCCCGGATCGGTGTTCCTGCCGCTGACGCTGGAGATGGGCTCCTGGCTGTGGGTCAAGAAGAATCCGCGACAGATCTTCTCGCGTCATGGCATCTTCAATCCGGTGATCGCACATCGTCAGCAGCGCGTACTGCGGCGGCACGTGGGGTGGCTGGACTTCATCACGCGCGCCGCGTGCAGCCATGAGCGCTGGGTGCCGACGGGCAACGACAGGGAGCGCCATCGTGATCAGGCGATGGCGAGATGGTACGAAGGGCCGGTGCGATGAGCACATGGGTTCTGCTGCGCGGGCTCACGCGCGAGAGCGGCCACTGGGGAGCGTTCCCGGACATGCTGCGCGCGCGGCTGCCCGGTGCGCGTGTGGTGGCGATCGACCTCCCCGGCAACGGCCGCTTGAACCAGGCGCAGAGCCCCACGAGCATCGAAGCGACGATGCACGACTGCCGGCACCAGATGGCGGCATCGGGCCATGCACCTCCCTTTCATCTGCTCGCCATGTCGCTGGGTGCGATGGTGGCGGTCGAGTGGGCATTCCGTCACCCCGAAGAACTCGCGGGCTGCGTACTGGTCAACACCAGCCTGCGCCCGTTCAGCCGCTGGTACCAGCGGCTGCGGCCCGCCAACTACGCCGCGGTGCTCGGCGTGGTGGCCGGGGCGAAGACGAGTCGACAGCGTGAGCAGACGGTCCTGCGCCTCACGAGCCGGCACCTGGCGCCGGACGCTCGCGTGATCGACGACTGGACGGCCTTGCGCGAGGCGCGCCCGGTGTCGGGCATCAACGCCCTGCGCCAACTGCTGGCGGCTGCCCGCTACCAGGCTCCGGTCGATGCGCCGTCCGTGCCCCTGCTCGTGCTCGCGAGCCGCCGCGATGCACTCGTGAACGCAGAGTGCTCACGGCAACTCGCGCGGCAATGGAATGCGGCGATCCTCGAACATCCGACCGCGGGCCACGACCTGCCGCTGGACGATGGCCCGTGGGTGGTCGAGCAGGTCGCCAGATGGGCGGGGCTCGGCGCGCGCAGCCCGCTCACTTCCGCCCATCCGCCGGACGCAACACCTTCCCCTGGAGCGTGACCGCCTTGCCGATCGGCGGTGCGGTGCTGGTTTCGACGGTGCGCAGCGATCCGTCCTCCATGCGCACGCTCACCTGGTAGCTGGTCACCGTGCGGGTGCGCTTCTCGATCTCGTTGCCGGCGAAGCCACCACCGACCGCGCCCAGCACCGTGGCCGCCGTGCGTCCGTTGCCGTGGCCGATCTGGTTGCCGATCAGGCCGCCGACGACACCGCCACCGACGGCGCCGACACCGGTCGCCGGCGCGGGGTGCTCCACGGTGCGAACCGATTCGACGTGACCGCAGACGGAGCAGACGGGGGCTCTCGCCGGCGCAGGTGCCGGGCCCGGAGCGGGGCTTGCCTGCGCAACCTTCGGCGGCTGGACCTCGGGTGCCCTCACGGGCGGCGGCAGTGTCGTCGCACGCGGAAAGGCAGCGCTGTTCACCGCCGGAGGAACAGGCGCGGCAGGCTGCGGCTCATCGGGCTTGAAGTCGTCCGGTGCCGGCGCCCGTGTAGCGGGTGCCGCGGCGATGGTGGCGGCATCTGGCGCGCCGTTGCGGCCCTGCTGGTGCAGCAACACGCCGCCGAGCGCGGCCACGGCGACGGCCAGCGTGCCGATGGCCGCCCAGAGTACCTTCGGTGATGAATGAGTCGGAGTGCGTTCGACGGTAGTCGGGTCGATGGACGTCGTGTTCATGGATATTCCCCTTTCGTGTGCGCTGCTGGTAGCAGCGGAACTCAGGAAAAAGCATCGCCATGGCGAAAGACCTGTCAATGCGACGCGGTCCTACACATCAGGCCGGACGCGAGGCATTCAGCGGATGCGAGTCAGCGCCTCAGTCATCCCATGCCACAAGGCGTCGAGGCGATTCCCACCACAGCTTGCGGCGGTCGGCGTCGTCCGGAAAAAGTTGTTTGATCAGGGCCAGCTGCAGCCCATAGTCGATGCGTTCCGTCGCGCGAAGGTAGGGCCAGTCGGACCCCCACATGCAGCGATCGAGCGTGAACGCGTCGGCCAGCGCGTGCACGAACGGCCACGTGTCCTCATGCGGATGCGCCTTCTGCGAGAACTTCGCGAAGCCCGACAACTTGACGAACGCGCGCCCGGAGCGACCGAGTTCCAGCAGCGTCTGGAAGCCCGGCTGATGCAGGCCCGCATCGGGATGCGGCTTGCCGCAATGGTCGATGACCAGGCGCACATCGGAGCCATCGAGCAGGGGCATCAGAGCGGGGAGCTGGTCCTTCTCGACTTGCACCTGCAGCAGGAGATCGAGTTCGCTCAGCTTGTGAAGCAGTTCGCCGGCAGACAGGTAGAAGTCCACACCCAGAAAGGACGGATTGAACGCGACGCCGACGATGCCCCGCGCCTTCAGTCCCGCCAGCGCATCGAGCGAGACGTCGTTGTCCACCACGGCGATGCCCTTGAAGCGGCCCGCGCTGCGCGCAATCGCATCGAGCAGGCACCGGTTGTCGGTGCCGTAGCCGGAGTTGGGACCCACCACCAGCGCGTGGCGCACGCCGTAGGCATCCATCACCGCCATGAACAGATCGGCCGACCCCGATTCCTGGCCGTTCGGGCGATAGTGCGTGGCCGCCGCGTAAGGAAACCGGCTGGGGTCGAAGATGTGATTGTGGCAATCGATCTTGGGCTCTTCGAAGATGGTCGTCATGGGAGTTCGAGTGAGTGGCGTCGTGCCGTGCCTACCATGCCTGCCGACGGCGCGCAATCGGCCATGGGTCCGGGATACGTGTTCGTATGATGCACTCGGCGGCAACGAGGCCGCAGGATCAGCGAAATCGAACATGACACTTTCCAAGGATGGCGCTTCCGGTCACCAGGATGCAGAGACGCTCGTGATCCGCGTGGTCGATGACGACAGCGCATTCCGGCGCGCGGTATGTGGCCAGTTGATGACGGCCGGCCACACGGTCCGGGACTACGGTTCCATCAGCGAGCTGCTCCGTCAAGGCATCGGCGACGAGCCCGGCTGCCTGATCCTCGACCTCCACATGCCGGGCCCCGACTGGCTCGACCTGCAGGACGTGGTCACGCGCAGCGCCGAGCCCCTGCCGGTCATCGTGCTCACGGCCAAGGCCAGCGCGCACGACACCCTGCGCGCCATGAAGGCTGGGGCGGCGGACTTCTTCCTCAAGCCGGTGGATCAGGAAACGCTCTTCGGCGCCGTGACGAACGCGCTGACCAACCATCTCTCCCGACGCCGCGTGCTTCAGCAGATCGCGGCGCTGAAGGCGCGCTACGCCACGCTCACGCCGCGCGAACGCCAGGTCGCGGCCATGGTCGTGGCAGGCGCCTTCAACAAGGAGATCGGCACGGCGCTCGGCACCGCGGAACGCACGGTGAAACTGCATCGCGCGAACGCGATGGAAAAAATGGGTGCGCGCTCACTGCCGGATCTGGTGCGTGCATTCAGCGAACTGGACTCGGGCTCTTCGGGGCGTGCCGCCTGCGGTTGAACGCGCCGACCGCGCGGCGGCTTCACGTTCGCGGCCTTATCCGACAGGGGGACGGTCCAGGCTCTGGCAGTCTCGGAGGCTTTTGCCTCCTTCGACGACTGACCGCTTCATGAACACTCCCTCCGCGATCGACCCCGAGGACTTCCAACGCCTGCTCAGCCGCAACCTGAAGCTGCCGCTCGCCGGCGGGATCGTCGGCGCCGTGGTCTTCGTCGCGCTCATCGCGTACCTGCTGTCGGTGATCGGCTGGGTGGAGCACACCGATCGCGTGACTCGCGCCGCGAGCGAAGTCCAGCGCCGCAGCATCGATCTCGAAACCGGGATGCGGGGCTTCCTGATCACTGGCGACGAGAGCTTCCTGGAGCCGTACGAAAGCAACCTGCCGCGTATCAAGAACGACCTCGGTGCGCTCAAGACGCTGGTGGCGGACAACCGGGCGCAGGTCGAGCGGGTCGATCGCATCGCCGCGCTGCAGGACGCGTGGAATCAGTTTGCGCGCGAGATGATCGAGTTGCGCCGCAGCGGCGGCGACTACCAGCAGCCGGTCCGACTCGGCCGCGGCAAGCGGATCACCGACGAGATCCGGGCCGAGTACAACGCCTTCAACGACACAGAGCAGAACCTGCGCTTCGAGCGCAACGGCGAAGCCAACCGCACCAGCCTGGCGATCGTCGCGCTGTTCGTGCTCTTCACGCTGATCACTACCGGCCTGCTGGCCTACTTCGGCCGGCGCCAGCTGATGCGCCTGTCCGAAGGCTATGACAACGTGCTGCGGGAGCAGGCGGCCCATGCCGGCACGCTGCAACGCCAGGCCTGGCTGCGCGGCGCGCAGACCGAGCTGGCGGGCGAACTGGTCGGCGAGCTCAGTGCGCAGGAGATGGGACGCAAGGTACTCGCCTTCTTCTCTCGCCGTGTCGACAGTCCGGTGGGCGCGCTCTATGTGCGCGAGCGGCACGGCGCGTTGCGCCGCGTCGCGAGCTACGGTTTCTCGAGCGAGGCCGAAGCTTCGCCGCAAGTCTTCGCGCCGACCGAAGGCCTCGTGGGACAGGCGGCCGCCGAGAAGCGCCGCATGCTCATCGAGCCGGTGAACGCCGACTACCTCAAGGTCAACTCGGGCCTCGGCGAGATGCCGCCGGCCGCCGCCCTTGTGCTGCCCGTGGCGAACGACGGCATCGTCAACGGCGTGGTCGAACTCGGCCTTCTGAAGCCGCCGGGCGAGGAAGCGAACCAGTTGCTCGATCTGGTCGCCGGCAACATCGGCAGCTCGATCGCGGCGGTGCGCTACCGCGAACAGTTGCAGGACGCGCTGGCCGAGACCCAGCAACTCAACGAAGAGCTGCAGGTGCAGCAGGAGGAACTGCGCACCGCCAACGAGGAACTGGAGGAGCAGTCGCGCGCACTGCGCGCCTCGCAGGCCACGCTGGAGAACCAGCAGGCCGAGCTGGAGCAGACCAACAGCCAGCTCTCGGAGCGCACCGAGGCGCTGGACCTGCGCAACGCCGCATTGCGCCGCGCGCAGCGCGACCTCGAGGAGCGGGCCGACGAGCTGCAGCGCGCAAGCCGGTACAAGTCGGAATTTCTCGCGAACATGTCGCACGAGCTGCGCACGCCGCTCAACAGCGCGCTGATCCTCGCCAAGCTGCTGGGTGACAACCCGCAGGGCAACCTCAGCGCCGAGCAGGTGAAGTTCGCGGAGTCCATCTACGCATCGGGCAACGACCTGCTGGTGCTGATCAACGACATCCTCGACATCGCGAAGGTCGAGGCGGGCAAGATGGAAGTCGTGGCGGAGGAGGTCGCGACCGAGAAGCTGGCTCACAGCCTGGAGATGATGTTCACGCCGCTGGTCGAACAGAAGCGTCTCAAGTTCCGGCTCGACCTGCGGTCCGATGCGCCGGCCACGCTGGTCACCGACCGGCAGCGGGTCGAGCAGATCCTGAAGAACCTGCTGTCGAACGCGCTCAAGTTCACCGACCACGGTGAGGTGGTGTTGACCGTGTCCGGAGTGCCCGGCGGCGGCGCGGCCTTTGCGGTGAGCGATACCGGCATCGGCATCGCCGACGACCAGCAGGACGTGATCTTCGAAGCCTTTCGCCAGGCCGATGGCACGACCAGCCGACGCTATGGTGGCACCGGCCTGGGCCTGTCGATCTCGCGCGACCTGACCGAGTTGCTCGGCGGAACGCTGGCCGTGCGCAGCGATCCCGGCGCCGGCAGCACCTTCACGCTGGAACTGCCTGCGCGCGCCCCTCAAGCGAAGGAACATCCGGCCGATGCGAACGCCAGTCCCGCCCCGTCGGCCGCGCGTGCGCAAGCCGGCTTGCCGTCGGCGCCGCCCGCGCCCGTCACGGCGGTCGTCCCGGCGCCGCAGTTCGCGGACGACCGCTCCTTGCCGCGCGACCAGACTCGCCGCGTGCTCGTGATCGAGGACGAGCCGCAGTTCGCTCACATCCTCTACGACCTCGCGCATGAGCTCGGCTACCGTTGCCTGGTCGCACACGGCGCGGCCGATGGCTTCAGCCTCGCGACGCAGTTCGTCCCCGATGCGATCCTGCTCGACATGCGCCTGCCCGACAGCCCCGGCCTGGGCGTGCTGCAGCGACTGAAGGACGATCCGCAGACGCGCCACATTCCCGTCCACGTCGTCTCCGCGGCGGACAGCTCGGAAGCCGCGATGCACATGGGCGCGATCGGCTATGCGCTCAAGCCCACGTCGCGCGATCAGCTGATGGAGGTGTTCCGCAAGTTCGAGGACAAGCTCACGCAGAAACTCAAGGCCGTGCTGCTGGTCGAGGACGATGCCCTGCAGCGCGAAAGCGTGGTCAAGCTCATCGGCGACGACGACGTGGTCATCACCGCCGTCGAATCGGGCGAAGAGGCACTGGAGCTGCTGCGCACGCGCGTCTTCGATTGCATGATCACCGACCTGCGGCTGCCCGACATGCAGGGCTCCGAACTGCTCAAGCGCATGGCGACGGAAGAGATCGTCTCTTTCCCGCCGGTCATCGTCTACACCGGCCGCAACCTCACGCGCAACGAGGAGGCCGAACTGCTGCGCTATTCGCGCTCGATCATCATCAAGGGCGCGCGCTCGCCCGAGCGGCTGCTGGACGAAGTCACGCTGTTCCTGCACAAGGTCGAGGCGGACCTGTCGAGCGAGCGCCGGACCATGCTCAAGACCGCGCGCGGACGCGACCGCGTCTTCGAGGGCCGGCGCATCCTGCTGGTCGACGACGACGTGCGCAACATCTTCGCGCTCACCAGTGCGCTGGAGCAGCGCGGCGCCATGGTCGAGATCGGCCGCAACGGCCGCGAGGCGCTGGAGAAGCTCGACCAGGTGCGCGACATCGACCTCGTGCTGATGGACGTGATGATGCCGGAGATGGATGGCCTCGAAGCCACCCGCCGCCTGCGTCAGGACCCGCGCTTCGCGAAGCTGCCGGTGATCGCGGTCACCGCCAAGGCCATGAAGGACGACCAGGAGCAATGCCTCGCGGCGGGCGCCAACGACTACCTCGCCAAGCCGGTCGACCTCGATCGCCTGTTCTCGCTGCTGCGGGTGTGGATGCCCAAGATGGAGCGACTGTGATTCCCGGCGCACCGCCCCCACCGCTGCATCCGCCGAGCGACACGGACATCGAGCTGCGTCTGCTGATGGAGGCCATCTATCTCAAGTACAGCTACGACTTCCGCAACTACACCGGCGCCTCGCAGAAGCGGCGCGTGCTGTACGCGCTGGCGCAACTGGGGCTGCCGAGCATCTCGGCCCTGCAGGACAAGGTGCTGCGCGAGCCGGCGATGTTCACGCGGCTGTTGCAGTACCTCACGATTCCGGTGAGCGAGATGTTCCGCGACCCGGGTTACTTCCTGGAACTGCGCCGGCAGGTCGTGCCGATGCTGCACACCTATCCGTCGCTCAAGGTGTGGGTGGCGGGCTGCAGCACGGGCGAGGAGGTGTTCTCGCTCGCGATCCTGCTGCGCGAGGAAGGCCTGTTGGAGCGCACGCAGATCTACGCGACCGACATCAATCCCTCGTCGCTGGAGAAGGCGCGGCAGGGCATCTTTCCGCTGGAGGCGATCAGGCTCTACACGGCCAACTATCAGCGCGCGGGCGGCTTGCGGGCCTTCTCGGACTACTACACCGCGGCCTACGACGCCGCGCGCTTCGATCCATCGCTGTGCGTGGACGTGGTCTTTGCCGACCACAGCCTTGCGACCGATGCGGTCTTCGCCGAGACGCAACTCGTGTCCTGCCGCAATGTGCTTATCTACTTCAACCGGCAACTGCAGGACCGGGCGCTGGGCTTGTTCCACGAGTCGCTCTGCCATCGCGGCTTCCTGGGGCTCGGCGCGAAGGAGAGCATCGATTTTTCAAGCTACGCCGATCGATTCGATGTGCTGTCGCGCGGTGAACGCATCTTCAGAAAATTGACATGAAGCAGGAGCAATCTTCCGTCATGGCTCGCAAGACGCTGGCCGTCGTGATCGGCGCCTCCGCCGGCGGCGTCGACGCGCTGATCGCGTTGCTTGCCGACCTGCCTGCGCAGTGGCGCCTTCCGGTGGCGGTGGTCATCCATCTGCCCGAGGGGTACGAAAGCCGGCTGGCGGAGGTCTTCAGGCACCGGCTGCCGATCCCCGTGTTCGAAGCCGCGGACAAGGCGCCAGTCCAGGCGGGCACGCTGTACTTCGCGCCGCCGGGCTACCACCTGTCGATCGAGCGCGATCTGAGCTTCTCGCTGAGCTGCGAGCCGCCGGTGCTGCATTCGCGGCCGGCGATAGACGTGCTGATGAGTTCGGCCGCCGACGCCTTCGGGCCTTCGCTGGTTGGCGTGCTGTTGACGGGAGCCAACGACGACGGCGCCGAAGGGCTGCTGCGCATCCACCAGGCGGGCGGCCTGACCATCGTGCAGGACCCGGCCGAGGCCGAGATCCCGACCATGCCCAACGCGGCCCTCGGTGCCCATTCCCCCGATCACGTGCTGCCACTGCGCGACATTCGCGCGCTCCTACTGCAACTGGATTCCGCCCATGCCCATTGATGTCGAAAGCAAGTTGCTGATCGTCGACGACCTGCCGGAGAACCTGCTGGCGCTGGAGGCGCTGATCCGCGGCCCGGCGCGGCGGGTGTTCCAGGCGACGTCGGCGGAGCAGGCGCTCGCGCTGCTGCTGGAGCATGAGTTCGCGCTCGCGATCCTCGATGTGCAAATGCCGGAGATGAACGGCTTCGAGCTCGCGGAGATGATGCGCGGCACCGAGCGCACACGGCACATTCCGATCATCTTCGTCAGCGCGGCCGGCCGCGAGATGAACTACGCCTTCAAGGGCTACGAGAGCGGTGCGGTCGACTTCCTGCAGAAGCCGCTGGATGCGCATGCGGTGAACAGCAAGGTGTCGGTCTTCGTGGACCTGTACCGCCACCGCAAGGCGCTGCGGCACGAGATGGACGCGCTGGCCGAGGCCAACCGCCAGCAGGAAGCGCTGGTGCAGCAGCTTCAATGCGCCCAGCGCGAACTGGAGCGCGCCGTGCGCATGCGCGACGACTTCATGTCGATGGTGTCGCACGAACTGCGCACGCCGCTCAATACGCTGTTCCTCGAAACGCAGGTGCGCAAGCTGCATCTCTCCAAAGGCAACATGGCGCCATTCGGGCCGGAGCGGCTGCCTGCGATGATCGAACGCGACCAGCGCCAGATCCAGAACATGGTGCGGCTGATCGACGACATGCTCGACGTCACGCGGATGCGCAGGGGCGCGCTCTCGATCCGGCCCAAGCCAACGGATCTCGCGGCGCTGGCGCGCGGCGTGGTCACGGACCTGGCGCAGCAGGCGGAGGCTGCCGGCTCGGTCGTCGAGTTGAAGGCGCCCCCACGCATCGAGGGCGTCTGGGACGATTTCCGCATCGAGCAGGTACTCACCAACCTGCTGACGAATGCGCTGCGTTATGGCGGCGGCAAGCCGATCGAGGTCATCGTGGCCGAGGCCGGCGACACGGCGCTGATGACTGTGCGCGACAACGGTATCGGCATTGCCGCGGAGGACCAGGAGCGCATCTTCGAGCAGTTCGAGCGCACGGACGACAGCCGCAAGCACGCACCCGGCCTCGGGCTCGGTCTCTACATCACGCGGGAAATCGTGCGTTCGCACGGCGGGGAGATCCGCCTGGAAAGCGCCCAGGGCCTGGGCGCGGAGTTCCGCGTGACGCTGCCTATGCGTGTGGCGACGACGCCCTGCTGACGACGGGCCGGCGTGCGCAGGGTGCGACCGTGTCCTACATCGCACAGGCCGGGTGCAGTCCGATACTCTGAAACTTTGGCTCAGGGAGATTTGGAAGTGAACGTTCTGATCGTTGACGACAACGAGGCCGCGGCGGACCTGCTGCAGGAACTCCTTGTTCTGCAGGACCACAAGGCGCGTTGCACCTACTCCGGTCAGCAGGCCCTGGACGTTGCCGCCAGCGAAGTCTTCGATGCCGCACTCGTGGACCTCACGCTGCCGGACTTTCCGGGCACCGAAGTGGCGCGGCGACTGCGCGCCAGTGCACGGGGCGAGCCGCCGCTGCTGGTGGCCATCTCCGGCTATTCGGCCGACGAGGCCAGTGCCAGTGCCGGGCTGTTCGACCACCATTTGCAGAAGCCGATCGACTTCGAAGTCCTCGATCGCATCCTGACGCGAGCCGCCGGCGGATGAAGGCTTCACCCGGCGCGCGCAGCTGGATGGCCGCCGGCGTGCGGCACGAGTTGCTGACGCGCGCGCTCCCGGCCCTGCGGCACGACATGGCCGCGCCGGTGTCGGTCATCCGCATGGGCATCCTGCTGCTGAAGCGCCAGGTGACTGCGGCGGAGAATCCTGATGCGGCCGCGTGGGGGGAGCGGGTCGCGCTGATCGAAAACCAGGTCAGCGCACTCGCCAGCGGCGTGCGCTCACTGCGCGACTGGGAACTCGCCACGCACGACGAAGGCATCAAGCGCAGCGAACTCGTCGCGCAGTGCACGGCGCTGATGCGCGTGGCTTTCGACCTCCATGGCGTCGCACTTCATATCGGTGAAGACCTGTCGCCCGAAGAGGACGAACCGAGCTTTCCGTCAGGAGCGGCCCTGCGCTACATGTTCCTCGGTGCGCTGGGCTATCTGCACGACAGCGTGCCGCATGTGGGCGCGATCGACGTCGAGGCACATGGCGCCGATGGGTTGCGCTTCTCGGCCACGCCCGGAGAACCGGCAGCGGCCGATCCGGTGGCCGGTGCCCACAGGGCGCCGCGTGCGTTGGCGATCGATGCCATCGCGCTGCAGTCGCTGGCCGACGGGCTGGGCTACGAAGTCGCGGTCGAGCCCGATGCCGTGCGCTTCGCGCTGGTGACGGGCCAGGCGTCCGCCTGAGTTTTCATTTCCCCTGCAGCGTCGCCGCCATGGTGGACGCCGCTGTCCGGCCTTCGCATTCCGCCACCATGCGAATGCTCTGCTTCACGCTGCCCGTCATCTTTTCGTTGAGCTGATTCCAGCCCCGGTACATCGGCACGACCACCAGCCAGCCGATGCCGATCACGCCGCCGAGCGCGCCCATGTACTGCCAGTGCATCGGTTCCATCTGTCGTCTCGTCCTTCCTCGTGCGCTGCGTCCACCGTTCAAGAGATGTGGAATCCTAGCAACGGGTAGCGGCCCGGCCATCCTCCATTTTGAGGGGTAAAGGTACATATTGATACATAAATGATTCGTCTAGGCTACATTTCGGCCTCGGAGAGTCCGGCGCCTGCCGGTCGATGTGTGACACAACGAATTGCGAGGGCTTGATGAAGGATCTGACGAAGGCCTGGGTGGCCGCTGCGTTGATGGCTGGCTTGGCGGGTTGTGGAGGCGGAGGGAGCGGTGGCACCTTCGCGCCGACGGATGGCGGAGGTGCCAAGGCGACCCCCGACGCCCGGAACGGCGACTTCAAGTTCTTCGCGACGAACGGCTCTCGCCAAGTTCTCAAGATCGACTTCGACCAGCTCACCTACACCGTGACGGACAGCGCCGGCGGATCGAACTCGGGCACCCTGGTCAAACCGTCGGCGCCGACGGGGCGCTATGGCATTTCGAATGCCCGCATCACGACGCAGGCCAACACGTCCGGGCTGTTTGCCTTCAATGACACGGTCGTCGGCGCGATTCCGCTGGCGGTGCCGAACTCGAACCCGGTGAGCTACGCCGCGTACCCCTTCATTGCCTCACGCGCGCTCGTGACGACGCAGGCGAACCTGGACGGCGTCTACAACCGCTTCCGTGTCGATTCGACGCCCACGGGACGTGACTCCTTCATCGGGCAGGTCCGCATTTCCGGCGGTGGCACGACGATGACGCAATGCGTGGACAGCGGGATCTATCGCGTGGAGAAGTGCCCGGCTGCATCCGTCAACGTCAGCACGATCACCGCAGACGCCGAGACCGGCATGTGGGGGCTGACCGGCTCGGACGGCACTTTCCTCGGCCGCTTCGCGATCGCCCGCGTCGAGGGCGAGAACGTATACCTGTCGGCAGGCGGGTCGCCGACCGCCGGTGCGGGCAATACCGTCTTCGCCATCGGCTTCCCCGAAGCGTCGAGTTGGAGTGCGTTCAACGGGGTCGGCGGATCGACCGGCGGCACCATGGACACCGTCGTCGCTTCTGCGACGAGCTTCTCGATCACGTCGACGGCCCCGGAGACCGGCACCCAGACCTCGGCGAACTTCACGCTGCATGCCATGGGCGCGGATGGCCCGCTCGGCATGCGCAGTTCGGACGGCCCCGGTGGCTACTTCTTCATGCGCATGGGCAAGCTCGAAGCCATGGTCGGCGCCCGAAGCAACGTGAACACCGCCGGCTTCCTGCACCTCGGCGTGGTGAACTGAAGACGCCCCTTCAGGCCGGAACCGCAACCCGCCGCGTCGACAACAGTGCGCGCAGCTTGGCCGGTGCGACCGGCTTGGTGAGCAGCATCACACCGCCCTGGCGCAGGCGCTGCAGGATCTCGGGTCCGGTGGCGCCCGACACCAGCACGGCGAGCGCGTCGGGCTGAAGCCGGCGCGTGGCGTCGATGACCTCCATGCCGTCATCGTCACCGGCCAGTTGCAGGTCGCACAGCACCACGTCGAAGTGCGAGCCGGCTTCGCCGAGCCGGACGAGCGCTTCCGCGCGGCTGGGCGCGCACTCGACTTGGCAGCCCCATTGTTCGAGCAAGGTGCGGCTGCCGTGGAGGATCGCCGGGTCGTCATCGACGACAAGGCAGCGCACGCCGGCCAGCGGCGCCGCCGCCACCGGTTCCGGCGCGGGCGGCGACACCTCGCGCGGGTTGGCTGCCGGAAGTTCGATCGCGAAGGTGCTGCCCGCCTGCAGCGCCGAGCGCAACGTGATGCGCGTGCCGAGCAGGGTGGCGATGCGCGCGCAGATCGCGAGGCCGAGGCCGAAGCCCTGGCGACGATCGCGCTCGGTGTTCGCGACCTGGTAGAACTCCTCGAAGATGCGCGCCTGGTGGATGGGCGCGATGCCGACACCGTTGTCGCGCACTTCGATGCGAACGGAGCCGCTGCTTCGGCGTGCCGCCACCAGCACCGTGCCGTCGGCTGGCGTATGGCGGATGGCGTTGCTGACCAGGTTGCCGATGATGCGCAGGAGCAGCGCGGCATCCGTGCGAACCGCCAGGCCGCGGTCCTCCCACATCAGGCGCACGCGCGCGGCGGCCGCCGGCGCGGCGTGTTGCGCGTCGAGCTGGTCGAACACCGTTGCCAGCGACACGCTCGCGATGGTGGGCGTCAGCACCTGCGCATCGAGCCGCGAGATTTCCAGCAGGTCGTCGAGCAGCAGCGTCATGAACTCGGTGGCCTCCTGCAGCCGCAGCACGGCGGGGCGCTGCGCCGGCGTGGCAGTCGGCAGCAGGCCGTCGATGAAGAGGCCCATGGCATGCAGCGGCTGGCGCAGGTCGTGGCTCGCGGCGGCCAGGAAGCGGGCGCGGGACAACGCGGCCTGCTCGGCCTCGGCCATGCGCTGCAACGCGACGGCTGTGGCTTCGCACACCCGCTCCTCGCTGATCTGGCGGTTGCGCTGCAGGCGCTCGGCCAGGCGGTTGATGTCGTGCGCGAGGTTCGCCAGCTCGTGCTGGGCGCGCCGTGCGCCGCGGTCGGGGTCTCCGTCGTCTCCGGCCAGCGTGACGACGTTGCAGCGCGCGTCGAACTGGCCCGCCTGCAGGGCGGCCACGGCGCGCGAGATGCGTCGCAGCGGCTGGGCGACGGCGCGTGCAGTGTGGCGAACCCAGGCCCAGGCGACCAGCAGGGCGATCATCGCGATGCCGATCCCGGCCATCAGCGAGCGCGTACGTTCGCGATCGTAGGCTGTGGTGTCGCGGAAGGTCTGCACCAGGCCGATCGGCGTCTCGCCGGCCGCGGTCGCGCCTACCGGCGCGAAGGCCGAGGCGCGCGAGGCTTCGCGCAGCGTGACCGGTGCGGTGAACATGCGCAGCTTCGCGAGCGGTGCGGTCTTCGGGCCGGCCGTCACGTAGACGCCGGCACTGTTGCTGATCTCGACGCGCGTGACCTGCCCGCCCCTCAGCGCTGCGTTGGCGACGTTCTGCAGCGCGGGCAGGTCGCCGGCATAGAGGCTCAGGTCGGACATCGCGGCCACCTGGCGTGCGACGGCCTGGCCTTCGGCGTCGAAGGCGGATTCGAGCGTGTCGAGCCGGCTGTTCGTGAACCAGCCCGTGAGCGCCAGCGCCACCGCCGCGCAGGGCACCACGCCGAGCCGGAACAGATCGCGCTGCAGGCTCCCGTCGACCACGAGGGCGCGGTCGTCGGCGGCAACCGGCGGCGTGGATGGTCGCACGGCCGAAACGGCAGGTGCGATCAGGCGATGTGTCGGAGCTGTCATTGGTGCCCCCACGCTCGGCACTTCGTGTCCTCGCTGCCCCCCGAGGGGGTGCGACCTTGCTTGGAGCGGTCCTGCGCGGCGGTCATCGGATGGCGGTGACCCGCTCCGTGAGTTCGCGTTCCTCGGGCAGCCGCATGCCCAAGCCGCGCGCCACCGTGGGGTTGACCCGCACCGTCGAAGGCGTCGCGCACTCGACCAGCACGCCGCCCGCGGCGGAGTTCGAGGCCAGTTTCAGGCCGAGCACCCGAGCCTGCTGGGCCAGTTGCGTCGGCGTGGAAACCGCCGCGGCAAGCCCGCCGGAGCGAACCAGCCCGTCGCTGGTGCCGAACACCGGCAGCCCGGCGCTGGCGCCGGCGCGCAGCACGGCCAGGGTCGCGGGTTGGCTGTCGCCGATCAGGTCGGGCAGCACCATCAATGCATCGCTGCGCGGCACCAGCCGCCGCAGCACGGAGGCCAGCGCCTTCGCGTCCGGCGCGTATTCCACCTGCAGGTCCCAGCCAGTGGCGGCGCGCTGCAGTTCGCGCACCATGGGTTCCGATTCGGTGGTGGCCACCACGCCCAGCCGGCGCCGTTGCGGCATCACGGCGTCGATCAACGCGATCTGGTCGGCCATGGCGGGCTCGCGCAGCAGCACGCCGGTCCAGCGGTCCGGGCGCCGCAGGGCGGGGTTGCCCTTGAGGCTTTCGTAGTCGAGGCGACTCAGCATCGCGAGCACGAGCGGGTCCTGGCCGGGGCGCTCGATGGCGGTCCGTGCCGCATCCACGCCGACCGCCATCGTGATGGGCATGTCCGCCGGCGCGACCCGGGCGCCGCGCGTGCGCATGGCGGCCGCCGCGTGGTCTTCCTCTACGCTCTCGCTGGCCGGCCGGCCCGCCACCAGGTGGATCAATTCCACGCGGCTACCCGCTTCCTGCGTTTCGCGCAGCTGGCGAACGAATTCCGTGTGGGCTGCGCTTTCGTCGGCCATGAGCACCGTGATCACTGCCGCCGCTGCGCCGGTGCCGGGCAGCACTGCGCAGGCGAGGCCCATGGCCACAGTGGCGCAATGCCTTCGAAGCAGTAGAGAGAAACGATTGGCAAACATGGACTGCATCCGCAGTGGGTGACAGAACCCAATGTACGGATGCGGCTCCCGGGGCGCGATAAGGCAGAGGGCTTATGTCGGCAAGCGGGCGGGCGCATCGCCGTTGGGGGAGGGCCCGAAGCCGCAGCCTGTCGGCCTATGTCAGACGTCGTATCCCCTACAGGGCCGGCTCCCGGACCGTGGCGAGTTGCGTCTGGATCGCCTGCCGCAGCACCTTGGGCGACACCGGTTTGTAGAGTACCGATACGCCGGCGCTCGCCACTTCGCGCAGGCGGTCGGGCTTGGTCTCGCCGGTCACGAGCAACCGCGCGGTGCCGGGGCCGATGCCGTTCGGATGGCGCTCCAGCGCCGCGAGCACGTCCAGGCCGTTGTCGCCGCCTTGCAGCAGCAAGTCGCTGACCACCACGTCGGGCGGCCGGCTCCAGCCGTCGGCAAGGGCCAGCGCCTCGCTGCGGGTCTGCGCGGCCATCACCTCGGCGCCCCAGTTCGTGAGCACGACCTGCAGCCCTTCGAGGATGGTGCGCTCGTCGTCGATCACCAGCACGCGAACGTTTCGCAGGCTGCCGTGGTCTTCGACGAGGGCGCCGGGCAGGGTCATGGGCGGCGGCGGCAGGCCGATCACGGGCTCGGTGCCGCGCACCGTCACGCGGACGCAGGTGCCCTTGTGCAGCCGCGAGCTGAGGTCGACGCGGGTGTTCAGCAGCGCGGCCAGCCGCTGCACCGTGGCAAGGCCGAGGCCCATGCCGCGTGCGTCGCGGCCGCCCGTGCGGCCGTGCGGCTCGACCTGGTAGAACTCTTCGAAGACCCGGGCCTGATGATGCGCCGCGATGCCGACGCCGGTGTCCCACACGTCGATCCGGATGCCCTTGCCGCGCCGCCGCGCGCCGACCAGTACGCCGCCTTCGGTGGTGTGGCGCAGCGAGTTCGACACCAGGTTGTTCAGGATGCGCGACAGCATCACGTAGTCGCAGCGTACCCAGGCGTCGGTCTTTCGCACCACCAGCCGCAGGTTCTGCTGCTCGGCCACCGCGCGGAAGTTGCGGCTGATCTCGTCGAAGAGGGTGTCGAGCGCGAAGTCCGCCCACTGCGGCTGCAGCACGCCCGCATCGAGCTGCGACAGGTTGAGCAGTTCGGTGAACAGCCGGTCGAGCGATTCGACGCACTCGCGTATGTGGCCGATGCGCTGCAGGCGCGCCGGATCGGTTTCGCCATTGGCGAGGCCGTCCGAAAACAGCGTCAGCGCATGCAGCGGCTGCCGCAGGTCGTGGCTGGCGGCGGCCAGCAGCCGCGTCTTGGCCTGGCTCGCGACTTCGAGCTGCTGGTTCTTGCTGGCGAGTTCGGCGGTGGCATGGACGATGCGGCTTTCCAGCAGGTTGCGGCTGTCCGTCAGCGCACGCGCCGCCTGGTTGAAGCCGTCCTGCAGGCGCCGCACTTCGGCCGTGCCCTGGACCTTCACCTGCGCGTCTTCGCCGGCGCCGAGGCGGTCGACCGCTTCGCCCAATGCACGGATCGGCGCGCTGATGCGCCGTGCCGCCCACCAGCCGGCCAGCCCGACGCCCACGAGGCTCGCGAAGAGAACCAGCACGACGTTGAACCAGACCGCTTTCTTGGCGTTGCTCACGGCGTCGAGGCTCATCTCCACCATCACCTTGCCCGTGTGCTTGCCGTCGTCGCCGATGATCGGCGCCACCACCTGCAGGCCCTCGCCGCGCTGCCGGTCGATGGTCTCCGAGTTGGCGACGATCTCGCCGTCGTCCGACCAGATCTGCACCTGCTGCACGTGCGGCTGGTAGCTGCCCGACTGCGCGGTGCGCTGCAGCGCCCGGCGGTCCATGTGCTGGATCTGGGATTGCGCCACCGTCGCCACCTGCAGCGCCACGGTCTGCGCGTTGGCGCGCATGAGTTCCGTCACGTTCGCCAGGTGCTGCCGCGTGAGCACGGCGATCGTGCCCAGCGTCGCCACCATCGCCGGCAGGAGGGCCAGCAGGACGAGCTGCTGCGCCAGTGTGAGACGCACCAGGTGGCGAAGGGCGCGGAAGGGCCGGTTCATGAGCGCAGGACGATCCGGCAACGAGCCCGCCTGTGCGTTACCGACCGAGGTCCATGAATCGAGAAAAATGACACGACGATTGTTGAAGTTGGTTTCTAATTGTGTTCTCGACAGTACTCGTTTGACCAGCCTGGGCCAATAAGCCTCCTGGCAGACGCGCTTCAAAAGGATGCTGGCTCCTGTCCACCGCGCTTCCGGCGCTTCCCTTGCCCCCCTCGCGATCCGGCCCGGCCGCTGGCGGGCGATGGCGCGTGGCGCGCGGGCCCTGCTGTTGCGCGGCGCGTTGGCGCTGTTGCTGGGATGCCCGGTGCTCGCAGCGGCGCAGGCGGGCGGGGCCTCCAGCGCGGTTGGCGCCGGGACCCTGCGCTTCGGCATTCTTCCGCTGGGCGGCGCTTTCGAATCCCGCAACGACTGGGAACCTTTGCTCGCGGACATGAGCCGCGCCGTCGGCCGTCCGGTGACCATGCTTTCGGTCACATCGTACGAAGCGCTCGAGCAGGCGATCCAGCGCGACCAGGTCGACATGGCCTTCCTGTCCGGCAAGATGGCGCTCGACGCCGTCACGCTGCGGCGCATGAAAGTGGTGGCGCAAGTCACTCGCCACGACGGCCTGCCCGGCTACCGCGCCCTGCTGCTGGCGCGCAAGACGGGGCCGTACAGCTCATTGAAGAGCCTGCTCGCCGAGCCGGAGAAATGGCGCCTCGCGCGCGGCGAGAGCCGCTCGGTGTCGGGCTTCATCGTGCCGCAGTTGCAGCTCTTTCTGCCCAATCACATCGTCATGGAGACGCGATTTCGCAGCGAACTCGTCGGCACGCACCAGGTGACAGCGCTGGCGGTCGCCAATGGCGAGGCCGACGTGGCGACCAACAACACTGCCGATTTCGAACGCTTCAGGCTCCAGTTCCCTGCGGAGGCCGACCGGCTCCAGGTGATTTGGGAATCCGAGGTGATTCCGCATGCCCAGATTGTGATGCGGCGCGACTACGGCCCCGCCTTCCAGAAGGAGGTGCAGGCCTTCCTCGTGGACTACGCCCGTGGCAAGGGCCCGCGCGGCGATACCGAGCGGGCCGTGCTGAAGTCGCTGCACGACCTGGCCGGCTTCGTCCCGGCCGACAACAGCTCGCTGATGCCGGCGGCCAAGCTGGCCTACCAGCTGGCGCGGCAAAGCGCGATGACCTCGCAATGGGTGAACGAAGCGGCGCGGCAGGCCCGCCTCCAGCGCATCGAGACCATCTACGCCGACCAGCAGGCGGCGCTGCGCGAGGGCGCGCCTTGAGCCCATGGTGAGAAGGCGGCTGGTCGTGCTCGCGGGGGCGCTCGGGTGGCGGGCCGTCGCGGCCGAGAGCAGCAGCCACGCCACCCCGCAGGCCCCGTTGCGCTTCGGTGTGTTGCCCATCGGCGGTGCCGTCGAATCGCGCGACAAGTGGGCGCCGCTGCTCAACGACATGAGCCGCGCACTGCGGCGTCCGGTCGCGGCGCTGTCGGTGACAAGCTACGAATCCCTCGAACAGGCCATCCAGCGCAACGAGGTCGACCTGGCGCTCCTGTCCGCCAAGATGGCGCTCGATGCCGTGTCCCGGCAGCGGATGAACGTGCTGGCCCAAGTGAAGCGGCACTCGGGCGAGGCTGACCATCGCGCTGTCCTCCTCGTTCGCAAGACCGGTCCGCTCGACAACCTCGAAGCCTTGCTGGCCCGCCCGGAGCAATGGCGGCTGGCGCGCGGCGACAGCCGATCGGTGTCGGGCTTCATCCTGCCGCAGGTCCAGCTTTTCCTGCCCCATCGCATCGAGATGGAGACGCGATTTCGCGGCGAGGTCATCGGCACCCATCAGGTGACGGCGCTGGCGGTGGCGAATGGCGATGCGGACGTAGCGACCAACAACACCACCGACTTCGAGCGCTTCCGGCAGCAGTTCCCGGTCGAGGCTGATCGGCTGCAGGTCATCTGGCGGTCCGCGCCTACCCCTCCCGCGCAGATCGTGGTGCGGCAGGGTGTTCCGGTCGCTGTTCAGAAGAAGGCCCAGGTCTTCCTGGTGCGTTACGGGCAGGGCACGGGGCCGCGCGCCGACAGCGAGCGCGAGACGCTGAAGTCCTTGCGGGCGGCCTTCGGCTACGTCGCCGCGAGCAACGAGGCCCTGTTGCCGGCCGCCCATTTGGAATATCAGCTGGCCCGGCAGAGTGCGCTGAATGCGCGGTGGGTGAACGAGGCTGCGCGCGAGGCCCGGCTGCAACGCGTCGAGAGTCAGTACGCCGAGCAGGTTGCAGCGTTGCGCAACAGCGCCCGCTGATCTTCGAGATTCGCCTTCGCGCTGACTTGCTGCTTTGCAGCATGCGGGCCTACGCCCTTTGCGTCCTGCGTCCTAGGCCATTCGCCAGATTTGCGCGCGCATCCGAGCGCCGGAAACTGGATGTTTCCATTGGCTTGTCCGGAGGTCTCGTGAGCGCCGAGTCGTCTCCTGTCGTTTCGGACGCGGCGCCGGGCTGGTTCGGCAAGCTGCCCGGCATGGGCGACTTTGCGCATCGCCGCCTGCCCGAGGACTTTCGCGAGGTCTGGGAGCGCTGGCTGCGCAACGGCCTGGCGCGCCTGCGTGTCATTCACCAGGGCTGGACCGAGCGCTATCTGGAAGCGCCGGTCTGGTGCTTCGTGCTGGGCAATGGCGTCATCGGCGGACAATCCTGGGTCGGCGTGCTGATGCCCTCGGTCGACGGGGAGGGGCGCTACTTTCCCTTCACCCTGGCGCAGGAACTCGTCGCACCGCGCTCCGAGCTCAAGGGCGAGGCGCTGGCCCACGTGCGGCAATGGTGGGGCGTCGCGATCCAGGCCGCGCGCGCGGGGCTGGACAAGAACCTGGACGCCATCGGCTTCGAAGTGCTGCTGCATCAGTTGTTCGCGAGCCAGAACGACCAGGTCCTGGACGAGGACGGCGAGGCCGCGCTGGCATTGCCGGTCGTTGGTCAGTCGCTGTGGTTCACCGATCCGAGGGCCGAAGGCGGGCTCGGCATGGCCAGCCAGGCCCTGCCGCAGGATGACCAGTTCGAGGCGCTTTTCGGCTACGCGCCCGGCGCTTCCGCACAGGGTCTGGAGCCGCCGTGAATGCCAAAGCCAGCGACGCTCCCACCGTCGCGCCGACCTTGCGCAAGGCGGTCGACAATGTCGACGCCGGCCGCCTGCCGCTGGGCAGCCGGCTCGCCGAATTCGAGGTAACGCGCATCGTCGGGCAGGGGGGCTTCGGCGTGGTCTACGAGGCCTGGGACCCGACGCTCGAAAGAGTGGTGGCGATCAAGGAATACCTCCCCTCGCTGCTGTCGGCCCGCCAGCTGGACGGGGGGGTCGTGCCGCTGTCTGAACGCCATCGCGAAACCTTCGACCTGGGCATGCGCAGCTTCATCAACGAAGCGCGACTGCTGGCCCAGTTCGACCATCCCTCGCTGCTCAAGGTCTACCGGTCGTGGCAGGAGCGCGGCACCACCTACATGGTGATGCCCTTCTACCGCGGCGACACGCTTCGGCAGGTGCTGGCCGCCACGCCGGGCGGCGTCGAGGAGGCCTGGCTGCTGCGCATGATGGACGGCGTGACGCAGGCGCTCGCCGTGATGCACGCCGCGCACTGCTACCACCGCGACATCGCGCCCGACAACATCATCCTGCTCGAAGGCTCCGGCCGACCGGTGGTGCTGGACTTCGGCGCGGCGCGGCGCGTGATCAGCGACAAGACGCAGACCATCACGGTCATCCTGAAGCCCGGATATGCCCCCATCGAGCAATATGCCGACATGCCGGGCATGGCGCAGGGCGCCTGGACGGACGTGTACGCGCTGGCGGCGCTGATGCACGTGGCGGTGTGCGGCCGTGCGCCGCCGCCGTCCGTGGCGCGCCTGCTGAGTGACGCCTACGTGCCGCTCGCGAACAGCGAGGCCCTGTTGCAGCACTACAGCCCGCGGCTCCTTGCGGCCATCGATGCGGGGCTCGCCGTGCGGCCCGAGGCGCGGCCGCAGTCGATGGCGGCGCTGCGGGAGGCACTCGGACTGACCGCAGTGCCGGCTGCGAAGCGGCCGACTGCGGCCAGGACGGCCAGGGGCGCCAAGCCGGCAACCGCGGCACCGCCCGTCCCTACAGGAAAAGGTCGCCTCGTCGCGGCGGCGGCGGTCGCGGCGCTCGTCGCCATCGCGGCGGCGTGGTGGCTGCTCCAGAGCGGCGTCACATTCATATGAAGTGAGGGGGCTTCAGTGGACATCGAGATCGTCACCTTGTCGAAGAATGGCGGCCGGCCCTACAACGAAGACGTGTTCGGGCAATGGAGCGATGGCCGTTTCGTCGCCTGCCTGGTGGCCGATGGCGCCGGCGGCCACGGCGGCGGCGATGTGGCTGCGGCGACCGCACGCGCCAGCGTGCTCGACGGCTTCGCCGCGGCGCCGGGGCTCGACAACGCCGGCCTGCGCCGTCTGCTGGAGCAGGCCAACCGCGACGTGGTCACGCGCCAGGCCGAGGGCGGCATGCTCGCGAACATGCGCTCCACGGTGGTGATGGCGGCGCTCGATCTGCGCGACCAGGAACTGGCCTGGGCCCACAGCGGCGACAGCCGTGCCTATCTATTCAGGGGCGGCGCACTGGAGGCACGCACGATCGACCACAGCCTGGTGCAGCAGATGGTGGCGGGCGGCATCCTCGACGAGGAAGGCGCACGCCTGCATCCGCAGCGCAACCTGCTGCTGTCGGCCCTGGGCGCCGCGGACGGGGTGCTGGACATCGCGGTGTCCGAGCGCATGCCGCTGGCTGCCGGGGATGCGTTGCTGCTGTGCAGCGACGGTATCTGGGAGGTGCTGGGCGATGCGTATCTGCGCGCAGCGCTGCAGACATCGCACGACCCGGACCAATGGATCGAGAAGATCGACGCCGAGGTCAAGGCGCGTGCCAAGCCCGGCTACGACAACTACACGGCCGTCGCGCTGTGGCTCAGGTAGGGCCTACCGGATGCGGCCCCTGGGTCGTTGCGGCTGTCGTACCACCGGCTGCTCGAGTCGCCAGTGGGGCGGGGCGTAGATGTCCGCGAGGCTGATGCCTTCGACGCCGTAATGGATCTCGGTGCCGGCGGGCGCGCCGATCGCGACGAGGGCTGCCTGCAGTTCCGTGCGCGCGGCCCCGATGTCCACGACGTCGAGATCGACGCGGGTGTAGGCCACCCGGCGCTGGCCGCTGGGAGATGCGTCGCCGAGAGAGTCGCCCCAGCCGAGCACGGATCCGAGGCTCTTGCTTCGCAGCGCCTGGTCGATCTTGTCTTCCCGCAGGTGAAGGCGGTTGTCGTCGTCCTGGGCGACCGGAATCTTGACAGCCATGAATTGCGTGCGCATAGAGGCCGGCATTGTCCTGCAAAGGCATCGGCTTGCGCCGGACCGGTCAATCCCGTACCCTGATTCGCCCGTCAAGGAGACCCACCCATGGCAAGCCGATCGAACGGCCTCGCGGCCGAAATGGAAGCGGTAAGAACGCTGGCGCTCGTCGGGGCGTCAGCCTCGGGCAAGACCACCCTTGCTGAAGCGCTGTTGCTCAAGTCGGGCGCCATCGGTGCGCCGGGCAGCATCGAACGCGGCAGCACAGTGAGCGACCATGACCCGCTGGAGCGACGCATGCAGCATTCGCTCAATGCCTCGGTGATGCACCTGACGCACGCCGGCACTCGGATTCATTTCATCGACACCCCCGGCGGCCCCGATTTCCTCGGACAGAGCCTGCCCGCCCTGGAGGCGGTGGAAACGGCGGCGATCGTCATCAACGCCAGCACCGGCATCGAGCCCATGGCCGTGCGGATGATGGAGTACGCCGCCTCGCGGCACCTCACCCGCATGATCATCGTCAACAAGATCGACGCGCAGGGCGTCGACCTCGCGGGGGTTCTGGAGCAGATCCAGGCCACCTTCGGCCGCGAATGCCTTCCCCTGAACCTGCCCGGCGATGGCGGCTCGCGCGTCGTCGACTGCTTCTTCAACCGCGAGGGGCAGTGCGACATTGGTGGCGTCGATGCGGCGCACCGCGCGCTGGTCGAGCAGGTGGTCGAGGTCGATGCAGCATTCGTCGATCGCTATCTCAACGATGGCGACGTCGATGCGAGCGAACTGCATGCCCCGCTCGAACAGGCCTTGCGCGAAGGTCACCTGATTCCCGTCAGCTTCGTCTCGGCGCGCAGCGGGGCCGGCGTGGCGGAACTGCTCGATGTCATCGTCAAGCTGCTGCCCGACCCCACCGAAGCCAATCCGCCGGACTTCCTGGTCGGCGAAGGCGCGGCCGCGAAGCCCATGCAAGCCAAGCCCGATCCGTCGAAGCACGTGCTGGCACACGTGTTCAAGGTCACGGTGGACCCTTATGTCGGCAAGCTGGGCATCTTCAGGGTGCACCAGGGCACGGTCACGCGCGACAGCCAGCTCTACGTCGGCGATGGCCGAAAGCCCTTCAAGGTCGGCCACCTGTTCATGCTGCAGGGCAAGGACCACGTGGAGGTTCCGCGTGCGCTGCCGGGCGACATCGTCGCGGTGGCGAAGGTCGACGACATCCGCTTCGACTCCGTGCTGCACGACGCCGCGGAGGACGACCACGTCCATCTCGCGCCGCTGGACTTTCCGATTCCCGTGCACGGGCTGGCCATCGAGCCGAAGCGGCATGGCGATGAGCAGCGCATGTGGGAGATCCTCGGCAAGCTGGTCGGTGAGGATCCTTGCCTGAGAGTCGAGCATGTGGCCGCGACCAACGAGTCGGTGGTCTACGGGCTCGGCGAGTTGCACCTTCGCGTGCTGCTCGAAAGGCTGCGCGAGGTCTACCGCTTCGAGGTCAACACGAGACCGCCACGCATCGCGTACCGCGAGACCGTCACCATGCAGGCCGAGGGCCACCACCGGCACAAGAAGCAGACGGGCGGGGCCGGCCAGTTCGGCGAGGTGTTCCTGCGCGTCGAACCGATGGCGCGCGGCGCGGGCTTCGAGTTCGTCGATTCGGTCAAGGGCGGGACGATCCCGGGCCAGTTCATACCGGCGGTCGAGAAAGGCGTGCGCGAGGTGCTGACGACCGGGGCCATTGCCGGCTACCCGGTCGTCGACGTGCGCGTGGTGGTGCATGACGGCAAGCACCACAGCGTGGACAGCAAGGACATCGCCTTCGCCACGGCCGGCCGCAAGGCCTTCATGGCCGCGATCCGCGAGGCGCGCGCAATCGTGCTGGAGCCCATCGTGCAGATCGAGATCGCGGCGCCCGATGGCTCGATCGGCGACGTCACCGGCGACCTGTCGTCGAGGCGCGGTCTGGTCACCGGGACGTCGAACATGGCGGCCGGCACCGTGGTCATTCGCGGCCAGGTGCCGATGTCGGAGTTGTCGAGCTACCAGTCGCGCCTCAACGCCATGACGAGCGGCCAGGGGCGCTACACGATCGCGCTGTCCCACTACGAGGCGGTGCCGCCCGCCGTCCAGCAGACTCTGATGGGCCAGTTCCGCGTGCGCGACGACGAGTGACGGCCAGCCGGCTTCACATCTGCGTGGAGCCGAAGTAGCTGTCGCTCACGCCACCCGGATTTCGCGAACGTGCGAGGGGCTGGTCCGCCGGCAGGAAGCGCTCGAACAAATCGTGCACGAAGGCGCCGTCGTGGCCATCGTGCGGCGCTGCCGTGAGATAGAGGCCGCGCCAGCGGGGCGAGTGGGGTCCATGGCCATTGCCGAAGAGGCGCTGCGCCATTTCACGAAGACCCTGCTGCAGCAAACGGACCTCCTCCACGAAGGCATGGATGGCCTGCCGGCGAACCGGGTCCTGCTCATTGCGGAACAGCGTCATGCGCAGCGCATGCAGGCGTTGGGTGATCTCGCCGAACATCACGTCGAGTTCTGCATCGGCCTCGATGCGCGGTGCCGCTTCGTGGGTGAGGCGGTGGCCCAACGCTTGCGCGAGCACCTCGTCGGGCAGGGCGCCGCGCACGACGTCGTAACCGCTCAGCCGCTCCAGGCCGGTCACGAAGAAATACACCGGTAGAAGGAGCCCCAGATGCTCCGCTGCTTCGTGGACCAGCGTTCGCACCCGAGTTGCGACCGCCTCTCTCGCGGCCGCGTTGCCGAGCAGGGTGGATACGTCCACGCACACCACGATGCCGTTGAGCGGCAGGCGCTTGCGTCGCTCCGCGAGTTCCAGCAGCGCGCGATACCAGAGGCTGCGTTCGTGCCGGTCCGCAGGATCGCCCAGTACCGCGGGGCTGGTCTCGATGGCGATCATCGATGACAGGCCGCGCCAGTGCCAGAAGGCGTCGTCGCGCTCGGCGTGCGGTGCCGACGACGATGGCGACGACGTGTCGACAGCGGCATCGAGCAGACCCGTGACGTTGGCCGATGCGTCGCCGATGAAGACGAACCACGGAATCGCATAGAGGGGATTGCGCACCACCGGTGGTTCGGGCGCGTGCAGGAGCGTCCGGCGCGCATGGGCGAGGGATTGCTGCAGTTCGCCGGGTTTCGATGGCGCTTCCGTCTCCTGGCCCAGCGCTGCGATCCGTAGGCGCAGCATCCGGCGCCGCGCCGAGCGGCTCGACCCCAGCACGAACCACCACAGGCTCACAAAGGCCAGCAGGCAAAGCACCAGCAAGGGCCAGAAGTGAGCGGGCAGCTGCGTCATGGCGTTCATCGTCAACGCGGGACGGTCTCGAGAAAAGCGAAGTCGGCAATCACTCGCGCGCCGAATTCGCCGACGGCCAGCGACTCCCGCAGCCGCTGGAGGTAAGCCGACGCGAGTTCGAAGGGGGGGCTGTCCACGGGTTCACTGAAGGGAATCGGCGACGACAGCGCGGTGAGCATCACGGTGCCGAAAGGGGGCGCCACCAGCCAGCTCGCAGGAATGTCGCGGCCCAGCTCGATCGTCTCGCCGGCGCGCAAGCGGAGCTGCACTTTCCCGGCATTGAGGTGCATCACCGCGCCGTCGGCCGTGTAGTAGTCGACCCAGAGGTAGCCGTCGGCGTTGGCGTTCGTGATCTGGAAGCGCACCGGGTCGCCTTCGCGCAGCCGGCCGTCGCGTGCGGAGGATGCGGCGACTTTCAGGCCGAGCTTCTTGTCCCGGTTGCGCGCCTGGTAGGGCTTGAGGATCGCAACGACCTCGCAATGCGGCCACACGCGAAGCTGGAGCTCGAAGCGCACGGCGCCGACGCCCGGCACGGCGCTCACGGCGCGCTCGACGCTGGCGACCTCCTCGGCGCGCGAGACGAAGCCGCTCACGCGCACTTCGCCATCCCTGCCCGCGGTCACGGACAGGTCGGAGCAGGCATAGGTCTGGAATTGCTGCTCGATGCGCTGCGCCAGCGTGGGCGGCGCTTCATACTGCCGCGTCAGAAGGAACCACAGCAGGTAGGCCAGCGGAATCAGCAGCGCCAGCGCGCCACCCGTGCGCAGCAGGGCGCGCTGCCGCCATTGCGGATCGCGCGGTCCAGGCGGGTCGGGCACGCCGTAGGGTTGCGGCGTGATGCGGTCCTGCGCGAGCGTCTCGATCGCGGCGGGGCGCACGGCGAGCTGCTGTCCGTGCAGATCCTTGAGCTTGCCGAGTTCGCCGCCCTCACCGTTCTCGAAGTAGTACTGGCCCTTGAAGCCCAGCACCAGCGCGTGCCAGTACACCTCGCGGACTTCCTCGT
Organism: Variovorax sp. J22R115; assembly: GCF_030317005.1. Lineage (NCBI taxonomy): Bacteria > Pseudomonadati > Pseudomonadota > Betaproteobacteria > Burkholderiales > Comamonadaceae > Variovorax > Variovorax sp. J22R115. The sequence continues at coordinate 10,363 of NZ_JASZYM010000010.1, read as the reverse complement.
CGCCCGCCTGCAAGGCCGCGAGGTGGTGGAAGAACTCGGTTTGCGCGTTGTGCGAGTTGAAGAGCGCGACCTGCAAGGGCGCCACCGCATCGGTGCAACCGGGGTGACGCGCCAGGATCTCGTCCATCCACGCGACCATCGCGAACAGCGCCGACTCCACCTTCTCGGCCGGCCGGCCCAGCCTGCGGGCGGCGGCGCGTGCCTCGTCGAGCAGCGCGCGGGCCTTGTGCTGTGCCGCCTCGCAGGAGTCGCTGACCCGCCCGGCAGCGATCGACGCGTCCAGCGCGAGGCCGAACGAAAGCAGCGCGGAGAAACAGTCGAGCAGGCGAGCCATGCATCGCTCGCGGCTATGCTTGGGTGGCGACGGGAGTCCCGTGTGTGCGCCTTCTTCGATGGCACATGCTTGTCCCCCTGTCGTTTCTTGGATATGGAATCGATTCTTTCCACGCGCGTGCGCGCGCGCCATACCGCTTGGGAGCTATGTCGTTCGGGGAGCGAATCCGCCTTGCTGTGCGGTGCGTTCGCCGGTATCTTCAATGTGCTGAGTCACTTCTGACGCTGGGGTAAGCCATGAAAATCCTGATCGCCGACGACCACCGGCTCGTCATCGAGGCGGTCAAGGCCAAACTGTCGGAGCTTGAAGCCGACATTCAGTTCGTCCTGGCCATGAGCGTCGACGAACTGCTCGTCGGTGCTTCCGACGACATCGACCTGGCCGTGATCGACCTGAACATGCCCGGCGCTGAAGGCCAGGCCCACATCGACGAGATCCGTCGCCGGCATCCGGCGGTGCCGGTCATCGTGCTGTCGGGCTACGAAGACCCTTCCGTCATGCGCAGCGCGCTCGAACGCGGCGTGCTGGGCTTCATCCCGAAGGCGTACTCGCCCGAGGTCATGCTGTCCGCAGTGCGGCTGGTGCTGGCGGGCGGCGTCTACGTGCCGCCGATGATGCTGGCGGCGCTGCCACCCGGCGTGATTGCCGGCATTCCGAACGCCAGTGCCGCCGATGCCGCGCAGCGCGGAGCGGCCGCCGCCTCCGCGCAGACGCTGGAGCACCTGCGCAACGTGCTGACCGAGCGCCAGGTCGAGGTGCTGCAGCTGCTGTCGCAGGGCAAGCCCAACAAGCTCATCGGGCGCGCTCTGGGCATCAGCGAGGGCACGGTCAAGATCCACCTGGCTGCGATCTTCCGGGCGCTCAATGTGCGCAACCGCACCGAGGCCGTCGTCGCGGCGCAATCGCTCACCGAAGCCTGAGGTCCGCACCGCCGGCGTCGTCGGCGCCGGCGCCGGCTTATCCTCGGGGGATGCCCCTGGATCTTTCAAACTTCGACGCCGCGATCGTCGATCTCGATGGAACGATGGTCGATACCATCGGTGACTTCGTCGTCGCCCTGAACCGCATGCTCGACGACCTCGCCCTGCCGCACATCGATGCGCCCACGGTCGAGGCCATGGTGGGCAAGGGCTCCGAGCACCTGATCCATTCGGTGCTCCAGCAAGTGCGAGCCACTTCGGAGGACGACGAGACCTGGTTCGAACGCGCCTGGCCCCGCTACCAGCACCACTACCTGGCGATCAACGGCGAGCATGCCGAGGTCTACGCCGGCGTTGTGCAGGGCCTGTCCGCCTTGCGCGCCCGTGGCTTGCGCCTCGCCTGCCTCACCAACAAGCCGACCGCTTTCGCCCGCCCGCTGCTGGCGTCCAAGGGCCTCACCGAATTCTTCGACGTGATGTTCGGCGGCGACGCTTTCGACAAGAAAAAGCCCGATCCCCTCCCGCTCCTCAAGGCCTGCGAAGCCCTCGGCACTCGCCCAGCCCGAACGCTGATGCTCGGCGACTCCAGCAACGACGCCAAGGCCGCCCGCGCCGCCGGCTGCCCCGTCATCCTCGTCAGTTACGGCTACAACCACGGCGAACCCATCCGCGAGGTGGATGCGGACGGCTTCATCGACTCCCTGGCCGATCTCGGTCAGAAGGGCTGAGCCTCAGCCCTTCCCCAACAACGCGTCCTTGAGCTTCCAGTCGGCCGGACTCGGGCCGAGCCAAATGCGCACCAGGGCATTGAAGAAGGCTTGCTCCTTGATGGGATCGCCTTGCGAAACGCCTCGCACGGAAATCACCGTGCCGGTGGAGGGCAGCCAGTCGATGGTGAACGAGTCACCCGCCTTCAGTTGCTTCTGCTCGGAGAACACCTGGCTCATGCGCAGCAGTCCCGGAATCAACTGCGACATCTCCCCTTTGGGCGAGTTGTCTTCCACGCCGCGCGTGAAGAGCTTGCCCAGTTCGTTGGCGTCGATGTCGCGCAGCATGGTGATGGTCATTCGCTTGGCACCCGGCGCGGCCAGTACCTCTTCGGGCGTGCCCACCTTCTTGCCCAGGTAGAGGGCGGCGGTGTACACCTTGAAGACGGCCTTGTAGCGAACGCCTGCGCCGTTGAGCTGCAGCTTGCTGCCCCGCAGGTCGATGGCGTCGTCGAGCTTCACGCCGGCGACGTCGATCTGGGCAGCCGATGCGGCGAACGACGCGAGGGCAAGGGTGGACAGCGCAATCACGCGTCGCAAGGCAAACTGGGGCATCAAAAAGTCTCCGTGGGCTCCAAAAGTTCCGAATGTATCTTTTAGTACCAGCGTTGTCCCTCGGCTAAACTCCCCATTCCATGTTCATTCATCACGTCATTCAGACAGGTCAAGGCAGCCGGGGAGCCTGGCCTTGGCGCACGCCATCGACGTTGCCTGTTTGATTGCACGGCGCACGCCGTGCGCCCGCGGCCTTCGGTCATCCTGACCAGCCACCCTGAATGACCCCGCCAGCGACCATGGAGCGTCTGCTGGCCGACGGAGACCCCACCCGTGATCACTGAACTCGAATTCAAAAGCCTCAGCGCGCAGGGCTACAACCGCATTCCGCTGATGGTCGAGGCCTTTGCCGACCTCGAGACGCCTCTTTCCCTCTATCTCAAGCTCGCCCATACCAAGGACAGCGGCAGGAACAGCTTCCTGCTCGAATCGGTGGTGGGCGGCGAGCGCTTCGGCCGCTACAGCTTCATCGGACTCCCCGCGCGGACGCTCTTGCGTGCGCGCGGCTTCGGTTCCGACGCCGTCACGGAGGTCGTAACAGACGGCAAAGTCGTGGAAAAAGTCCAGGGCAACCCCCTCGATTTCGTCGCGGCTTACCAACAGCGCTTCAAGGTCGCCCTGCGTCCGGGCCTGCCGCGCTTCTGCGGCGGCCTGGCGGGCTACTTCGGCTACGACACCGTGCGCCACATCGAGAAGAAGCTGGAGAAGAGCTGCCCGCCCGACACGCTGGGCTGTCCCGACATCCTGCTGCTGCAGTGCGAGGAGCTGGCGGTCATCGACAACCTCTCGGGCAAGCTCTACCTGATCGTCTACGCGGACCCGGGCCAGCCCGAGGCCTATGCCAACGCCAAGCGCCGCCTGCGCGGGCTGCGCGACCAACTCAAGTATTCGGTGAGCGCGCCGCGCGTGTCGCCGACGCAGGCGCATCCGGCGCAGCGCGGCTTCGCCAAGGCCGACTACCTCGCGGCGGTCGAGCGCGCCAAGGAGCTGATCGCGGCCGGCGACTTCATGCAGGTGCAAGTGGGCCAGCGCATCAGCAAGCGCTACACCGAGTCGCCGCTGTCGCTGTACCGCGCGCTGCGTTCGCTGAACCCATCGCCTTACATGTATTACTACGACCTGGGCGACTTCCATGTGGTCGGCGCTTCGCCCGAGATCCTCGTGCGCCAGGAGCGCACCGGGGAGGACGAGCAGAAGATCACCATCCGCCCGCTGGCCGGCACGCGCCCCCGCGGCGCCTCGCCCGAGCTCGACAAGGCGGCGGAGGTCGAACTGATCAACGACCCGAAGGAGCGCGCCGAGCACGTGATGCTGATCGACCTCGCGCGCAATGACATCGGCCGCATCGCGAAGATCGGCAGCGTGAAGGTGACGGAAGCCTTCGCCATCGAGCGCTACAGCCACGTGATGCACATCGTGAGCAATGTCGAAGGCACGCTGAAGGACGGCATGACCGCCATCGACGTGCTCAAGGCCACCTTCCCGGCCGGCACGCTGACTGGCGCGCCGAAGGTGCACGCGATGGAACTGATCGACCAGCTCGAGCCGACCAAGCGCGGGCTCTATGGCGGCGCCTGCGGCTATATCAGCTACGCCGGCGACATGGACGTGGCGATCGCCATCCGCACCGGCATCGTGAAGGACCAGATGCTGCACGTGCAGGCCGCGGCCGGCGTGGTCGCCGACTCGGTGCCCGAACTCGAATGGAAAGAAACGGAAGCCAAGGCGCGGGCGCTACTGCGCGCCGCGGAGCTGGTCGAGGAGGGCCTGGAATGATGAGCGACGACATTCAGAACAACGACTTCTCGCACGAGATCATCGGCGCGGCCGTCGAGGTGCAGCGGGTGCTCGGCATCGGCCTGGCCGAGGAGGTCTACGCCGCCGCGCTGGAAATCGAACTGGCCGAGCGCGAGATCGGCTTCGTGCGCAACGTGCCGGTATCGGCGAGCTACAAGGGCCGATCGCTCGGCGAAGTCTGCCATGCGGACTTCGTGGTCGAGCAGTCGGTCGTCGTCGACGTGAAGGCGGTCGATGCGCTCACCGACCTGCATCGTGCGCGGGCTCAGGCGGCCGTGCGGCTCTCGGGGCTCAAGCTGGGGCTGCTCATCAACTTCAACGTGTTCCCCGTGGTCAAAGGCGTGCACCGGATCGGAGTCAAGCCATGAAGCTCCTGATGATCGACAACTACGACAGCTTCACCTACAACCTGGTGCAGTATTTCGGCGAGCTTGGCGCGGACGTCGAGGTGCATCGCAATGACGAGATCACGCTCGAAGGGCTCCGGGAGCGCATCGGCGGCGGCGTCGGCCGGCTTGTGATTTCGCCCGGGCCTTGCTCGCCGGCCGAGGCGGGCGTCTCGGTCAAGGCCATCCAGGAGTTCGCCGGGCGCCTGCCCATCCTCGGCGTATGCCTCGGTCACCAGGCGATTGGCGCGGCTTTCGGCGGAAAGATTATTCGCGCGCAGCAGCTGATGCACGGGAAGACCAGCGAGATCACGACCACGCGCGAAGGCGTGTTCGCGGGCTTGCCGGAGAAGTTCTGTGTCAACCGCTATCACTCGCTCGCGATCGAACGCGAGTCCTGTCCGAGCGAACTCGCCATCACCGCATGGACCTACGACGGCGAGATCATGGGCGTGCGCCACACCGGCTTCGAGCAGGCCGTGCGCATCGAGGGCGTGCAGTTCCATCCCGAATCCATCCTCACCGAGCACGGGCACGCCATGCTCCGGAACTTCCTGGAGTGATCCGAATGACGACCTCTTCATCGACCCTGGTCGACTTGCGCAGCGACACGGTCACCCGGCCCACGGCCGCGATGCGCGATGCCATGCTGTCCGCCCCTCTGGGCGATGACGTGTTCGGCGACGATCCCAGCGTCAACGCGCTGCAGGAGCAGATCGCCGGGATGCTGGGCTTCGAGGCGGCGCTGTTCGTGCCCACGGGCACCCAGAGCAATCTCTGCGCGATCCTGTCGCATTGCCAGCGGGGCGACGAGTACATCGTCGGCCAGCAGGCGCATTGCTACCGCTGGGAAGGCGGCGGCGCCGCGGTGTTCGGCAGCGTGCAGCCGCAGCCGCTGAATCACCAGCCGGACGGCACGCTCGCGCTGGACGAGATCGAAGCATCGATCAAGCCCGACGACGCGCATTTCGCTCGCACACGGCTGCTCGCGCTGGAGAACACACTGGGGGGCAAGGTGCTGCCCTTCGCCTACGTCGAACAGGCGACGCAACTGGCGCAGCGCAAGGGACTGAGCCGCCATCTCGATGGTGCGCGGCTGTTCAACGCGGCCGTGGCACAGGCGGCGGAACGCGGCACTGACCCGCGCACCGAAGCGCGCCGCATCGCCGGCTGTTTCGACACCGTGTCGGTCTGCTTCAGCAAGGGCCTCGGTGCGCCGGTGGGCTCGGCGCTGTGCGGGTCGCGGGAGTTCATTGCGCGCGCGCACCGCATTCGCAAGATGGCGGGCGGCGGCATGCGGCAGGCCGGCATTCTGGCCGCGGCGGCGTCGCATGCGCTCGATCACCATGTCGAGCGTCTTGCGCAGGACCATGCACTGGCGCGCCGGCTGGCCGAGGGGCTGGCGGGCATCGCCGAACTGCAGGTCGAGGCGCCGCAGACGAACCTGCTGTTCGTCGACCTCACGGGCGCGGCCCGATCGCGTTCCGCCGAACTGCTGGCTCATCTGAAGCAGAACGCCGTGCTGGCCACGGGGCTATACCGGCTGCGATTCGCAACGCATCTCGACGTGGATGCGAGCGGCATCGACCGCGCGGTCCGAGCCATCCGGAGCTTCTTCCATGCCTGACGCCCATTCGCTGCTGCTCTTCATCGCGGCCGGGCTGCTGCTGAATCTCACGCCGGGGCCCGACGTGCTCTACATCGTGACCCGGTCGCTGCGCTCGGGTACCCGCGCCGGGGTCGTTGCCGGCTTCGGCATCACCGCCGGCTGCTTTGTGCACATTTCCGCCGCGGCGCTCGGCGTGAGTGCGCTGATGGCGGCATCGACGACCGCGTTCACCGTCCTGAAGTGGGTCGGTGCTGCCTATCTGCTGTGGGTCGGCGTGCGGATGCTGCTGTCGCGGCCTTCGAAGGACGAGCAGGCGCTGGCCGTCGACGGTGCCGATGCGGCAGGGCCGACCAGCATGAAGAGCGTCTTCCTCGGAGGCTTCTGGACCAATGCGCTCAATCCCAAGGTAGCGCTGTTCTTCCTGGCCTTCGTCCCGCAGTTCATCGCACCCGGCACGGACAACAAGCCCCTTGCCTTCTTCCTGCTGGGCGTGCTGTTCAACTTCAACGCGATCTTCGTCAACGTGGCGTGGGCGCTGCTCGCCGGTTGGACGGCGCGTCGCGTCGGCCTCGTCCAGCGCGGCATGCATTGGCTGCAGCGTGGCGCCGGCGCGCTGTTCGTGGGCTTTGGCTTCAGACTCGCGCTTTCCGACAATCCTCTCGCCCCGACCTCCGTCCATTGATCCAAGGGAGACAAACCATGCCCATCACCCCCCAGGAAGCGCTGCAGCGCACCATCGAACACCGCGAAGTCTTCCACGACGAGATGCTGCACATCGTGCGCCTCATCATGAGCGGCGAATGCTCGCCGGTGATGATGGCCGCGCTCATTACCGGCTTGCGCGTCAAGAAGGAGACCATCGGCGAAATCACTGCCGCCGCGCAGGTGATGCGCGAGGTTTCGACCAAGGTGCCGGTGGCCGACACCACGAACCTGGTCGACATCGTGGGCACCGGCGGCGACGGCTCGCACACCTTCAATATCTCGACCTGCTCGATGTTCGTCGTCGCGGCCGCGGGCGCCAAGGTCAGCAAGCATGGCGGGCGCAGCGTGAGCAGCAAGTCGGGCAGCGCGGACGTGCTCGAATCGCTCGGCATCAACATCAACCTGAAGCCGGACCAGATCGCGAAGTGCATTGCCGATGTGGGCATCGGCTTCATGTTCGCGCCGAATCACCATCCGGCGATGAAAAACGTCGCGCCGATTCGCAAGGAACTCGGCATCAAGACCATCTTCAACATCCTCGGCCCGCTGACCAATCCGGCCGGGGCGCCCAACATCCTGATGGGCGTGTTCCACGCGGACCTCGTGGGGATCCAGGTGCGGGCGCTGCAGCGCCTGGGCGCGGAACATGCGTTGGTGGTCTACGGCCGCGACGGCATGGACGAAATCTCGCTCGGCGCGGCCACCATGGTCGGCGAACTCAAGGATGGCGAAGTGCGCGAGTACGAACTCCATCCGGAGGACTTCGGCTTCGCGATGTCGAGCAATCGCACGCTGCGCGTGGAGACGCCGGAGCAATCGAAGGCGATGCTGATGGACGTGCTCGACAACCAGTCCGGCCCGGCGCGCGACATCGTGCTGCTCAATGCCGGCGCCGCGCTGTACGCGGCCAATGTGTCCGATTCGATCGGAGCGGGGGTCGAGCGCGCGCGCGTCGCGCTCGAATCGGGCGCGGCCAAGGCCAAGCTGGCCGAACTGATTGCAGCCACCGCGGCTGCCTGAGCGAGCAGGGAGAAAAGAAATGTCGGACATCCTCGAGAAGATCGTTGCCGTCAAACGCGAGGAAATCGCGGCGGCCACAAAGAAAACACCCCTGGAAGCCGTTCGCTTCGATGCCGAAAGCCGTGTGCTCACGCGCGACTTCACCGGTGCCCTGCGCGCGAAGATCGCCGCGGGCGCCGCCGCGGTCATTGCCGAGGTCAAGAAGGCCAGCCCGAGCAAGGGTGTCCTGCGCTCGGAGTTCATCCCGGCGGACATCGCCCAGAGCTACGCCGAAGGTGACGGCACGGTGAGCGCGGCCTGCCTTTCGGTGTTGACCGACAGGCAGTTCTTCCAGGGAGGCGTGGACTATCTCAAGCAGGCGCGGGCCTCGTGCGATCTGCCGGTGCTGCGCAAGGATTTCATCGTCGACGCCTACCAGGTCTACGAATCGCGCGCGATGGGCGCCGACGCCATCCTGCTCATCGCGGCCTGCCTGGACGACGGTCAGATGCGCGAATTCGAAGCGATCGCAGCGGGGCTCGGCATGTCGGTGCTGGTCGAGGTGCACGACGGTGCCGAACTCGAGCGCGCGCTGAAGCTCAAGACACCGCTCGTCGGCGTCAACAACCGCAATCTGCGGACTTTCGAGGTGTCGATACAGACCACGATCGATCTGCTGGCGCAGGTGCCTCCCGATCGCCTGCTCGTGACCGAATCGGGCATCACGACCCGCGACGACGTCGCGAAACTGCGAGCTGCGGGCGTCCATGCCTTCCTGGTTGGCGAGGCCTTCATGCGTGCCGACGAACCGGGCGAAGCGCTCGCCGCATTGTTCCAATGAGCGCGGGGAATCAGTTGGCGAGCAGCGACCCTGCCGATTGGCTGGTCGCGCCCGGATGGCAGGCCCTGGTGGGCGAATTCTTCGGCAGCGCGGTCGGCCAGAGGCTGCAGGGCTTTCTGCGTGAGAGGCTGGACGCCGGTGCCGTGATCTTTCCGCCCCAGCCACTGCGAGCGCTCGAACTGACGCCGCCGGAAGAGGTCCGCGTCGTGATCCTCGGCCAGGATCCGTATCACGGGCGCGGGCAGGCCGAGGGGCTCGCTTTTTCAGTGGCGCCGGGTGTGGCGCTACCGCCGTCGCTGCGCAACATCTTCAAGGAACTGCAGCGCGACCTGGGCACGCCGCCTCCGACCTTTCCGAATCCTGGCGGGAGCCTGGTCAAGTGGGCGACCCATGGCGTGCTGCTGCTCAACACGTGCCTGACCGTCGAGGAAGGGCAGGCCGCCAGCCACGCCGGCCGTGGCTGGGAGGTGCTGACCGACGCCGTGATCCGCCATGTGGCCGATGGCGAACGGGCCGTCGTCTTCATGCTGTGGGGCTCGCACGCGCAGAGCAAGCGGGCGCTGATCGACACACTTCGTCACAAGGTGCTGATGTCGAATCACCCCTCGCCCCTGTCCGCACTGCGGCCGCCCGTGCCATTCATCGGCTGCGGGCACTTCGGGCAAGCCCGGGCGTGGCGCGAAGGCGGAGGTTCCTGAGCCCAGGGAGTAAGTGCTTGATTTCATGCGAGAATCTTGGGCTCGGAGCAAATCGCGACTCCTGACCGGCCAACCCCCTTGCGGACGCCGAGAAGTTGCTGCGGTGCGGCACAAATTTGCCGGGGGTGTCATCGACGTACCCGGGTATATCGTGCTATATTCCGAGGTTCGCTGGAGAGGTGGCCGAGTGGTTAATGGCAGCAGACTGTAAATCTGCCCTCTTACGAGTACGCTGGTTCGAATCCAGCCCTCTCCACCAGCGATGAATGGATTTTGCAGAGCGCTTGAATGTTGTGGGCCCGAGGCGAAAGCGAAAGGCTCTGACCGTGCTGCGGTACGGCCCGATCTGGAGGTTTGATCCGGTTTGGTTGTGTCGCGATGCGGGAGTAGTTCAATGGTAGAACCCTAGCCTTCCAAGCTAATGACGCGGGTTCGATTCCCGTCTCCCGCTCCAGAGGTCCACGTCAGCGCTAGGCGCAGTTGGTTTTAGGTATATCGCCCATTTGGCTCAGTGGTAGAGCACTCCCTTGGTAAGGGAGAGGTCGCGGGTCCGATTCCCGCAATGGGCACCAGTTTTGGGGTTGCAGCCGAAAGGTTGCAGCCCCATGTCAGTGTGTTGATCTAGTTATTTTTCGGAGTCGAGAAAATGGCAAAAGGAAAATTCACCCGTACGAAGCCGCACGTGAACGTGGGCACGATTGGTCACGTGGACCATGGCAAGACGACGCTGACGGCGGCGATTGCGACGGTGC